>CAXBCS010000005.1:0-109729 GCA_963974305.1 uncultured bacterium
AAAATAAGATCAGCCTAGTTGCATCCAATAACTTAATGATTAATACCAGACACTGTTACAATCACGCTAATATTTAAATTAATTGATTTACAAGCTTTTACCTATCTTTAGTTAGCATTTTACCTAGGCTCACCTTGCTAAACTTTATACGGTACGAATAAAGAAATAACCTAATCAAAAAAACCAATTTCCATTATGAAGCAACCTATTGCAATTGCAAAAATTTCAGATTTAGAAAATAAAAAACCCACTCATGCTCTTGTCAATGGGTTGGATCTAGTGGTTGTAAAATTTGATACCGACATATCTGTCCTTTACGGAAGATGTTTGCACAGAGGTGCTCTCATGTCAGATGGTCATATTGATGGTGAAAACCTAATTTGTGGCGTCCATGGTTGGGATTATCGTGTAGATTCTGGTGTTTCTGAATACAACAACAAAGAGGTACTTCATAAATTCTCTACCAAAACTGAAGGAGATGAGCTTTTTGTTGACGGTTTTGAAATCGACTCATATTTAGCCAATCATCCACAACCCTTTAATCGAGATGAATATCTCGGAGCCTATGCAGACACTCACCCAGAAGACACAGAACCGTATACTGGTTATATCAAAGAATTATCAAAAAACGGATTAAAAAACATAGGACATCATGGTTTTTCTGCTTCCATGGGGGTAGACAGGAACACTCTTCCTAAATGGAACGACATTCAGTTCCTTCCAGCTCAATTGGCCACACGTCCTTTACTTGATGAAGATACCGTCGCCACAAAGGTGGTTATTGGTCCTAGTGCAAGGAAGCCATTAACCATTGATATTCCGCTATTTGTTAGTGATATGAGTTTTGGAGCTTTATCACGAGAAGCAAAAATTGCTCTTTCCAAAGGTGCAGAGCTATCTGGGACTGGAATTTGTTCTGGCGAAGGAGGTATGCTCCCCGAAGAACAGGCAAATAATTCTCGATACTTTTATGAACTCGCTTCCGCGAAATTTGGATTCAGCTGGGATAAACTCGATAATGTACAGGCCTTTCATTTTAAAGGGGGGGCAGGGTGCAAAAACGGGAACTGGCGGCCATCTGCCAGGAGCCAAAGTAAGTAAAGAAATTGCGAAGGTTCGCGGACTTCAAGAAGGAGAAACAGCTATCTCACCCGCTACCTTCCCAGATTTTCACGGAGTAGACGACTTTAAAGCCTTTGCAAAAGAAGTTAGAGAGCGCACCGGTGGAATTCCTATCGGATTCAAATTGGCAGCGAGTCATATTGAAAAAGATATTCAGTTTGCTCTAGACGTTGGGGTAGATTATATCATATTGGATGGCCGAGGAGGTGGCACAGGTTCTGCTCCTACTATCTTAAGAGATCATATCAATGTACCCACCATTCCCGCACTTGCACGTGCCCGAAAATACCTTGATAAGGTAGGTGCGACTCATGTGACTTTAATTATTACTGGCGGACTCAGAGTTGCAGAGGATTTTGCTAAAGCGTTAATGCTAGGTGCAGATGCCATCGCAGTATCCAATTCGGCCTTACAAGCTATTGGATGCCTAGGTATGCGTGCCTGTGGCTCTAACAATTGTCCGGTTGGCATTGCTACTCAAAAGGAATCTCTCCGTAGCCGATTGATTATTGACAGTTCAGCTAAGCAATTACACAACTATTTTGATGCCACCAATAATCTCATTAAGGTAGTAGCGAGAGCATGTGGATATGATGATGTAAGCAAATTTAACCACAACGACTTGTCTACCTTTGACAGGGATCTTCATAAACTAACAGGAATCAATTACGCAGGAGTCTTATGATACAAGAAACAGAAACAATCATTCACCTAGCGGCACAATACCTCGCCGCAGCCAATATTAGTTTTGTACCAAAAGAAGAAGACGATAGTCATACAAATTTCGGATTTGATGTGGAGCAATTGCGCTTGCTCTCTCACCCACTTTCGTCTAAAGGAGATCAACTAGCACTTAATTACAAGGACTTTTCATTAGAATGGATCTCTTTTAATGCTCATAACTCTTACCCTTTGGAGGGCAAAACACATGCTCAAGCTCTCGAATGGCTACAGCAAATGTCTTTAACCACTATTGCAAAGCCATATAGGTATAAATTTCACTATGAGTTGCCATATAGCATTCATAGTGATTACACCTTTCATATTGACAACTCAGCCGACTTAAAAACACTTGCTAATTTGAGAATCCTTACTCAAAAGGGGCTTGAGGAAATAATAAAGACGTTCCATTTGAAAGACAGCATCAGGATATGGCCGCATCATTTTGACACAGGGATATACGCGCCTTTACCGGAAACTTCAGATGTTATGGTAGGCCTTGGTCTTGCAATTCCAGATACAGTATCCGATGGACATTATTTTTATGCAAGTGGCTATAAAAATGGAAATCAGATGGACCCTACATCTTTCAATCGGCTATCGGTTGGAAAATGGGTTTCCGACACTTTTAAAGGAGGAGTTTTACCCGCAGAAAACAGTAACCAAGACCAGTTAGTAAAATTCTTTACAGAGGCGTTAAACCAACTTAAGGATTAAGGTGGTTATTTCGTTCTTCTTAGGAAATAGATCGATTACAAAGTAGCCAGTCTTAATTGCAAGTTTTAGTCGCTCGCAACATCTCTCTTTTTCCTGGAGGTCCAGGTAGGCGTTCTACGACAAAACCAACGGCTTGCATTGCTCTACGCACGCTTCCTTTGGCTGCATAGGTTACTAAAACCCCATTTTCGCGCAAAGCGATATACATCTTTTCAAAAATAGCCTCATCCCATAATTCTGGCTGTACTCTGGCCCCAAAAGCATCAAAATACACGAGATCATAAAGACCTATATCAGTGATATTCTCAAAGCGCTCTTGGCGTTTGGTCAATCTATAATCAGTTGTGATTGGATGCTGCTCGCCCCAAGAAAGAGAATGCATTTGATTATAATATTGTAAGGCATTGGTTTGTGTAAGTTGGCTCGAATAATCCATCGCCGCAACTTCTTCTTCAGAAACCGGATAGGCTTCAATTCCTGTATACTCTATTTCTGTATTAAGAGCTTGTGCTTCAAAGAGCGTTAGCAAAGCATTTAATCCAGTCCCGAATCCCATCTCCAAAATTGCTATGGGTTGGGTCGTAGGCATTTTTGAAACGTAATGTTGTAGTCCCATACCCAAGAAAACATGACGCGCTTCTTGAATGGCGCCATGTTTACTGTGGTATTGCTCATCCCACTCAGAGATTTGGATCGTTTTCGAACCGTCTCCGGTTGTGATGATTTCACGTTTCATTAGCTACAATAGTAGTCTTAATTAGTCTTAATCAAAACACCATCGGCCATAAAGCGGAGTTCGCGTTTTGACTCGGTGATTGCAGCAATTTCTTCAGCAGTTTTTCCTGCATCTTTAGCCATATGCTGTAATTCGTCTACAGACACTTCCTCAAGATAAGCTTTACCTTCAACGATCGCTTGTCCTTCAGCATCCAAAGGAACGAAGAATCCGTAATCCTTGAATTTTACAAACACCTCTTCTTCTTGAGCGATATCAAGACGCATCCAACAACCTTTTGATTTACAAACGGCATTAATAGGAGCCTCAAATTTAACTACTGCCGTATCTCCTGGCTTTAATTGGGCATACTTCTCATTGATCTCAGCCTGTGTCATTGCGTCTGTTGCAGAGATTTCAGCTCCAAAACTTGCATAATCTTCTTGTGATGAAGCAGTTGTTTCCTCCGCTTTCGCGAAAGCTACCGCCTCCTCTTTTTTGTTCTCTTGGGTAGACTCTGCACATCCTATCATCATACATCCAGCCAAGGCTACTACTAATAAAGTCTTCATACTATTTGATTTTAAGTAATTACCTGACAAAATTATGAATTTCTAGACGCTCTCGGGTGTTAAATTCATAAATTTGCAGAGAAATACAGTTATACCTATGAAAATCACTCAAAGACCTAGTTCGAAGATTGCAGATATCGATTTTAATAACCTCACTTTTGGGAGTGTTTTTACAGATCATATGTTCATATGTGATTATGTAGACGGGGCTTGGAAAGAGCCAGAAATTGTGCCTTACGGCCCAATGTCTATCGAACCTAGCGCCAAGGTATTTCATTATGGGCAAGCTGTTTTTGAAGGAATGAAAGCCTTTAAAGATGAGGCTGGCAAAGTGTGGCTTTTTCGCCCAGAGGACAATTGGGAACGCATCAATAAATCCTCAGAACGTTTAGCAATGCCTGCCTTTCCTAAAGATTATTTCTTTGAAGGCATGGATCAGCTTTTGAAAATGGATAGCGATTGGATCAAGCCTGGAGACGGTAATGCAATGTATATCCGCCCCTTTGTGATTGCAACCCAAAATGGAGTTTCAGCTTCTCCTTCAAATAGCTATAGATTTATGATAATCTGTGCTCCTGCACAAGCTTATTATTCTGGAGAGGTAAATGTGCTCTTTGCTCAGAAATATAGCCGCGCCGCCGATGGGGGTGTTGGTTTTGCAAAAGCAGCTGGTAATTACGCCGCTCAATTTTACCCTACAAGCCTAGCAAATGCAAAAGGCTACCAACAAATCGTATGGACAGATGCCAGTACTCATGAATTCCTTGAAGAAGCAGGAACCATGAATGTGTTTTTCCGTATTGGAGACACTCTTATTACAGCACCAACTAACGATCGCATTCTTGATGGAATCACTCGCAAAAGTATCATCGCCCTCGCCGAAAAAGCTGGTGTAAACGTTGAAGTTCGCCCAGTACGCGTTTCTGAAATCGTCGCTGCTTCTAATGCAGGCGAATTAAAAGAAATTTTTGGAGCAGGAACTGCTGCGGTTGTGGTACCCTTTAATTCTTTTGGACATGATGAGAAAGATTATCAACTACCAGCTCAAAATGACGACAGCTATGCACGTCGTTTCAAAAAAGCTCTTAACGATATTCAATACAACCGTGCAGAAGATACAATGGGCTGGAGACGTGAAGTTAAGTAAGCTGTAAATAGACAATTTTCCGTAACTTTAGAGGTCTAACAAATACCCCATTATCATGCGCGGCGGAAGAAGTTTAAAAATCAGAATACTTATAGGTCTTTGTATTGCAGCCTTTGGCTACTTTCAATATTGTAGTAATAAAGAAACAAACCCCTATACTGGTACTGTTCAGTCTATTGACATGACTCCTGCTGAAGAAATTCAAATTGGTCAGCAATACGCTCCTGGCATGGCCGAGCAACATGGCGGACTATACCCAAATCAAGAATTACAGGCAGAAATTGATCGCATAGGAAATAAACTTGTGCGCAATAGTGTGGCTGCTCAAACTCCTTATGAATATGATTTCCATTTGTTGAGAGACGAAGAAACCATCAATGCCTTTGCCTTACCTGGTGGACAAATTTTTATGACCTATGCCCTATTGAGTCGTTTGGAAAACGAAGATCAAATTGCCGGGGTTCTAGGCCATGAAATTGCACATGTACTCGGAAAACATAGCGCAGAACGTGTCTCTAAAAGCAAAATGTGGCAAACGGTTTCTATGGGCGCCGAAGTTGGCGGAGGCATGGGACAAGCCGTAGGCTCTATTGGTCAGAATGTATTACTTGGAAATGGTCGAGAAGACGAATTGGAAAGTGATCATCTGGGTGTTTTATTTATGATGAATGCTGGGTACGACCCCTATGAGATGATAGGCGTTATGGAAATTTTAAAAGCCGCTGGTGGTCCAAATAGAACCCCTGAATTTCAAAGTACACATCCAGATCCTGAAAACCGTATGGAACGCATAAAAGAAAGTATCGAAATACATAAAAACGGTGGCTAAATCGTTTTCGTTAAAAGCATCCCTAATCCCGCCATCGCGGGATTTTGTTTTTTATCTTTACAGTACCAAAATACATTACTTTGAATAAGAAAACCATCCTAATGATTCTCGATGGCTGGGGCGTCGCTCCAGACCAAAAAGTATCTGCCGTAGATCAGGCGCAAACCCCTTTTGTCGATAGCCTATATACCAAATATCCACATAGTACTTTACTCACTCATGGTGGTAACGTTGGGCTTCCAGAAGGTCAAATGGGCAATAGCGAAGTAGGGCATATGAATTTAGGAGCTGGTCGCATTGTGTATCAAGATTTAGCAAAAATTAATTTGGCAATTAAAAATGACACTTTAAAGGACGAAATAGTATTAAAAGAGGCTTTCGCCTATGCTAAAGCATACAAGAAACCCATTCACTTGCTAGGCCTCGTTTCTGATGGCGGAGTGCATTCTCATATTGATCATTTGAAGGGTCTTTTATTAGCTGCCGAAGAAGCTGGAATTCCGCAAACGTATATTCATGCGTTTACAGACGGTCGGGATGTAGATCCAAAATCAGGTAAGGGTTTTTTGGAGGATGTAGACGCTTTCGCGAAAGCGCACTCGGCACAGCTGGCCACAGTCATTGGAAGATATTATGCCATGGACAGAGACAGCCGCTGGGATCGTGTACAAAAAGCTTATGATCTGCTTGTCAATGGAAGCGGTACCTTATCAGAAGATATTGGTAAAAGCATGCAGGCAAGTTATGAGGCCGATATTACCGATGAGTTTATAGATCCTCTAGTGATGGCAGAAAATGGCAAGCCCATCGCTACCATCGCAGAAGGAGATGTTGTAATCTTTTTTAATTTCAGAACTGATCGTGGTCGCGAACTTACACAGATGTTATCGCAAAAGGATTTTCCTGAACAGGGAACTAAAAAACTTAATTTGCATTATGTCACATTGACTAATTACGACAACACTTTTGAAGAAGTAAACGTCGTATATGATAAAGATAATTTAGTCGATACTTTGGGTGAAACTTTGGCGAAAGCCGGAAAAACCCAAATTCGAATCGCAGAAACTGAGAAATACCCACATGTTACCTTCTTCTTTAATGGAGGCCAAGAAATTCCATTTGAAGGTGAAAGTCGTCTTTTATGTCCATCTCCAAAAGTGGCAACCTACGACTTACAACCAGAGATGAGCGCCTATGATATAAGAGATAAAATCATTCCTGAAATTGAAAAAGGAGAGGTTGATTTTATTTGTTTGAATTTTGCCAATCCGGATATGGTGGGACATACTGGTGATATGAAAGCCGCTATCAAAGCTTGTGAAGTGGTTGATAGTTGTACAGAATCTATTGTAACGGCTGCTCTTGAACATGAGTATACAATTATCATTATTGCCGACCATGGTAATGCAGAAACGATGATCAATCCTGATGGATCACCTAATACGGCCCACACTACCAATCCAGTGCCTATTATTCTTGTCGACCCAGATATTAAAGAAATACGAAATGGAATCTTAGCCGATGTAGCACCTACTATCCTTGATTTATTAGGTGTTGAGCAGCCAGCAGTCATGGATCGTAAATCTCTGATATAAAGATGCTACATAAATATAAATTCACCTTACTCAAACTTACGGCTTTGCTATGGACCCTTTTTGGTTTTGGTCTTGCCTATACTTCCATTATCAAAGACATTAAATGGATTGCGCTATTAGGACTAGCTTTTGGTCTTTTTTGGACATTTACGCTATTCAAGTCGTTGAAATTCCAAGGAAGAAATAGATATACTTGTTTTAAAACATTAATATACCCCCCTATGAAATTAAAAAATTTAGTTGCCTATACTATATGTGTTGCATCTCTTAGTATGTTCTCATGCAAGGAAGAACCTAAAGACTCTACAACTACAGAAATAGAAGTTAAAGTTGTTTCTGATTCTATTGAAGATGAAATATTAGATACTTCAGACGACCCAATTTTATTAGGTAAAACCAAGCGTAGCCAATTACACGATGAACCCTACTCAAAATGGTTTACACCCACCTATGACGAATATGTTGTTGATACAGCGACGGTAAAAGTTATTGGTAGAAAATTGCGCGATGCACATCTAACCATCTTTATGGGCTCCTGGTGTGAGGATAGTCAGCTGCAAATTCCAGCTATGTTTAAGGTTCTTGATCAAGCAGGATTCAACCCAAATCACTATACTTTAGTGACCGTATCAGAAGAAAAAGACACTCCTAAGGGTTTGGAAAAAGGAAAAAACATCACATTTGTTCCAACTGTTATTGTGAATATGGAGGGCAAGGAAATTGGACGAATTGTTGAGTACCCAATTGAAAGTTGGGAAAAAGATTTAGAGAAAATTATAAATGGCGAGCCTTACAAACATGCCTATGAGGAGTAAATTATCAAGCTTCAAAAATTAAAACTTCTATATAAAAAAAGAAACGCGGCTTCCATCTCTCCCTTTGGAACAGAAGTCCTTATTACAGAGGGAGATTCACTCATGAATCTTTTGTAACTTTGCGCAAAATTTAAAACCATTGGACAAAATAACCATTGCAGTAGATTTTGACGGAACTATCGTTACCAACGCTTATCCAAGCATAGGCAAACCGTTACTTTTTGCATTCGAAACCCTCAAAAAGTTACAAAACGAAGGTCATATTCTTATTTTATGGACCTATCGTGAGGGAACAAAACTTGCTGAAGCTGTTGATTTTTGCGCACAAAATGGATTGACTTTTTATGCGATAAATAAAAGCTACCCTGAAGAGATAATGGCCGATAATATTAGTAGAAAAATACATGCCGATCTTTTTATTGACGATCGCAACATAGGTGGCATGATGGGATGGGGAGAGATTTATCACTTGATAAGTAATGAAAAATCCAATTCTCCAAAGCTCAATCAAAAAAGAAAAAAAATAGCAAACAAAGGTTTCTTCTCCCGTATTGAGGATCTTTTTAAAGACGAAAATAGTTAGTATGATTATCCAAAAAAGTAGAGAAGAAATTGAGCTCATGCGCGAAAGTGCATTGATTGTTTCCAAAA
The DNA here is from genome assembly GCA_963974305.1 of uncultured bacterium. Taxonomy (GTDB): domain Bacteria; phylum Bacteroidota; class Bacteroidia; order Flavobacteriales; family Flavobacteriaceae; genus Dokdonia. The sequence continues at coordinate 8,884 of CAXBCS010000005.1, forward strand.
CCTTGGGAATGCTAGCTGGGGAAGTAAAACCAGGGGTAACCACCCTTTATCTGGATGGACTTGCTGAAACTTTTATAAGAGATCATGGTGCTATTCCAGGATTTTTAGGCTTATATGATTTTCCAAATACACTTTGTATGAGTCCCAATCAACAAGTAGTACATGGTATCCCCAATGATAAACCGTTAGTAGAAGGTGACATTATCTCCATTGACTGTGGTGCTATCAAAAATGAATATTATGGAGACCACGCCTATACCTTTGAGGTGGGCGAAGTGGCAGCAGACATCAAACAATTACTAGAAGTTACTAAGCAGTCTTTGTACAAAGGAATTGAACAATTTAAACTTGGCAATCGTGTTGGTGATGTTGGCTATGCCATACAAAAACATGCCGAAGATCACGGCTATGGTGTCGTACGTGAATTAGTTGGTCATGGCCTAGGAAAGACTATGCATGAAGATCCTGAAATGCCTAATTACGGGAAACGTGGTCGCGGCAAGAAATTTACAGAAGGTATGGTAGTTGCCATAGAACCTATGATCAATTTAGGGACTAAAAACATAAAGCAACATGATGATGGGTGGACGATTACTACCCGTGATAATAAAGCAAGTGCGCACTTTGAACACGATGTTGCGATCGTTGATGGAAAACCAGAATTGCTCTCCACCTTTGCCTATATTTATCAAGCCTTGGGTATAAAAAGTGATGAGGAACTCCCTTTCCGCCAACAAGCCTTGGTCTTATAAACTGTGAAAAATATTTTTAAATTTTTTCTTAATGCGATTCCGCGACCCTTGCTCATACGTTTGAGTTATGTGGTACGACCGGTTTTGGCTTTATTTCTGAAAGGCAATCGCTATACGGATCCCATTGATGGAAAAAGTTTTCGCAAGTTCTTACCCTATGGCTATGGCGCTCCTCGTGAAAATGTACTCAGCCCCTCTACCCTTTCTTTAGAACGCCATCGACTATTATGGCTGTGGCTAGAACGGGAAACAGAATTCTTTACAAAGCCTTCCAAGGTTTTACACTTTGCGCCTGAACAAGCTTTTTATAAGCGCTTTCGTGAAATGAAACATCTAGATTATACTACAACAGATCTCAACTCACCTTTAGCAGATGTTAAAGCAGATATTTGTGATCTGCCGTTTAAGGACAACGACTATGATATAATCTTCTGTAATCATGTCTTAGAACATATTCCAGATGATGCTAAGGCAATGAGCGAATTGTATAGAGTTCTCAAACCGGGAGGTATGGCGATTTTACAAATTCCTCAAGAACTCGATAGAGAAGTCACCTTTGAAGACAATACCATTACAGACCCTACCGAACGTGCAAAAATCTTTGGTCAGTATGACCACGTACGCGTTTATGGTCGAGATTACTTTAATACCCTTCGCAAGTTTGGATTTATAGTTGATGAAGTGGATTACACCAACCAACTTTCTAAAGAAGAGGTAGATCGTTACCGACTGGCAAATGGAGAGATATTACCCGTTTGCAAGAAGTAGAATGTTTTAGATTGTATTACATTTAGTTTAAGAAATTAACTTTCCTAAATAAAACAATTACCATGCGCACCTTCCTCCTTATTCTCTTTGCTGCTTTCCATCTTTCACATATCAACGCGCAGACCTCTGCAGAGGCCTTACAGAAAGAAATTGATCAAACAGTATGGAAACCTTTCCAACAGGCATTTCAAACGCTAGATGGGGCTGCTCTGAATGCCACTTATGCAGATCAGGTCCTTCGTATTACTCCTTCTGGTATCGATACCCAAAATAACTTTAAAAAAGGAAACCTTGAACGCTTTGCTCAAAACAAAGCCACTGGTGAAAGTATTAGCCTTGATTTTTGGTTTGATAGTCGGACGACTCAAGATGAAATCTCTTATGAAGTTGGATTTTACCGTATAGGATTCACCGGAAAATCTGGCAATACCACCTATAGTTATGGGCAGTTCCATATCGTGATTCAAAAAATAAATGGGCAATGGAAAATTACTCAAGATTGGGATACTGCTACCTTGAAAGGTGCCCCAATTAGCGCAAAAGATTTTGAATTACAAGCCCCCAGACAATTCTAAAGTTCGCTCTCTTATATGAAAACACTCAAAATATTAAATATCATAATTGTTGTGATTTCAGCAATTCTAACTGTAGGCCTGGTCGCCACTCAGTCCATGGCAGCGCTTCTGTCTATTGCCACGGTATTTTCTTTCTGTACTATGTGGTTTTTCTAGTTTTTGTGATCATCACTGGCAAATCAGTATTCAGCCAAGGTGTAAAAATTGTCATATGGATCTTGTTCTTAATTCCTCTAATCGCTTTGCTCTTATTCCCATATGAAGTTACTGAGTTTCTAATGCAAGGAGTTCATCTTGACATGAAATAAATGAAATCTAAAACCTTAAAACTAATTTTGTTTGGCTTCCTAGCCCTTATTTCTAGTGGTGCTGGGGTGGCATATGGAGTCCAAGTATATGTAGGCATCCATGCATTAGTTGTAACCGATTACAGTGATTATCTATATGGGCGTCTTGGACTTCTAACACTAGTTGCTCTTGGAATTGCTGCACTCGCTCTCTGGGTTGGATTTTGGGCCATTCGGAAGTTTAGAAAAGTGCTAAAGAGTTGAGAAATTTATTTCAGAAGTAATTTTTCAAAACCAGCGGTCACATAGGTTCCCGTTGAATCATTCTCTTTGGCAAATACAAGATAAGCATCAACATCCTTTAGATCAGATAATACAGCTTTAGATTTTTCTAAACCCATTGCCATAAAAGCAGTAGCATATGCGTCGGCGGTGGCGCAATCTTTTGCAATTACCGTTGCTCCTAAAACATCACTTTTTTCTGCACTCCCCGTCAAAGGATTGATGGTATGCACATACTGTTGTCCCGTTTGCTCATCTACTCTATTTTTTCGATAATTCCCTGAACTCGCCATTGACAGATTCTCTAAGGCAACGACAGCAACATGACTGCGATTATCTTGTTCAGAGTTGACACTTTCTACACCTACTGTCCAAGCTTTTAAACTACTTTGATTTTTACCACTTCCGCGAACTTCTCCGCCTAACTCAATTAAGAAATGTTGTAAAGCACGAGATTCTAAATAGACCGCGATTCGATCGATACCATAGCCTTTAGCTACCGCATTAAAATCGAGGTAGACTTCTGGGAATTTTTTGGAAATCTTGCCGTTTGGCGAAATTGCGATTTTATCCAAACCTACATACTGCATCATAGAATCCAAGCGTAGGCTGTCAAAAACGGCAATGGGTTTTGTATCTCCAAAACCATAGGCATTGCGCAAACCTCCAACCGTTGGATCAAAGTAATGGTACGTCGTTTCATATACCTTTCGCGAAAGCGTAAACACTTCTTTAAACATTTCGTCCACGATCACAGTAGTATTTCCCCTATTGATTTTGGAAATATCACTTTGAGGTATGTAGGTAGACATGGATTTATTTACTCTATAAATCACAGAGTCTATTCCTTTTTGAACCACTGCTGCATTCTCTGCTGTACCATAATATTTAACAGCATAGGCCGTCCCAAAGGCTTCTCCTCGCAGTGTGATTTCATCAACGGTTTCAGGGCCACTACAGCCAATAATAAACAAGCAGATTAGTGAAAGTAAAAAGCGCATGATTAGATTTCTTGGAGTCCGTTATAGATAAGCGTATACGGCTCGTCTTTTTCGACTGGATGTTGATAATTATCACCATGACCCAGCCCCACACCTGCATAAAAGGTACGCGCTTCAAACTTGAGCGCATGCTCTTTCATCTTTAGCATAAAAGGAGTGTCATATAGGTTGGCATCATCTGGAAATGATTTAGCACGTACGATTACAAAGTGTAGTTTTTTATCTTTTAAAGCAACAAATTGAGGATCCTTTTTGAGTTTGGAATTGACACCCATAAACTCATATCCTTGTTCTTCCAATTCCTTCCCAACAATGTTCATTGCGAGATTGTGTAACTCCTGCTCTGTAAGAAATACCGCCATTGAACAAAGATACAAAGGCTATTCTAAAAATGAAGATTACTTGTTCAATACCTGTTTGAAATAAGCCGCTTTTTGAGTATCTCCAAGCTCGGTATACAAAAGCACGACTTCTTTGCCTAACTCGGTGTCTGTCGTGTCTAGTAAAAACGCTTTTGCTAGACTATCTGTAGCAATAACTCCTCTATTAATAGCTCCATAAAACTGGGCGACAGTCATCCAATATTGTTTTTGTTTAGGAATTGCAGGATTGGCAATCGCCATCGTGCTGAAACCTTTTTGTAAGGCGGCATGTGCCGCTGGCTGCTTGACCAAACTTAATAAAAAGGTATAGGCAGCCTCTAATTGTGGATTCACGACAAGAGCATCTTTAATTGCATCTACTGCTTTTGAGTACTGTTTTATAGCGGCATAACAATAAGCCGAATTGAGCAACATATCAGTATTTGACCCATCAATTGCTTTTGCCTTTTCAAAGAATCCCAGTGCCGCATTATAGTCTTTATAGTAGGTGTACTGAATCGCACCCAAATTATTTAAAACATAAGGTTGATGTGCATCAATCTCTAAGGCACGCTCATACAATGCCTGGACTTCTTTTATATGTTCTGTGCCCTTTGGCTCAAGTGATCTTATAGGCAAAGTTGTAAACAGTTCATCAGCGAGAAAGGTATGTGCTCTAAAGGAGTTTTGTAAATGTTTGATATCATGACGATATAAGACCAAAGTATTTTCCCAGTCGTCATTGCGCTCAATGGTTCGCAAACTATATATCCCAATAATAAAAACAAGACAGCTTAACAATGCAATATTTGCCGTTTGCATAGAAAATTTCGCTTTCGCGAAAGCGTAGCCACGCCACAACAATATTCCAAGAACCAAAACAAATCCAACAGAGAATATATAAGCAAATCGTTCGGCGACAATGCCTACCATTGGGTATACTAAATTGACAACAATTGCCATTACACCCAACCATATGACCAAGGCCAAGCCTAATACATCGCGTTTCAAGAATTTAATAATACCATAGATCCCTAAAGGAATAAAAATCAAGATCGCCACCCATACTTGCCAATAAGAAAAATCAGCCAAAGGAATCTGACTGTATCCATAATAAAAGGAAAGATCTTCTGGAAAAATGAGTAGTTGTAGATATAAGAATGCCGAGTAGCATCCAATACCCACACGAGTTAGAAAACTATCATCAACAAATAACGGATTTTCAAAAAATTGAAAGGTTCTAAATTCTTCCCCTGGAATGGCCGCTCTTAGGACTAAAACTATCACTAAAGACAGAGTCACCGAACCCACTGCCATTAAAATACGTTTGCCAGAGGTACTCGTATAGTATAGAAGTACAGGTATCAACCCAAAAAAGGCTAAGGAGCTCATCTTACTTAAGAATGCCAGTAAAGCCAAGGCACCAATTCCCCACAAGCGTTTTTTCAAACCTTCCCTTGCAAATCGCACACATTCTATGAGTGCCCATAGCAGGAATACCATCATTAATAATTCGTCTCTACTCTTAATGTTATTTACGACTTCCGTATGGATAGGATGCACCATAAATAATATGGTAATGATAAGCGGTAATCCAAAGGAATAGCCTTGAAGAACCATGCTCAGGAGATAGAGTAGTAAAAAACCATTTAAAGCATATAATAGAATATTAATAAGGTGACTAACATTGGCCTCGGTAAGCACATTATTGTCTAGCTTTTCCTGGGGTTGCTGAGAATCTGGCAAAGCGCCAAAGAGGGATTTTTCTATCGCAAAGGTCGTATGTGTTAATGGGCGATATTCAAAGCGTGTTTCTCCATCATCTGCATAATAATTGGTAAAAAGTCCGGGGATATTCTCAATACCATCTGCTGTTTTAGGATTTCCATTAGTGACATAATAATCATCCATGCCATATTCATTATCGATGGCATTGAAATACACTAAAAAAGGGAGTAACAGTACAAAAAGATAGCTCAATTTGCGTTGTCTTGCAGTAAATTTTAAAATCATAAAGAACCTAAACTTAGTCAAATATAACCATTCTTAATAAAGAAAAATACAAGCTAAAAAAATGAGTAACACGCAGCAATTAATTACTCAACGTCTCAAATTTAAAGGAATCGATGGTAAAATCACTTTATAAATTGTTTCTGGCAAGTCGTTTATTAAAGGAAGATCAACTTCTGAAAAACTGACATTATCCCAACCTAATGGCGTGGTTTCTTTGGCCGCTCTCATTAGCCCGCGACGAAGTTTTTTAGTATGATTGAGATAATTTTCTTTTTTAAGAAAAAGCCATATTCGATCTTCTTCATGTTCCTCTTTAAACTGTTTAAAACCAAGATATTCATTAAACCCAATTGCCTTTTGATTGTCTTTGCGCACTTCAATAAATATTTCCTTCATATCCATAAGGTAAAAATGGAAATCTAAAACACAAAGTGCTGAGGCTACAGCTGTTCGGGATGCTAAAAACTGTTGATCCCAGATAAAAATACCAGCTTCTATAGTCATCTCTTCGAATGAACGAATATTTCCATTGAGCAATCCTACACGTCTTCCCTTTGCTTCTATAACAAAATAATAGTGCATCGCATTATCAATGCTGTCAAACCATTTTTCTTGATCTGCCTTTGTAATTTCTTTCTGATAAAACATGCGGGTACGTATCGCTGGGCTATTCCGCTCTAGGCGTACCAGTTCTAAGTCGGCTTTTTCCAACCGCCTTAGGGTCACATTGTATTTTTTAATAATCATAATTCCTTCTGTGCAATGGAGTACATAGGCTTACTGTTTAAAACAATGAAAATATGCTTTATATAACCTCCAACAACTCCAAAACATAGTAAAATTAAGCTCGTTGAGAATAGTATGGTCACAATGAGAGCAGTAAAACCACGTACGGGAACATCATAAACAAATCGAGCAATTACAAAAATAATTCCCGCTAAAAAGCTTAGGGATGATAATAATAAACCACCTAGAGTCATAACTTTCAAAGGCCAGGTACTGTAAAATAAAGTAGATTTCGCTACCATTCCAAATAGTTTGCCTAAGGAATATCCAGAACGCCCGTTGGGTCTTTTGTAATGAGATACTGTTACAAAGGCAATTTCGTTAGTATACCAAAAAAGTACTTCGTCTAAGAAAATAAAATGTCTATTATGCTGAAGCATTTGATCTACAAGGCTCCGTGAAAGCAAACGAAATGACGACCCTTTGTGTGGTCCACCTTCAAGAAGTTTACTGCCAGAACGGAGAATACTACTTCCCAATTTACGCCAAAAGGAATGCTGTTTCTCGCCAACACCATATACCAGATCGGTCAGTGTATCCTTCTGTTTTTGAATTAGTTTAGGAATATCTTCAGGTGTATTTTGCAAATCATCATCTATAGATATTACAAAGTCTCCTTTGGCATTTTGAAATCCACAAAAGGTGGCGCTATGCTGACCATAATTACGCGAAAAGCGGATGAGTTTAACAGTTTCAGGGAACTGCGCTTTTAATAATTGTAAGACTTGCCAACTACGATCCTCTGAATAATCATCGACAAAAATTACCTCAAAACTACCCTCAAGGTCTGCAAAAGTAGCGTGAATACGAGCGTACAAATCTTCAAGCGAGACAGCGCTATTATACACCGGAATAACGACAGAATAGAGGATCATTCGTTTAATATTAGATCTAGACTAGGGTCCATTTTAAAACTAAAATTGTCTCAAAACAATTACATTTGCAAGTATAAACATTTTTATTGGCACACCTTTATGATCCCATTTAATGTCCCTTTCGCATCTGGAGATGAATTGACACAGATTTCGGCGGCAATAGCCGATAATAAGCTCTCTGGTAATGGACATTTTACAAAAAAATGTAAAGCCCTTTTCAAAGAAAGGTATGGTTTTGATAATAGCTTTTTAACCACGAGTTGCACAGCGGCTATTCAGATGGTTGCAATAGCCATGGACTTAGAAGCTGGAGATGAAATTATACTTCCTTCTTATACCTTTAGTTCTACACCAAATCCCTTCTTGATTGCAGGAGCCACAGTAAAATTTGCCGATTCAGAACCTGATCATCCTAACGTTTCTTTAAAGTCTATAGCTTCTCTTATTACCCCAAAAACAAAGGCTGTCATGGTGGTGCATTATGGCGGATACGCTTGCGATATCATAGGTATCAAGGCATTGTGTGACCAACATGGTTTGCTTTTAATAGAGGATGCTGCTCAATGCATACAGGGCTTTTACCAAGGGAAACCTTTAGGGAGTTTTGGAGACTTTTCGGTATTTTCTTTTCACGAAACCAAGAATATCCACTGTGGAGAAGGCGGACTGCTTGTTGTCAACAATCTGGATTATGTAAATAAAGCAGAGACCATTTGGAACTACGGTACAAATAAGAAAGCTTTTTTAAGCGGGGAAGTCGACAGCTATGAATGGACAGGATTAGGACTTTCATTTTGTCTTTCAGAGATCAATGCTGCTTATTTATACGCCCAATTACAGCATGTTGAAAAAGTTACACAAACACGAAAATCACTTTGGGAATCCTACTTTCGAGCTTTGAAACCTTTAGAGAAATTAGGGCTACTCAAACTCCCACAAATTAAGGGAGAAGATAGCAGTTATCATACCTTTTATGTGTGTACGCTTTCGCGAAAGCGGTATCTCGACCTTCAAAAACATTTACTCACTAATTTTGTTTTGGCTGTACAGCACTACTACCCTTTACATGAAAGTGCCTTTGCTAAAGCAGAAGGCCTCAGTGCAGATTTACCCAATGCTAGTTATTTTGGAGATAACCTTCTGCGATTACCATTGTATGAAGGCTTAACAACAACTCAAGTTGACCAAATTACCAAGCTTATTTTAGATTTCTACAAAAACTAGTTTCCTTTCAAAGCATTGAGAAAGTCGGGACGTTTATTTCTAGAAACTGGCACCTTATTATTTTCTGAGAGTAGTACATAGCCCTCATTGAGGTAACGTTCTATGTGGTCAAGATTAATGAGATGGGATTTATGTACATGATAGAAAAGACTGTGGTCAAGCATTTTTGTAAAATGCCCAATACTACTGGAACTCAGTAACGGTTTTCCATTTTGAATGATAATCTTGGTATATCCATCTACTCCTTCGCAACGAATAATATCTGCAATGGTGATAAATTCTAGGCCATCTTGTGTAGGCACAACGATTTTCTTTTTCTGAAATGTCTGTACGCCCATATTGGCGATGAGCTGCTTGTTCTTTTTTAGAGCGTCTTTAGACTCGACATTCTGAATGGCTTTGGAAACCGTTTGAATGAGATCTTCGCGATCTAAGGGTTTGACGAGATAACCAATAGCACAATGCCGAATAGCTTCCAAAGCATAAGAATCGAAAGCGGTGGCAAAAATGATTTCAAAATCAGGCGTACCCACTTGGGATAGTAGTTCGAAACCATTCATTTCTGGCATTGCAATATCCAAGAATACCAAATCTGGCTTAAGGGATTGGATCAATTCAATCGCTTCATGAGGATCTTGTGATTGTGCAATAATCTCCAATTCGGGACAGTACCGCTCTAATTTGCTTTGTAGAATGGCTAATGCCTTAGGTTCATCATCTACTATTATTGTCCTAATCTTCATGATCTATCATACTATTAAACGTAAGGTGTACTGCTGTCCCTACTGGATTTTGTAATTCCTCAACACTATGTTCAATATGCCATTTTCCATTATATTCTAATAATTTAAGGCGGTCCTGCAATACAGTAGTCGATCTATTTTCGATGGTCTTTGTGGTTTTCTTAAAAAGCTCTTTGGCAGCCGTAAGACCTATTCCATCATCAATGACAGAGACTTGGAAGCCATCATCTTCTAGTGCCCTAAACTCAACCTTAATTGTTCCTGATCCTTTTTTGTGAAAGATGCCATGATTGACGGCATTTTCTACTAAGGGTTGTAATAACATCGAAGGGATTTCTGTGTCATCTTCCAAAGCATCATCAACGGTTATCTCATAATGAAGCCTATCTTCAAAACGCAGTTTTTCAATGGATAAATAGTTATCAAGAAGATTCACTTCCTCCTCAAGTGTAATCGTTTGCTTACGCGAAAGTTCAAAAAAGGCTCTGATCAATTTAGAGAATTTCGAGAGATATTCTTCAGACTGCTCCACTTCATTACGTTGAATATAATATTGAATCGCATTGAGGGAATTATGCACAAAATGCGGATTCATTTGTAAGCGTAGCGCCTGAAGTTCTATCGCATGCATTTGTTGTTGGATTGCTAATTTATCTTCATAGTTTTGAGTAATGAGTGAGTTACGCTTTTTGACAAAAACTGTAAAAACAAAAATAAGAGCAACCACCATTATTGCCAAAACAATCCCTATTCCCACCACTACAATGCCTATTTTTTCATCGGACATAACATCGCTTTAATAAAACATGAATACAATACTGCATTTGTAAAAAAGGTGAGGATTAATGAAATCTCACGAGTTATTGATATGTCTAATTTAATCGCCCATGATAAAGGCAGGTACCCTAAATTAAATATTAGCAGACCAATAGTAATCCAAAATTCCGCTAGTCTTAAAAACTGCACGACTTCATCTGATTTTAATAAACGCACATAAAATCTTACCGTGAGATAAAACAGTATTATAGTACCTCCAGTTTGCGCGATTATAAGTGGCTTAGAAATATCTTCAACTATAAAACTTATTAATAGCAGGACAAAGTATAGAACAAGAAGTCTGATTACATAAATACGCTTACTAAGCACTTCGTAAAACCACAAAATAAAAAATGAAAACATAAGAACATCAAAAATGGTGTAGAAGATATTGTCAATACGTCTATCATCACTAAAATATGCCCCAGTTTCAATAAGGATTACCATTGCGAAATAATACCCGAAATTCCTCAGTGATGTCTTACTAATCTGTTTGTATCTATAGATACTAACTAGCAAAGCCGTAATCACTAGAATACGAAACCCTAGAATCGCAAAATCTCCCATAATTACTAATCTTATATAAGTTATGGTCTTCCGTCATATCCTGGTGGAGGTGGCGGCGGTGGATCCTTTTTAGGATCAGTATTACCTAATGGATCCATACGATCGTAGTTGGTTGTAGGTAGAAATTCTTCGTTAATCGGCACATATATTGGATCAATTTCTGACTCAGGCTCAACTATTTGAGCAGCTTTAAAAAATACAGTCGATTTAGGTGTATTTGTATCATCAGGTACTGCAGCAAAATATACAATCATTGCTGTTTTATCAATATTATTCTCTTTTTGATATTCCTTGATTTTGATGAGATACTTCTGCAAGTCCTCTATATCAGTAACAACAGCCCCAATATTATCAGCAGATTCATTGGCCGGATATTGACTCTCAAGACCAATATTGATAAATTGATGTTGATTTTCTATGAATAATGACTGCATAGAAGCTGCTTCTTCATCAGAAATAATATTCTCAGGATCCCCAGATGGGCAATCACAACAGGAAGTCATAAATAGTCCGACTGCGCAGAGCAAGAGTATTCGTTTTAAATTTTTCATTAGAATGGTTTTAAATGTTAATGTAAAATACAATTAAATAAATTGTTGCATTCGTTATATCCCAGTATCACAATAATCTAGGATCTTGTTACTGGCTTAATAATAAGCTTAATTTTTCCTATAACACTAGGATCAAATTTTTCATCTCTTTTAGAATTTTGATTGGCAACTTCGACTGTGATAACCTTTCCCACGAGTTTTGTGTTTTCATCATTGGATGAATTTTGGTCAAGTTTAGCAGTTGACTTTTTAGTTGTATCAAGCTTCTGTTGATCGGCTCGATCTTTAAAATTAATACCTGCCTTAATGGAATTATCAACTTTCATATCGGCCACTTTCTTAGAAAAGGGAACATCAATATGCGTTTTTAATCGCTTATTTACTTCCGATACCTGATTTTCCAAATCTGAAGAATTTATTTCTTTTTCTAAAGTACCAAATACCAGTGGAATCTCAATTTCGGCAGCTTCTATAGCCAATTGGATTTGCGAATGTTCATCAGTTTCAATTTCGTTTTGTAAATAAGTATTAAAGTCAAAACTTTTTAAAACTTCATACTGTACCATTGATATAAAATAGGATAATTCCATAAGACAAAATATTTTAAGATTAAACTTCTATTGACGGAAAAGAACTTGTTCTAAAATTGATTTTCACTCCTCCAATAATGTCTGCACTCATATTAACTGCAGCAGTCGATTTCTCGTTTACTACCTTGACTCGCACTCGACTCGAAGTATAGCCTCCACTTACGTTGGCCCTTCCCCAGCCCCATCGCGCTGAAGCTGATCCTTAAACTCCCCATTTATTGGATTTTGAGTCAATATCATAAGTTCTGCTTTCGGTAAAATCAGTTGAATCAATATGAAAAACAAGTTTGGTTTCAACGAGACCATTTGTTATCTCAACCTTTTGCATTCCAAGTTTTAAAATGGTCACGAGCATATTATAACTCTCTGATGCAGATTGTGATATTTTTTCAAGTACGAATTTTTGAAGATCCAATTTTGAAATTTTCTTTGCTGAAGTTCCAGTAATTTTTGCTTTCAGATCTACTTGATTATTGCCCTCAGCAATAGTTACGTTTTGAAAATGAGATTGCATAGCCTCAATATCTTCGTCTACAAGATTCACATTAGCTCCAGTACCTAAAGTCAGCCCTAAAACTTCCTCTATGTAATTGTCTAACGAATCCTTATCCTCGGTATTAAGCGCATCAAAGTCGGTTGAACTAATTCCTGTAACCTCCTTTTGATATTCAATAAGAGGTTTTGAAACTTCGGCTACGAGCTGTGAATAAGCCTTAAGTTGTTCCATAGAAGAATCAACCACAATTTTGTACACGTTCCGTACAAGGTCTGAAGTAAAGTCTACAAAGCCAATGTTTTGTACATTTCCAAGTTGTTCCATGGCTTCATCTGCTGATGTATTTGACATAATTATTAATTTTAAAAGTGCCTACTCTATTTAACAGAGGCTTTTCGGCTTCCACCTACATGTATGCTTAATTCTTAAGGGAACATATTCAAGGAAGGAAGTGCCTTAGCACCGTGAATACAAGAGCAATAGTACTGTAAGAAGGTAAGCCCTACCATAGCCAATTCAGGAAAGGTAGCTTTGAATCTATGAATGGTAAGAGGGAGTAGATAAGGTTTTTTCTAAAGAAAGGAGATGAATATAATAGGTATGGAATCATTGGAAGGAAGCCAACTTACCCAAATTGTAGCCACAAAAAAACCCGATACAGCTGTATCGGGTTTGGCTTTCGCGAAAGCGAAATAATAAGAATACTTTAAAGGCTATCCTCCAAAGTCATCAAAGCGAATATGCTCATCTGGAATTCCAAAGTCTTCTCCCATTTTCTGAACAGCGTTGTTCATTAATGGAGGTCCACAGAAATACAATTCGATATCTTCTGGTGCTTCGTGCTTACTTAGGTATTGGTCAATCACTACTTGGTGAATAAAGCCAACAAACCCATCGCCCTCTGCATCGACATTTTCTTTTACTTTCCAGTTGTCTTCTTCCATAGGCTCAGAAAGAGCTAAGTAAAATTTGAAGTTAGGAAATTCTCTTTCTAAAGAACGGAAGTGCTCCAGATAGAATAATTCACGTTTAGAACGCCCACCATACCAATAGGTAACAGTACGACCTGTACGTAAGGTTTTGAATAGGTGATAAAGGTGTGAACGCATAGGTGCCATTCCAGCTCCACCACCAACATAGAGCATTTCTGACTCAGACTCGTTGATAAAGAATTCGCCGTAAGGTCCTGAGATAATTACCTTATCCCCTGGCTTCTGTGCGAAAATATATGAAGAAGCAACTCCTGGATTTACATCCATCCATTGGTTCTTAGCACGATCCCATGGCGGAGTAGCAATACGTACATTCAACATAATCTCTCTTCCTTCTGCAGGGAAAGAGGCCATAGAATAAGCACGTTCTACCGTTTCATTATTTTTCATCGTCAAAGGCCATAATCCAAATTTATCCCATTCTGCTTGGAATTTATCTGGAGTATCATGCTCTTCTGGATGCGCAGTAATATCAATATCTTTAAAGTTAATCTCACATTCTGGAATTTCAATCTGGATATAACCCCCAGCTTTATACCCCATATCTTCAGGAATTTCCACAACAAATTCTTTAATGAACGATGCAACATTGTAGTTACGTACTACAGTTGCTTCCCATTTCTTAATTCCGAAAACTTCCTCAGGAATGGTAATGTTCATGTCTTGCTTCACCTTCACTTGGCAAGCCAAACGTGCACCTTGAGCCAATTCTTTACGGCTAAAGTGTGGAGTTTCTGTTGGCAATGCTTCTCCACCTCCAGCAAGGACGTGACACTCACATTGAATACAAGTTCCCCCTCCACCACAAGCAGATGGTAAGAAGATTTTGTAATTTCCAAGAGTTGCAAGTAGGGTACTACCTGAGGCAACTTCTACTTCTCTTTCTCCATTGATGGTAATCTTTACCGGTCCCGATGGAGATAATTTTTGTTTGGTAAAAAGGAGTATCCCTACCAACAATAAAGTCAGTACTAAAAAGGCTACAATGGTAGCAATGACAACTCCCGACATACTAGCAGCTAATATCATAATTACTTTTCTATTTCGTTTGTATTATCAACAAGCTGAGTTGTTGGTGCATCTGTTTCAATAGGCATTACCTGAGCAGTTGGTGTAGTTGTTTCTTCCTCTTCATCGTCTCCACCTGTCAACATTCCTCCAAAACTCATAAATCCTATTGCCATTAATCCTGTAATGATAAAAGTGATTCCCAACCCTCTCAAAGGAGCAGGAACATTTGAATAACGGATTTTCTCTCTAATGGCTGCAATAGCCACAATCGCTAAGAACCATCCAATTCCAGATGAAATTCCATAGTTCAAGGCTAAACCTGCACTTTGGATATCTCTAGATTGCATGAATAATGACCCTCCAAGAATCGCACAGTTTACCGCGATTAATGGTAAAAAGATCCCCAAAGAGTTATATAGGGAAGGAGAGAATTTCTCTACTACAATTTCTACTAATTGTACCATTGTTGCAATGGTCGCAATAAAGAGGATAAAGGATAAGAAACTCAAATCGTAATCGGCGTATTCTGGGCCTAACCACTTTCCTAATGCTCCGTCTCTCAATATATATTGATCCAAGTACCAGTTTGCTGGTACAGTTACCGCAAGTACAAAAATTACAGCGGCTCCAAGACCAACAGCTGTACTCACTTTTTTAGATACAGCAAGGTAGGAACACATCCCGAGGAATGTGGCAAATACCATGTTATCTATAAAGATGGATTTAAAAAATAATTCAATGTGCTCTAACATAATGTATATTTTGAATGTTTACGCGCTTCGTGGACTTCATCGCAGTTTCGCGAAAGCGTACTTACCATACTAATTTTCTTCTATAAGGGCTGGATTACGTGAACGCTGTACCCAGATAATCAATCCAACTACAATCAATGCCATAGGTGATAACAACATAAAACCGTTGTTTTCATAGCCTATACTATACAGTCCCGACTTTTCAATAGGATCTCCTAATACTTTAAATCCTAGTAAGGTTCCAGACCCAAGTAATTCTCTAAAGAATCCTACAATGATCAAGATCACACCGTAACCTAAAGAGTTTCCAATACCGTCTAAGAATGATTTCCAAGGTCCGTTTGCCAAAGCAAAGGCTTCAAATCGTCCCATAATGATACAGTTGGTGATAATAAGTCCAACAAAGACAGAAAGCTCTTTACTCAATTCATAAGCATAGGCTTTTAGTACCTGATCTACTACAATTACCAAGGTTGCAACCACGATTAATTGTACGATGATTCTAATTTTTGAAGGAATCACATTTCGCAACAGCGAGATGACAACGTTACCAATTCCCAATACAAAGAGTACTGAAACTGCCATAACGATAGACGCTTTTAATTGGGCTGTAATTGCCAAGGCAGAACAGATCCCCAATACTTGAATCGTGATTGGATTATCGTCTGCTAGTGGATCAAGAATTAATCTCTGATCTTTTTTTGATAGTAATCCCATAATTATTTCAATGTTTTAATATGAGGAACATATGATTTCAATGTGCTTTTGATCATGGCAGTCACTCCGTCTCCGGTAATAGTTGCTCCAGCTAGCGCATCCACTTCGTTATCGTCTTTGATAAGATTCTTAGGGTCGTTATTTCCTTTGGCTACTGTTACTCCAGCATATTTCTCATTGTTCATGATATATTCTCCAATGAAATCATCCATAAAGTAACGCTCCTTAATATTAGCCCCAAGACCTGGCGTTTCTCCTTTGTGATCAAAGTATGCGCCTTGAATAACGAGTTCCTGATCTAAGGCAACATAGCCCCAAATTGCATCCCACAGTCCTTTTCCATACATAGGAACTACGAAGTAAGTTTTCCCATCACGTTCCCCTTTAAACAAAGGCATTTTACGCTCCTTCTTTGGAAGTTTACTCTGCTTCTTCATATCAACAGTAAATGCCTCATCACTTTCAGTTATCTCTCCATTTTGGATGATATAACTGTTTTTGATGTATTTGTCATATTCTGCTTCCACGAGTTCTGTAGGAATAAAGTTCACAGAACCTTCTCCTTCTACGTTTTCGCTTACGCCCATTGCATACAGAATATTCTGTTGCTTTTCAAAGCGTTCATTTTCCTTAATCGCTGGCTTCAATCCTGTTGCCAGGGTTGCAAGAACACCACCTACTACAATCACCATGATTGTAGCAAATACGATTGTATATACGTTTCCGTCTGTTTTTGCCATGATTATGCCGTTTTAACTTTTAGACGTTTCATTCTTCTTTTTACATTTCCTTGAACCACATAGTGATCAATAGTTGGAGCAAATACGTTCATCAAGAGAATCGCAAGCATCACTCCTTCTGGATATGCTGGGTTGAACACACGAATCATGATCGAAATAAATCCGGCCAAGAACCCGTAGATCCATTTTCCTTTATTGGTTTGAGATGCCGTTACAGGATCGGTAGCCATAAAGACCATACCAAAAGCAAAGCCTCCTATAATAAGATGTTGCCAGAATTCTGTGCTCATCAAGCTGTAGAATTTACTGCTTTCAGAAATCCAATCTTGTGCAATTACTCCATTAAATATGAGACCCATTGCTAAACCTCCAAGGGCCATAGACAACATGATTCTCCAACTTCCAATCTTAGCAAAGATCAAGAAAAGGCCTCCTAGTAAGATTAGGACGGTTGAAGTCTCTCCCACAGATCCAGGAATAAGTCCTAAGAACATATCCATGGTATCATAGTCGACAACTTTATTTTGAGCTAGGCTACCTAAGATCGTTTCTCCAGATATTGCATCTGGCTGACCCGCCATTTCAACAGCTTCAGTAACCCATACTTTATCACCTGACATCCAAGTTGGGTATGCAAAGAATAAGAAGGCACGAATGGTTAAGGCAGGATTCAAAATATTCATCCCAGTACCTCCAAACACTTCTTTTCCGATAACAACACCGAAGATAACGGCAACAGCCAACATCCATAATGGAGTATCAACAGGTACAATTAAAGGAACAAGCATTCCCGTAACTAGGTATCCTTCTTCTACTTCGTGTCCTTTGATAACTGCAAAGATGAACTCAACAAGAAGTCCAACTCCGTAAGAAACCACAACAAGAGGTAATACTTTCCATGCACCTTTAGAGAAGTTCTGCATACTCCAGAAGTCCCCGCTAAAGAAACTAGAAACAGCTTCTATTTCACCAGTCGCAACATAGTATTGGTAACCCGCATTAAAAATACCAAAGATCAAACAAGGCACTAAAGCCATGATCACGGTATTCATTGTACGTTTCAAATCATCGACAGCACGTATATGAGATCCATTGTGTGTAATCTCGTTGGGTGCATATAAGAATGTATGTATGGCATTGAAAGCCGGAGCCATCTTTTTGCCTTTATACTTCTCTTTTAGATTGTGTAAATTTTCTTTCAATCCCATAATCTATCCTATTTCTTTATACATAAGATCCAATCCTTTTCTGATAATATCTTGATGTGGTTGTTTAGACACACAAATAAATTCTGTCAACGCAAAATCTTCTGGTGCTACTTCATACATACCAAGTGCTTCCATTTCATCAAGATCTTGTACCATGCAGGCTTTCATAATCTGCATAGGGTAGATATCTAAAGGAAAGACTTCTTCGTAATTTCCAGTTACCACAAACGCACGGTGTTCTCCGTTTGTATTGGTATCAAGATCGTATTTCTTCTTAGGCTGCATCCATGAGAATGTCAAGGCTCTAGAAGGTGATATTTTGTCAAAAACAGGCTTGTTCCATCCAAATAATTCATAATCGTCTCCTTCTGGAATCGCTACAAATGCATTTGCATAATATCCTAAAGCTCCTTTTGGATCAACCTGAGTACCTGTTAACACATCACCAGAGATAAAACGATTATTATCTCCTTCAATACCCGCGTCATATGCAAAGGTTGCAACCTCGGCACCGATTAGAGTCTTGTAATATTTTGGTGCTTTTACAGCCGAACCTCCAACAGCGATAATACGCTCTGCCTTGAAGTTTCCTGTAAGCAATAACTCACCTATGATTACCAAATCCTGAGCAGCTATCGTCCAAACGACTTCTCCTTTATTGACAGGGTTTGTTTTATTAATCAAGGTTCCTACATTCCCAGCTGGGTGCGGTCCTTTTACAGTGTGCGTCGTTATATTATCTAATCCTGATAAAGGTGAAGCAGTAGATCCAATAGAAACGTGAACGCCTCCTTCAGTCAACTTGCTCAAAGCGGTAACTGCAGCTTGAAGTTGAGCTTCTTTACCTGTCAAGGTAAAATCAAGATCTCCAGCGAGTGGTGCTGTAGTTAATCCTGAAATGAAAATTGCTTTTGGTGCAACATCTGGCTTAGCAACAACATCATAAGGACGCTGTTTGATAAAAGGCCAAAGTCCGCTAGACAAAAGTTTTGCCTTCACTTCTTCAGCAGATGCATTCCCGCTTAATTTTCCAAAATCCTTAGTTCCTCCCTTATGGTCGGCTTCAATCACTATGTCTGTAATAACACGACGTGGGCCGCGTTTTATTTCAGTAAGTGTTCCTGCTACAGGGGAAACAAAGCGAATTTGCTCTTGTGATTTTGAGTAGAATAATTCATCACCGGCTTGAAGTTTAGCTCCTTCTTTAACTACCATTTTTGGTATCACCAAGTGAAAATCTGAAGGTCTGATTGTAATGGTACGCGTTAGTGGGCAGTCAGAAATCACTTTTTCTGCTTCGCCTACTAATCGTATATCAAGACCTTTTTTGATTCTGATGTCTTTTGACATATGTCAGTAGATTTATGTTATCTAAAATCCCATTATTTTGGGTGCGCAAATTTACAAATTCCTCACCGTATTTTCATAGCTACAAAAACGCTATTCTATTATTTATAATTATTCTAAATAATAGTCAATTAGCAACCATAGTGACTAGACATTCATTACTTCTGTCCACCGCAATATCTCGGTACGGAATTTGTTTATATTTGAACATCAATATGTTTTTATGAAAACCCATTACCTTCTTTATACCCTCGCATTCCTTTTGCTAGTCACCACATCTAAGGCACAAGTTGCACAAGAAATGCCGGCACCTCCCTTTATTAAAACCGTACAATTTAGTGCAGGTGGTAGTCGTCAAGCACAGCTTCCTATCATCCGACTAGGTGCAGGGATTGAATTAAGTTTTGATGATATTATTGGTGATGAAGCCGATTATTTTTACAAAATCACGCATCACAACGCCGATTGGACCCCTTCTGACCTCGCTCGATCAGAGTTTATGGACGGCATGGATAATGTGCGAATTTTAGATTATGAAAACTCTGTAGCCGTACTTCAATTATATACCCATTACCGACTAAGAATCCCGAACAAAAACGTACGCCGACTCAAAAAAACGGGTAATTACTTATTGAGTATTTACAATGAAGATCAAGAACTCTTGTTCTCAAGAAAGTTTATGATTTACAGTCCGGCCTTTGCCGTAGGAGCACAAATTAAACGCTCTCGTGACCTGAGCTTTGTCAATTCTAAACAGGTTGTACGCTTTTTTATTAGCGGTGGAGATGACCCAATAATTAATCCAAATAAGAATATCCATACCGTTATCCTTCAAAATAACAATCTAAAAACAGCAATTACAGGTGTTAAACCTCAGTATACCATAGGCAATAAATTAGAATACCGCTATGATGAAGAAACTTCCTTTTGGGCGGGAAATGAATATTTTGGTTTCGAAAATAAAGACATTCGAGCTGCAACCTCAGCAGTGCAACGTATTGAAATGAAAAGTCTATATCACAATTATTTGTACACCAATCCCTCTCGCATTGATCGACCTTACACCTACAATCCCGACATCAACGGTAACTTTCTTATTACAACCTTGCAAGGGAGCAACCCAGATTCTGAAGCAGAATATGTTTGGGTGCACTTTTCTTTGTTAGACACTAAAATTAAAGAAGGGCAAGAAATGCATGTCTATGGCAATTTCAATAATTATGTCACAGACGCTTCCACAAAGATGAAGTGGAATGAGAAATCAGGACGATACAGTTTGCCAATGCTACTAAAACAAGGTTTTTACAACTACAAATATGTGATTGTAAACAAGGACGGCAGCATCAATCCTAGTAAACAACCTAGCGGAAATTACTGGCAAACAGAGAATGAATATCAAATCCTGGTGTATTACAGAGGTCCCGGTGGTCGTTTTGACGAATTGCTAGGATATGGCACAACCAACTCCCGAGACATCACAAATTAATTCAAATTCTATTATATTTATCGGATGAAGGAAACTCCGGTAAAGACAGGCAGTAGGAAAGCTATGCATTTTAGAGGTGCGGAGTGCCTCAACTGTGGCCATCCCTTAGACTTAACAGATAGGTTTTGTGCATATTGCGGTCAGCTAAATACTACCAAGAGACTGACCATTATTGACTTTTTTAATGAATTTGTCTCAAGTGTTTTCACCTATGACTCTCGATTTAGACACACCCTAAAAGACCTCCTTTTTAAACCCGGGACGATTACGCGCTATTATGTCAATGGTAAGCGTTTTCATTATGCAAATCCATTTCGCTTTTTTTTAAGCGCCTCCATCTTCTATTTTATTATTCTTGGAATTTTGGCCTTTGTCAACGAAACCAATTTCGATACAAATTCAGGAAATCAAGGTTTTACTAATGGAAGAATCGTAACAGATTCAATTCCAGAGATCGATCAGATTAATCTCCCGCCCGTTCTAGGAAAAGGAATGGAAGACAAAATCAATGAAGATATTAAAAAGGCAGTGACTGAATACAATGAGGATACTCGAGAAGCGAGAAAAATAAAGGATTCAATAAGCTCTGAGACAACCTACACCCATATTGCTGAAAAGGACATAGACTCTATTGGCGGAATAGAATCGCTGGTAGACAAAATAAAATTGTTTAACGATTTCTATCAAACAACCAAAATAACCAATCCCACCCAAGCATTAGACAGTATGCAGTATGAGCACACTAAAATGAACAAATGGCTCTATGACAAAAATGAAGTCTACGATCGCGTACAGAAAAACCCCGTCCGTTTTATCCAGTACTTAGCCTCAAAGACGCCGTTTTTCTTATTTTTCTTTGCGCCTATATTTGCCCTTTTCTTCTGGCTCATTTACTCAAAGAAGAAATTTAATTATATGGAACATATGGTTTTTATCTTCCATATTTTTAGTTGGGTTTTTGTCATTTTACTCATTTGCCTGCCCATAGATTCCTTACTCCCAACCTCTAATTTGCTGGCTGGCATAATACTTGGACTCATTGGACCGTTCTACTTCTATAAGGCATTAAGAAATTTTTATAAGCAAAATAGATTCATGACAATAATAAAATTTGTATTTTTAAATGTTGTGTTTATGATTTCTACATCGCTCTTTGCGCTTGTTTTCTTTGCACTCACAGCAGCTTTCTATTAAGATTATGGTACAACAGGTAACTAGAGGCATTAAAATTTCGGTGGAAACAACCTTCGAAGGCACATTTTATAAAAACTATAAAATGCACTACGCCTTTGGATATAAAGTAACTATTGAAAACCAAAGCAAAGACTCTGTACAACTGATGGCTAGACATTGGAAGATTTACGACTCTTTGAATGATACTGAAACTGTTGCTGGGGAAGGCGTTATTGGCAAAAAGCCAGTGCTTAAACCCGGTGAATCACATACCTATAGTTCAGGTTGTTTACTTACCTCTCCTTTTGGAGCCATGGAAGGTCATTACCACATGGTAAATTTTACGACGACAAAAAAATTTCGCGTTAAAGTTCCAACCTTTAAGCTGAGTGCACCCTTTGCTTTAAATTAACAGCTGCCCTATTCTCGAGCTCAAGGCGAAATTGCGATCCATCCTGCTGAATCGTACAATACTCACAGTTAGAGTCGTACACAAACTGGTACGCCTTTAAAGGTTCAAAGCCTTTGGGTAATAGCGTCATCCCTTCAAAATCTAAGACCCCCATCGCTGTATAACGGCGAACAACCGCACTCTCACTTTTGGAATCCTTTTCTAAATGAAACCATGCACTACTCCCTGTACCAGACAGAAGCTGTGCTCCTTCTGGCAACTTCACCTGCGTTGAGTTAGCGGTTTCTAGTTTTGGGACTCCTTTATCAAAATAGTTGGTCAAATTTTCGCGCAAAGCGGAAGAATTATATAATTTAATAGCACCTTGATAAACCTCAAAGACAGAGTCGCTTGCACTTTTCTCTACATTGCCAACAGTACTAGGTGTGAATTTTTTATTGTGTTTTAAGCGTTTAATAATATGATTTTCCCGTGTAGAGGCCAAAATCGTTTCAGTGACAAACCGAGCACAATTACTACCCTCTTTTCCAAATGCTTTGTACGGAATACTTCCTAACTCTTGAAGTCGTAGAATATATTCATTAGCCTTCTCATAATTAATAGATTCGCATAAAGAGGCAACGAGTCGGCCAGAGCCATGAGTTTTATCTGGATGGGCATCTAACCAAATCAAAAACTGATCTAAATTTGAAAGCATCCCTTCATCAGAAATATCTGCACGAAATGGAACTTCAAGCTCCACATCTGTATTTGCACCTCGCACTCTTCCTTTCCCAGGAGGGGTTATATATCTTCCAAAATCAAAATACTGAGCTTTACCTGTTGCATTTTCAATCAATACCAAGGCAGCATGACCCGCTTTTATATGAGTGCGCGTTCCCAAACCAACTAATGGCAAAATTTTACACATTAATTCGTCAGACAACTTGACAAAAGTGTCTGGAAAAGCAAGGACAATAATTTTACCGTTATACCTCAAAGTTTACAAGATCAAATGTTGTTTGGTGCACTTCTCCTTTTTGAAAATCATGATAGGTCATGGAACAATAATCAATTGTTTTTTCAACCTGAGTGGTACTCACTGTTTTAAGAAATCCACGATCCATTCGTACATCAACCACTGCATCTCCATCTCCTGCTGTTGTATGAAACGAAAGCAACTCTTCTGCTTCCCAGTTTGTTGTTTTAGCAAATTCTGCAAACCACACTTGGCGCTTTGCTTTCATCTTTGCATCATATAACATTGATGATGACCAAATACGCGGACTATCATCTAAAGGTGTGATATGTCTTTTCTTTCCATCCCAAACTAATTCGATAGCGCGCATGTGAAAATTCCAGTCGATTGCAATGATTGTAAAGGGTTCAATATTTGAAAAATCAAAGGCTTCAATAGCAGTAAAAACATCTTCAGCCTTGAGCAGTTCTTTAAGAACGACTCCTCTACTCATGCGATATGTATCGACACGCATATGACTTTCAAATCCACCATTGAGTAAACAAATCAATCTATTGCGATCTGAAATTCCAATCCAACTCCCTCCTGCAACAGCATCCTTAGGGAATAACATTTTAACCCCCTCAATAGTATAGAAACTAGGTGCCAAAGCAATACGTCCCACAGCCTCATCGCGATTAGATGTCAATATAAAAGTATTATCAGCTTTGGGTATGTAAGTAACAGTACACATAGACATTTAGGTCAAAAAAGTAAGCCGCAACTTACAAAAATATAATGAAAGTTAGGTTTGCAGCAACCGCATGGCCACTCTATACTATAGTTCAATTCTCATAGAAGCTTAAATCTTCAGGAACTTTTTATATGCATTCAAAAGTAGAGGCTAGAATGAGGTTGTCATTTTGTGTACTTGTAAATAGTGTATAGTACCCTTGCAGAAGTGCAAAGTTGAAATGCAATTAACATTCACATAATTGCCTTAAGAAATTTGTACCTTTGCAGGGCTTAATTAAAAAACAAAAAGTATCATGGGAAAAGGATTTTTTCAAGTACCAATAGCTCTCAACGACGAGATCAAATCATATGCACCAGGCTCTCCAGAAAGAGCTGAAGTTGCCGCAGCTTACAAAGCATTATTCAACGCACATACAGACGTACCCATGTTTATTAACGGGGAAGAGGTACGCACTGGTAATACGCGTACAATGTCACCTCCACATGATCACAAACATATTGTTGGAGAATACCACCTTGCTGAAAAGAAACATGTTGATGCTGCTATATCAGGAGCATTAAAAGCGCGTACAGAATGGGCAGACCTGCCTTGGGAACAACGTGCTGGTGTCTTCTTAAAAGCTGCCGAGCTTATAGCCGGTCCTTACCGAGCAAAAATAAATGCAGCGACTATGATCGCTCAGTCAAAAACGGTTCAACAAGCAGAAATTGATGCTGCCTGTGAATTAATAGACTTCTTACGTTTCAATGTTCAGTACATGACGGATATTTATAGCGAACAACCAGAATCTACTTCTGGTGCTTGGAACCGTTTAGAGTACCGCCCATTAGAAGGGTTTATCTATGCAATTACTCCTTTTAACTTTACTGCAATTGCAGCCAACTTGCCAGCAAGTGCTGCCATGATGGGGAATGTAGTAGTATGGAAGCCTTCAGATAGCCAAATGCTTTCTGCCAAAATTATTGTAGATATCTTCAGAGAAGCTGGTGTTCCTGATGGCGTTATAAACGTTGTACACGGAGATCCAGTCATGATTACCGATACTGTATTAGCAAGCCCAGATTTTTCTGGCTTACACTTTACTGGATCAACAAATGTCTTCAAAGATATCTGGAAGAAAATTGGAATGAACATCCATAATTATAAGACCTACCCACGTATCGTTGGAGAAACGGGAGGAAAAGATTTTATTGTTGCACACCCTTCGGCAGATGCCAAGCAAGTAGCTACAGCAATTTCAAGAGGAGCTTTTGAATTTCAAGGACAGAAATGTAGCGCAGCCAGTCGTGCATACATCCCTGCAAGCATGTGGGCAGATGTAAAAAAATTCGTCATAGCCGATGTGAACTCATTTAAAATGGGATCTCCTGAAGATATGAGCAACTATATTACTGCAGTGATTCACGAAGGTTCTTTTGACAAACTTGCCAAGTTCATTGATCAAGCAAAAGAAGATGCAGATGCTGAAATTATTGTAGGTGGTGGTTATGACAAATCGAAAGGTTATTTCATTGAGCCAACAGTAATCCTTGCAAAGGATCCTAAGTACACTACAATGTGTACGGAGCTTTTTGGCCCAGTGATGACCATATATGTTTATGAAGACAAAGATTGGTCGGCTACCCTTAAATTGGTAGATGAAACGAGTGAATATGCGCTTACAGGTGCTATTCTTTCTAGAGACCGCTATGCGATCCAAGAAGCGACTAAAGCCTTACAAAATGCGGCCGGTAACTTCTATATCAATGACAAGCCAACAGGTGCAGTTGTAGGACAGCAGCCGTTTGGAGGGGCGAGAGCTTCTGGTACAAACGACAAAGCAGGATCTGCCCTAAACCTTTTACGTTGGGTTAGTCCGCGTATGATCAAGGAGACTTTTGTAACTCCGGTAGATTACAGATATCCTTATTTAGGAGAATAAGCTTTCTTAAACTAGAACAACAACTAAAGGCTGCCGAAAGGTGGCCTTTTTTTATTCTACTCTTTCGCATGCGCAAAATTGCGCAATCCTTTTGTCACCCTGAGCCTGTCAAAGGGTATCATTCTAAAACAATTATTAGTTTATTATCGATATCAACTCAAATCATTTAATGAAAGTGATAAATAGCATCATACTCAAAAAAAGGCATAAGTAGGATTAATCAAAAATCAGTTTGCCGGTATAAAGCTCTTCGACCTCTATGATTTCTGGTCGATTCTTTGAGATGACATCTCCGTTGCTTACAATCTTCCCTTTGATGGAATTTAAAGGATGTACAATCATGACATTACTTCCTCTGTGAAATACATTGAGTTCGTCAACAAAAAAAGCAGCTCCTTCAAACCTACCTGCACCTCCATAAAACCCAATAAGTGCTCGTTCTGCAGTTCCTGAGATAAAGAAATTACTAAAGTTATTAGACACCACTTCCAATCCTCCCACATCAAGATCTAGTCGGAAATCTGCTATGCGGTATTTAGAATTTTCATTTTCGTCGCTGACTAAGACCAAACTTTCATAGCTCAGCACACCTTCACTAGAAACTTCGTATTGAGATGCGTTACGGATACGTCTTATATCTGGAGCACTAACATATACAAGTGTTGGCTCACTAGCTTCCAGAAGGTCACAGCGATTTTCATCGATAAGAGTTAATGTCCCCTCATTTACGGTCACTTCTACTGCATCAATAATAGACTTTGTAGTTACTATTCTAATACTTTGAGGTCCTTCGGCTAGTATCATTTGAATATTATCACGAACAATAATTTTATCAAAAAGCCCTACCTCAACAATGCGTTCAGCGACGGTTTCAGAGTCATCAAAACACAAACCAAGATCGCCAGAGTCACAGCTAGTTCCTAGAAGTAGCATGTAGACTAAAGCAATGTGTATGTAGGTTCCTTTTTTCACGAAAGTGTACTTATAATCGATATCCAATTCCAAATTCCAATGCCTCCGCCTTAGCAGCGTGTGCTTTTACAGCAACTAGTCCGTAAAAATGATCTCCAAAATAGCGCTTTAGGCCCAAACGGTCATAAATTCTACCTTCAAAATCAACGGGATAGTAAATATAATAACCAGCATGCAAAAAGATGGCCGTCTGGCTAATACGTAATTCATAGCCAGCAAAAAGCCCAAGCCGCTTTGGATCGTCATTCACCGAGATCCCCTCTTCTGGAAATGCAATTGCACGGTATTCGATATATTGTTTCATCGCACCAGACAAGAACAACTCGGCCCCAAACTGTACCGTACTTTTATAACTTAAACGTTTATCAGCAAATACTTGTAAACCTACAAAAGCCTTTCGATCCAATCCAATAATATTGTTTTCATTGGCACCTCCTTGAAGGGTAAGATTCCAACGAATAGGCTCTGAATAATTTGTAGGGTTTTCAGTGAGTTGATACACTGGGGATTCCAGAGGATTATAATTCACTCCAATATTAGCTGTCAAAATATTATTACTTGTATTGGGGGTTCGCAAACGGCCATTAGAAAAATGCGCCAGTTGCAAGCCAGCCTCAATTCCAAAATCTCCTAAAAGACGTTCTTTTTTATAAGACAACCCGAGAATTGATGTACTCATTAGATGACTCCCAAAGGCAAGATTTCTAAAATTTGTATCGGCATCATAGGGATTGGTGTTATATGCAATTCCTGTTCCCACTGTCAAAGAAAGCTTACGTTTTAAAAAGTAAAAATTGTAGTGTCCGTAGGCTGCCAAATTATTTCCCAGTACTGGGTTGTCCAGATCTTGATAAAGGAAAGAAAAACCCCAATCAGGATAGTTGTAGCGTTGCTGCCACTCCTTTTCTCCAAAGGTTGGCCGATTATATTGAAGCATGAATCCTTGGGTATGCCCTTGAATTAACTGCCCTATATCAGCGTTGTGTTCTAAAATAGGGCCATTGAGATAATTCATAGACCAGCTGCTATTAGTCGGTTCGCTTTGCGCGAAAGCTGACGCTACCACAAAAAGGCAAATAAGGATATGTACAAAGAGTTGCCGCACTTCGCTAAAATAGTAATTCCTTAAAACACTTGAGAGGCAATCTGTCTAATATTATCCGACTTCCCCATAGAGTAATAATGTAAGACAGGCACACCGGCTGCGATGAGTTCTTTACTCTGAGCAATAGACCACTCAATTCCAACCTCCCGAATCGCTTGAGGTGTTTTACATTTTATGACTTCCCGTACTAAGGCATCTGGCATATCAACACTAAAACGTTGGGGGATCATATTCAACTGTTTTTTTGTTGCCAGTGGTTTTAAACCAGGAATAATAGGCTTTGTAATTCCCGCTGCTCGGCATTTATCTACAAAGTCAAAATACTTCTGATTGTCAAAAAACATTTGGGTAACTACATAACATGCCCCAGCTTCTAGTTTCTTTTTCAAGAAATGTATATCACTTTCCATACTAGGGGCTTCAAGATGTTTTTCGGGATATCCCGCTACTCCAACGCAGAAATCGGTGGTAGAAGAATTAAGTAGATCTTCGTCTAAATATACCCCTTGATTGAGATCCATGATTTGTTCTACTAGATCTTGGGCATAAACATTCCCATGTTTATTTGCTTTAAAATAGGTCTCACTTTTAACAGCATCCCCACGCAAAGCCATCACATTTTCAATTCCCAGAAAATCCATATCGATTAAAAAATTCTCTGTGTCCTCTTTGGTAAAACCACCACAAAGTACATGTGGTACAGCATCTACATCATACTTATTCTGAATAGCGGCACATATTCCTACTGTCCCGGGTCTTTTGCGTACCACTTTCTTCTCTAATAATCCATCGGGCCTTTCTTTGTAAATGTATTCTTCTCTATGATAAGTCACATCAATAAATGGCGGCTTAAATTCCATCAGCGGATCAATATTTGAAAAGATGGTATCGATATTTTGCCCCTTTAATGGAGGTAAAATCTCAAAAGAAAACTCGGTTTTCTTATTCTTTTCTGCTTTGGCAATATGTTCTCTTACTTTCATAATTTTTCTTTTCATTCCCGCGAAGGCAGGAATCTCAATCCGTAATCACTTATTCCCACGAAGGCGGGAATCTCATTCAAGCTAGTCCTTGTTATTTTACTAATCTGCAATATTCGGTGACAACCATTTTTTCGCTTTCATAAAAGCGATCTCTTTTCTATTAGCAAAATCCCGTACTTGATCTTCTTTAATCTTACCCAAACCAAAATAACGCGCTTCTGGATGTGCGAAATAATAGCCACTTACGCTGGCTGCAGGCCACATAGCCAAACTATCTGTCAGAGTAACCCCTATTTCCTTTTCCACTTGAAGTAGCTCCCAGATACTTTCTTTTTCAAGGTGATCTGGACAGGCGGGATAGCCTGGTGCGGGTCTAATCCCTCTGTACTTTTCTTTTATTAAATCGGTGTTTCCTAATACCTCATCCTTTGCATACCCCCAATGTTTGGTTCGTACTTCCTTGTGTAAATATTCTGCAAAAGCTTCCGCAAGTCTATCGGCTAAGGCTTTAATCATAATGGAGTTATAATCGTCGAGCTCCTTTTCGAAGGCTGCTGCCTTTTCTGCAGTACCAAATCCTGTACTTACACAAAATGCCCCAATATAATCTTGTATTCCACTCTCTTTGGGAGCAATAAAATCTGATAATGCGATATTAGGTTTCCGTGCTGCTTTTTTGGACTGCTGGCGGAGGGTTCTGAAGGTCTTTGGAGCCCCTATAAGAGAATCATCACCATTAACAGGCGCTCCCTCTTTGGGAGTCGGGGGGATTACTTCAATATCATCTTGTGCATTGGCATTGGCTTTAAAAAGGCCAAAAACGGCTTTGGCAGTGAGCCAACGTTCGTCAAAAATCTGCTTCAACATTTCTTGAGCATCTGCAAATAGCTCGGTGGCTTGAGGCCCAACTACAGAATCTTCTAAAATTTCTGGATAGCGACCATGAAGATCCCAACTTCTAAAAAACGGACTCCAATCAATAAACTCTTCAAGTTTGCGAAGGTCAAAATCGGTGATGGTTTGTACGCCTAATTGAGCAGGTTTATTGATATCCTCTGCTTTCCAATCGATATTATATTTATTGGCACGAGCATCTTCAAGACTTAGATACTCTTTGATGCGTTGTCGGGAGTTAAAACTTTCGCGAAAGCGGGCATACTCTTCTTTGAGTTCGCGTTTATATAGTTTACGCCGACTCTCACATTCTTCTCCTTTATTTTCTTCTAAAAGTAGGTCGCCTACAACAGTTACAGCACGTGATGCATCATTCACATGGACGACAGCATTTTTGTATTCTGGATCTATTTTCACGGCTGTATGCGCTTTACTGGTCGTTGCTCCACCAATTAGAATGGGTATTCTTATGTCTTGGCGTTGCAATTCTTGAGCGAGATATACCATCTCATCTAGGGATGGAGTTATTAATCCACTGAGGCCAATGATATCAACATCGTTATCAATCGCCGACCGGATTATTTTCTCTGGAGGCACCATAACTCCCAGGTCAATGATCTCATAGTTATTACAAGCAAGCACCACAGAGACTATGTTCTTTCCAATATCATGAACGTCACCTTTGACAGTAGCCATTAACACTTTTCCAGCAAATCGGTTTCCTCCAGCATTACCTGTTCGCACTTTTTCTTCCTCAATAAATGGCAATAAATAGGCCACAGCTTTCTTCATAACGCGAGCACTCTTCACTACCTGCGGAAGAAACATTTTTCCACTTCCAAAAAGATCCCCTACGACATTCATACCCGTCATTAAATGTCCTTCAATGACTTGAATGGGCGCTGAAACCGCCTGCCTTGCCTCTTCAACATCTTCGACGATATAGGCATCTATTCCTTTGACCAAGGCTCGCGTAATTCGATCCTGAACAGAAGTCTCTCTCCAAGCTTCGGTTGCTTTTTCTGTGATTTCTTTTTGACCCACTGTTTCAGCAAAATCTAAAAGACGTTCAGTTGCATCCTCTCTGCGATTAAACATGACATCTTCTACCCGTTCTAGTAAATCAGTAGGAATGTCATCATAAATTTCCAACAAGGCCGGATTGACAATTCCCATATTCATTCCAGCTTTGATGGCGTGATACAGAAATACCGAATGCATAGCCTCTCGAACGGCATTATTTCCGCGAAAGCTAAAAGATACATTACTTACACCACCGCTTACACTACAATGGGGAAGGTTAGATCGCACCCAGCGTGTCCCTTCAATAAAGTCAATCGCATTTAACTTATGCTCATCCATCCCCGTGGCAACAGGAAAAATATTTAAATCAAAAATGATGTCTTCCGGAGGAAAATGAACAGTATTAACTAGCACATCATAGGATCTCTTTGCAATCTCGCAACGTCTCTCATAGGTATCTGCTTGCCCTACCTCATCAAAAGCCATTACGATTACAGCTGCGCCATAACGCTTAATTTTTTTGGCTTGTTCTATAAAAACGGCTTCTCCTTCCTTTAAACTTATTGAATTTACTACACATTTCCCCTGTACCACTTGAAGTCCCGCTTCAATGATCTCCCATTTTGAACTATCAATCATAATAGGAACGCGAGAAATATCGGGTTCGGCGATAACGAGGTTTAGAAAGCGAACCATAGCTTCTTTTCCATCAATAAGGCCATCATCCATATTGATATCGATGATTTGGGCGCCATTCTCTACTTGGTCGCGAGCAACAGTTAGCGCCTCTTCAAACTTCTCCTCCTTTATGAGTCGGAGAAATTTTTTGGAACCTGCGACATTTGCACGTTCGCCCACATTGATAAAATTACTTTGTGGAGTAATAATGAGGGGTTCTAAGCCTGAAAGCTTCAAATATTTTGGTGAGTTGCTCATTTAAAACTGACAGTTTCTTGGGGTTACATTTTCAACGAGGGCAGCAATTGCCTTTATGTGTTCTGGCTGTGTGCCACAACAACCTCCAATGATATTGACAAGGCTTTTATCTATGTATTTTTTGATTTGTGATGCCATTTGCTCTGGTGTTTCGTCATAGGCTCCAAAGGCATTAGGCAAGCCAGCATTGGGATGAGCTGAAATTCCAAAAGTTGTTCGTGAGGCAATAGCTTCCAAATGCGGTTGTAATTGAGAAGCACCTAGAGCACAATTAAACCCTACTGTAAGTAATGGAATATGAGAAATAGAAATCAAAAAAGCTTCAGCGGTTTGCCCAGACAAAGTTCTGCCTGAAGCGTCAGTAATCGTTCCAGAAACCATGACTGGAATGTTAGAATTGCGCTCTTCTTTCACCTCTTCTATCGCAAACAAGGCTGCTTTAGCATTTAGGGTATCAAAAACCGTTTCTACTAATAAAATATCTACACCGCCATCGATTAATGCTTCAACTTGTTGCTTATAAGCTAGGCGTAGTTGGTCAAAAGAAACAGCTCGAAAACCTGGATCATTAACATCAGGAGACATACTAGCCGTCTTGTTTGTTGGCCCAATACTTCCAGCGACAAAACGAGGTTTGTGAGGCTCCCGATCAGTAAAAGATTGGGCAACTTCCTTGGCAATTTTCGCGGAAGCGAAATTTAACTCATACACCACATCTTCCAATTCATAATCGGCCATGGCGATAACAGTACTTGAGAAGGTATTTGTTTCGATGATATCGGCGCCGGCGGCAAAGTATTTACCGTGAATCTCTGCAATGGCCTTAGGCTGAGTGATACTTAATAAATCATTATTCCCCTTAAGCGGAATATGAAAATCGGCAAATCGCTCCCCTCGAAAGTCTTCTTCGGTAAATTTATAGGCCTGAAGCATGGTCCCCATGGCTCCATCGAGAACCAGGATTCGTTTTGATAATGCTTGTTTTAATTTGTCTGTCATTTGAGAGCTTGTTCAATGTCGTTTAGTATATCCTCTTTATGTTCTAGGCCAACAGAAATTCGAACAAGACCATCTGTAATGCCCACCTCTTTTCTATCCAATGGACTCAACCTGGCATGCGTGGTCGATGCGGGATGTGTCACAATGGTCCTGGTGTCTCCAAGGTTTGCTGTAAGTGAACACATTTGGATAGCATCCAAAAACCTCTTACCACTTTCTAGTCCGCCCTTAATCTCAAAAGCGATTACATTGCCCCCAAGTTTCATTTGTTTTTTGGCTATGAGGTAGTTGGGATGCGATTTTAAGAAGGGATAATGTACTTTTATAACACTTTGATGAGCTTCTAAAAATTGGGCTACTTCCATTGCATTTTCACAATGTTTATCAACTCGTACGGCGAGAGTTTCAAGACTTTTGGAAAGAGTCCATGCATTGAATGGTGATAAAGCCGGACCTGTAATTCGTGCAAACCTATAAACAATGTCTACTAGATCTGCCCTACCAACAGTTACACCTCCCATTACCCGACCTTGTCCATCAATCAACTTGGTTGCCGAATGGATCACTAAATCGGCGCCAAATTTTATAGGTTGTTGTAAATAAGGAGTAGCAAAACAATTGTCAACAATAAAGATGAGATTATGCTTTCGCGAAAGCGCACCTAACATTTCTAAATCTATAATATCAACTCCTGGATTTGTTGGAGACTCCACATATAGAATTTTAGTCTCTGGACGGATCAAACCTTCTATTTGATCCAATTGATTGACATTGAAATAGCTATGTGAAATATTCCATTTGGGAAAATAGTTTGTAAACAAACTGTGTGTATTTCCGAAGATTGCCCTTGCCGAGACCACATGATCCCCACTATCGAGGAGCGCTGCAAAAGTGCTAAAGATTGCCGACATACCCGTTGCAAACGCATGGCCGGCTGCCGCACCTTCCCACTGGCACATTTTCGTCACAAACTCGGCGACATTAGGATTCGTATACCGACTGTAGATATTGCGTTGTTTTTCTTCGGCGAAAGAGGCTCGCATATCTTCAGAATCATCAAATACAAAGCTAGATGTCAAAAAAATAGGCACCGAGTGCTCCGCATGTTGAGAGCGTTCAATTTGGGTACGGATAGCTTGGGTTTCTGGTTTTGTTTTGATCATTTTTTTATAAGCTTGGTCGGAATTCATTTTTACCTAATTCATTCAATCGATTTAGGAACGTAGAATAGAACCGCTTCTATTTTAATTATACGAATGTGCTACTTTCAAAATATCTCCTAATACACCTCTAGCCGTTACAACTTTTCCTGCTCCTGCACCTTGAATTACTAATGGCTGTTCTCCATAGGAACGGGAATAAATTTCAAAAACAGCATCGGCTCCTTTAGTTTGACCTAAAGCTGTTGAGGTCGGTTCTTGGACAAGTTTCACTTCAAAACGCTTCGTTTTCAAATCCAATTCACCTACATGACGCAGCACTTCCCCTTCTCCTAAAGAACTTTTACTTTTGGCTAAAACGGCATTTAGTTTTTTGATACTTTCGTGAAATTGCGGCAATGTAGTTTGCCCATTTAATTCTTTAGGGACTAAGGATTGTACGCTTACATCTTCAAATTCATGTTTTAATCCTATCTCTCTTCCTAAAATTAACAATTTACGAGCTACATCATTGCCTGATAGGTCTTCACGTACATCTGGCTCGGTAAGTCCTAAGGCATCTGCTTCCAGCAAGATTTCTGAGAACTCCTTTTCTTCTTTGGAGAAGGTGTTAAACAAATAGCTTAAAGAACCAGAAAATACTCCCCTTATTTTTTGAATCTCTTCCCCACTATTATGCAAATTTTTTATTGTTTCAATGATAGGAAGCCCTGAACCCACATTTGTTTCGTAATGAAACTGCTTTTTATGAATATCCAATGCCTCTCTTAATTCTGTATAAAAACTGTAGGAGAGGGAGTTGGCTATTTTATTTGCTGTGACTAAATG
Organism: uncultured bacterium; assembly: GCA_963974305.1. Taxonomy (GTDB): domain Bacteria; phylum Bacteroidota; class Bacteroidia; order Flavobacteriales; family Flavobacteriaceae; genus Dokdonia. The sequence goes on from CAXBCS010000005.1 coordinate 43,925, forward strand.
AAATCCATTTTCAATAAGGGATATATACTGTTTGACAAAATCCCCGCTTGCAGTCAGGTCTACGGCAATAAATGGTTCGTCAGAAATATATTGTTCTTTCGACTTTAACTTCTCTTTTTGGGAATAAATATCCTCCATAGTATATGGATAGCTATTTGTATCAAAATCAGTTTTCCAAGTATCACTATCCGTGTGGTCTGAGAATAAAGCTAACTTAGAGTTTGCAATAACAAAGACATTTATTTTTGTCGCATTGGAGTTCTTTTTAGAGCGTTCATTATAGCTTGCAATTTGTTTGAGAAGCGTACTTCCCACGTTACCAATACCAAAAATGGCGAGGTTTAATGTTGTTGACATAATATGTTTGAAAAAATGGGTTTAATAATTGCTTCCAATTGTTCATATTCAATAAGGAAGGCGTCATGTCCATGTATGGATTGAATTTCATGATAACTTGATGGCACCTTTGAGGCTTGCAGCAGTTCATGGGTTTCTTGAATTTCGTTGGCTAAAAAAAGTCCATCAGAATCTATTGCAACCAAGTGTACTTGACATTGCAAATCTTGAAATACAGCTTCAATATCCTGCTCACCATGAGTGATATCGGCGCTTCCTAATAGATGATTCATTAGTCTATATGCATGAATCGAAAATCTTTCTTCCAAACGTTTTCCATGATGCAACAGCCAACTTTCAATATTATATAGGCTACCATCATCAGATTTACTGCGTTGAAACTTTTCTTTAAAAGAGGCAGGCGTGCGATAAAAGGTCATCGCATGCATACGTGCATCGTGGATAGGTTGGAGTGAATTCTGAAGAATTTGTTCTTGTATTCTACATTGAGCTACTACCCAATCTGTCGCTTTCCAATCGGAAGCAATCGGGATGAGATGTTGGACCAATTGCGGCTGGGAAACTGCGAGTTCCCATGCAATTTGCCCCCCAAGAGAACCACCTATAACTGCAAATAACTTTTCTATTTTTAGTTCTTTTATGATTTCAAATTGCAACTGAGCAATGTCTTTATTGGTGAAAGCTTTATACTCTTCAATAAAATGAGCAGCAGCACCTCCATGACCATTGCCAGGAATATCGATAGCGAGTATCGTAAAAGCATGCGTATCGATTGCCTTAGCAGGACCAATCAATGCATTCCACCAACCGTCATCGCCAGTCACTGAAGAGTTTCCTGTGAGTGCATGATTGACTAAAACGACTGGAGCCGAATGTATCGGTTCGCCAAACACCTGATAGGTCACCACTAAATCGCAGTGATGACCTATTTGGGTTTGGAAATTTTTTATGGATTGTGATTTTAGCATCTTCTTTTGGATTAGGCTAAAACGGCGCGATCCACTTTGGCGAAAGCCGCAACCAAATCATTTTTTAAATCCTCAATATCCTCTAAACCAACTGAAAGTCGGATCAAATCTTGCGTCACTCCTGTCGAAGCTTGAGCATCGGCACTTAATTGCTGATGAGTGGTGCTTGCTGGGTGGATTATCAATGATTTACTATCCCCAATATTGGCCAATAGTGAAAACAATTCTGTTTCATTGGCTATTGTTTTGGCACTTTCAAAGCCACCTTTTACTCCAAAAGTTACAACGCCGCTTTGTCCTTTAGGCAAGTACACATCAGACAAGTGCTTATAGGCACTACTTTCCAAACCAGGATAATTTACCCAGTCAACTTCTTCTTGTTGTTCTAGCCATTGTGCTAATGCGAGTGCATTTTGAGAATGTTTTTTAATTCGGATATCTAATGTTTCTAACCCTTGAATAATTTGAAAGGCGTTGAACGGACTAAGTGCAGCTCCGTGATCGCGTAGACCTTCGATACGCGCTTTGGCTATAAAGGCTGCAGCGCCAAGTACATCGTGATAAACGAGTCCGTGATAGCCTGCAGACGGCTCTGTAAATTCAGGAAACTTGCCAGAAGACCAATCAAATGTTCCTGCGTCAATTATGGCTCCACCTAGGGAAGTTCCGTTTCCATTAATGTATTTACTAAGGGAGTGAATTACAATATTAGCGCCGTGTTCGATCGGATTTAATAATGCAGGTGTCGCAACTGTGTTGTCTACGATAAGCGGGACTTTGTGCGCTTTCGCGAAAGCGGAAATACCTTTAATATCAAGAACGTCAAGTTTAGGATTCCCTAAAGACTCAATAAAGAATGCACGGGTATTTTCTTGAGCTGCAATTTCAAAATTCTTAGGATCTGATGGATCTACAAAGGTTGTTGTAATGCCAAAACGAGGCAGAGTAACACTTAATAAATTGTAGGTGCCTCCATACAAACTGCTTGAGGCTACAATGTGATCTCCAGAACGGAGTAGAGTGAGCAAAGTAGTATTGATAGCTGCCGCCCCAGAAGCTGTAACAACTGCTGCCAAACCACCCTCAATCGCAGCCAATCGTTTTTCTAGAATATCATTGGTAGGATTGTTGAGGCGGGTGTAAATAAATCCCGCTTCGGAAAGATTGAACAAATTGGCCGCATGATCAGCATCGTTAAATACATAGGCCGTCGATTGATAAATGGGCACTGCTCTTGTTCCTCCGGTAAGTGCTGTGTCGTGTCCTGCATGCAACGCTTGGGTTGCTAGTTGATGTGTACTCATTTTTCTAATTTTTTGAGTTTAATAATTTCCAATCGCTTCGTGCGAGCGGATTAAATACAAAAGTCAAATACCCCAACATTGGAGTATCGAAAGAAAAATATTATAAGAATAAACATGGTAAGCACTGAAAGTACTTACTCGCTGTTATCTATCTCGACCTCCAAAAATGACTGGTGGTGTGAGTAGAATGTAGCACCTTCTTTCTAAGTGAAAGGGTTGCTAAGGCTTCAACGGGTCTAATCCCTCTGCCTTTCTTGATAACATTTCAATAAATCGTTGAACTTCTTGAGCACAAAGATTGCAATACTTAAAGGACATAACCAAATGAAAACGGAAATATTTTCTAAATAAATGAATAAATACATTATTAACAGAAAATATATCTCTCTATTTAAATTTTTATAGTTTTAAAATCAGTTCATTACGAATACCGCATATTCAAGATTTCTTTCAATTGCCAACTCCCCCGTAAAACATTATTGCCGTAACTAAAAGTTTAAGTACCTTTGCCTCATAATCGAGGAAAGATTTGACTGATTGCAACCTCTCAAAAAAATGCCTAAAACCAACAACACAACTTTAACAGTTCTGTTGTTATGTTTCTACCGCTTGCTCGTCAAATCGACTTTCTCATCAAATTTTTATAGTTAATGGCCTATTTATTTACCTCAGAGAGTGTATCTGAAGGACACCCCGACAAAGTTGCAGATCAAATTAGTGATGCACTTATTGACAATTTCTTAGCCTTTGATCCAGACAGTAAAGTTGCCTGTGAGACATTGGTAACCACTGGTCAAGTTTTTCTTGCTGGTGAAGTAAAAAGTAGCGCATATTTAGATGTGCAAAAAATCGCGCGTGAAGCCATTCGTAAGATTGGTTATACCAAGGGAGAATATATGTTTGATGCAAATTCGTGTAGCGTCCTTTCGGCGATTCATGAACAATCAGATGATATTAATCGTGGGGTGGATCGTGATACCAAAGAAGAGCAAGGAGCAGGAGATCAAGGAATGATGTTTGGTTATGCGACCAAAGAGACGGCAGACTACATGCCATTGGCCTTAGATTTATCACATAAGATTCTTATTGAATTGGCAGATTTACGTCGTGAGAATGATGAAATTACTTATTTACGACCTGATTCAAAAAGTCAAGTAACTATTGAATATAGTGACAATAATGTACCTCAACGTATAGATGCGATTGTAATATCTACACAACATGATGGTTTTGATGAGGACGACGTTATGCTTGCCCGTATCCGTCAAGATATAGTGGATATTCTAATACCAAGATTGGTAGGTAAATTACCACAAAAAGTAGCTGCATTATTTAATGACAGTATTAAATATCACATTAATCCAACAGGAAAATTTGTGATTGGTGGACCTCATGGAGATACTGGCCTGACAGGACGAAAAATTATTGTTGACACCTATGGTGGAAAAGGAGCCCACGGAGGTGGTGCTTTCTCTGGAAAGGATCCATCTAAAGTAGATCGCTCGGCAGCTTATGCTACACGACATATCGCTAAAAATCTTGTTGCTGCTGGTGTAGCCGATGAATTACTTGTACAGGTTTCTTATGCTATAGGCGTCGTAGAACCAATGGGTATTTTTGTAGATACATATGGAACTTCAAAAGTTGGCTTAACCAATGGAGAAATTGCAGCCAAGGTTACTGAAATCTTTGATATGCGCCCAGCTGCTATTGAATCTCGCCTAAAATTACGAACTCCAATGTACAGTGAAACTGCTGCATACGGACATATGGGACGTAAAAACGAGACAGTAACAAAAACCTTTGAGCGCTTTGACGGAACAACACAAGAAATGTCTGTTGAGTTGTTTACTTGGGAGAAATTAGATTATGTAGATAAAGTAAAAGCTGCATTTGGCTTGTAATTATCTTTGATATATAAATTAGAAAACCCTGGCCAGATGGTCAGGGTTTTTTTATGGTGTAACGAATAGCGGCACCTTTTATACTATTATTCAAATACTATACTATCTACCTCAATTTCAAAAGTAGTCGCAGCCTTTGTATTTGAGATCAAACCAAGTCTTATGATTTCTTTGAGGTCTTCTTTGGACGGATTGCCTGAAATCTCTTCTCCTAAACGATAGGTTTTGAAATCTTCAAGCTGGAGACTCATTGTTTTCCATGCTCCATCTGTAATTGGAAGATTCACTTTATAATTAGGCCTCCAAAATTGTCTGTATTTATTAAGAGTAAGTCCAAAATCCTGTCCCGTAGACCTATATCTCACCGACACCATTTTGTAGGACGACAAATCATAGTCTCCGTAGGAAGTTCGCAAAGATGCAAAGCCTCCATTATTTTCTAATGAGACATTACCTTTAAAAATAATACTACTCTCTGTCATTGATACATCACCTTGAGAACGACCTCCCATAACTCCATCAAGCACAACAAACCAGTCATCGCAGGAATCACAAGTAGTTCCAAAATCAAAAGTCAAAGACGGCATACTAGTAAACAGAAAGATTAATAAAACATATTTCATAGCGTTTTCCCTTAAAGGTACGCTTTCCTGCCTAAAGGACAGGCAGGCGCGAAATTGCATTCAAATTCATTATCAGAGTTTTAACACTGTGCAATCACTCTCATCCTTTTTTTATAATAACGGTCAATAAATATCTGATTGACAAAAAGCATCAAAAATATGAAGCGAGAAATCCATGGAAATATAAGCGCACAGATAGCCGCAATGATCCAGATAGCTACAACATTAACACCTCTAGCTCGAAACCATTTAAATTCAAGTTCAGGGAAGACATTGTCTTTATCAATTCGGTAAACGTAGCCCATCATAAGAAGATTTAATACTCCTATCAATGTAAGGTTTAAACAATAGAAGATAAAAGGTCCCGCAAGGCCAAAACCATTTACATACATTGCCGTTGAAAATGGCAAGAGTACCATACTTAATAAAAAGAAAATATTAACTCAAAAGAGTTTATTGTCAAATTCAGTTACAAACTTCATCAGTCTTAAGTGTCCCAACCAATATAAGGCACTTACTAAAAAACTCACAAGTAGTCCAATAAAGGCAGGGATTCTATTTGATAGAACTTCACTAAAAGCTGTGGACCCCAATTCTCTCCCAGTGGGAACAGCCACCTCCAGAATAAGTAGTGTTATTACAATAGAAAAAACTGCATCACTAAAATTAACGACTCTACTCTTATTATATGTTATTTCTTCCATAGTTCTAATGCACATACAATTAGAAAATGAAGCGCAAAAAAAAGCGACGGGTTGTTGCCGTCGCTTTCTGAACTGTAATTTATTTACTTATTAATTTAATAGGACTATAAATTATACTTTACCGTAAACATCACTATTCGAGGTTGTACGAAATACTCCGTATTTCGAATAGAAATATCATTTACACTGTTATTACTTATCACATCTACATCAAGTAAATTGGTCGCTTGAACACGAAATTCCCATTTACTATCTGGTTTTTGGTAGTATAGATTTGCCTCTAAGAAAGAGTACATATTATCAATTTCAGTTGTATCATCATCATCATCGTAGTTATACAAACTCCAATCGGCACCAAAGGTGAATCCTTTTAAGAAGTTAATTTCCATGTTGGCAAACGGACGGTTAGTAGTAAACGTTCGGTCGGTTGTGCCATTGTCAGAATTTGTGATAGTATGATTGTACCCAATTTCAAAGTTAGGAGCCTCTTTAAAGTTAGTCTCTGCACTTGTTCGGTAATTCTGAGTGATGTTTGTTGTATTTCGATCGGCACCGTTAATGATGTTATTCAAGTCGCTGTATGAACCATTGGCGCTAAGATTTAACTTCCATTTTTTAAATCGCTTTGAGAATCTAGCATTCCCGCTAAAAGTCTCATCGGCAAAGTTGGTGTTGTTTACCACAGTAGTAACCTGATTGATTCCAGAAAAATCTCCAGAAGTTTTAATAGGATCTACACGTTTGGTATAGTTGATTCCTCCAAACAAACTGGTGAAATTAAACATGCTAAAACTAAAATAATTTAAGCTTGCTGTGTGAAAGATCGCATTTTCAATGTCACGATTTCCTCTAAAAAGACTATTATAATTACTAAGCAACAATCCCTCAGCAAAATTATTGACATCCGTATATTGAGCGGTCATTTGGTAATTAGCTCGTAAGCTCTTTCCTTGAGCAAACTCAACAACTGTAAATAAATCGGGAAGTAATTTCCAATCATTCTTCTCTGTGGTACTTCCTAATTGCTCACTTTTGGTGCCATAGTTATGTAAGGTCAAACCTGGAGTAATTGTAAAGATTCCTGTTTTCACTTTATAATGTAAACCTAAGAACACATCACTAAAATTGAACTTCACATTATTCCCGATAACATCTCCTTCTACATTTTCTGTCAACGGATCTTCACTTCCATTTTCTAAAATTTGAAAAAGACTAGAGTCAAAATTTTGAGTACTTAAAGTGGTTCCCAAGGTGAAATTTAAATTACTTTTATCATTCAAAATGTAGTAATAATCCACTTTGGCATCCAATTTATTACTTTGAACATTCTTGTTTTGATTTAGGTCGTATAAGCCATTCATACCTATTTGGAAAGGTATTGTACTAACAAACTCAGGGTTATCTGGATCATCAGGCATGGTGTCATCATAATCGTCATTACGCTGAGTAAAAGGTTCTTCATCTAAACGCGCTCTATAGAATGGATTCTCATCGGCGTATAGGTGTCTAAAAGTTCCAGAGAATATGTTTTTCTCATCAAGGGTGTAATACAAATTGACATTCTGATTGATTGAAAATGGTTCATTTTCCTTGTTTTGATCAGTGATGTCTTGTTCTATTGCATCGCCATCATCGATTATACTTATACCATTAGAAAACTCTGTTTGGCTGGATTTCTTAGCAAGAATATCATAATCAAACTGCAAACTTGCACTTGGCTTGTAGACAGAACTAAACTTTACCATTCCTAATTGGTTACGTTGATCACTTACCTCATCAAAACCTTGAGTAAATCCTTGGTTAATAAAGGTGTTCAAGGAATTATTAATAAAGTTTGTGCTGTTATCACTATACAAAGCAAAACCACTCACATCCCATTTTGTAGTTGCGGCATAGGTAAAATTGACCGCAGCAAAGTTAGTTTCAATGTCATTAGCCCTGTTATTCTGAGTCGTCAAAAATCCTAGTCCGCCATCAGAAATATCAAAAGAAGTCCCTCCTCTTTGATTGAAGTTTCTAAAGCCTCCTGTAAAGTTGAAATAATCTCTAAAGGTAAATGGCACCTCTCCAGTATTGTTAAAATCGGTGATAATATTAATACTTCCTTTGGGACTGTAATAGAACAACTTTGGTTTCACTAGGTATCTAGCCTTTTCACCGTCTCCCATACCAGCGGTGATTTCTCCAAACCAAAAGTTTTTCTTTCCTTCTTTCAACTTTAAGTTAATCGCAATATTATCCTGATCATTCCCAAGTCCGCGCATTTGCGACACTTCATTGTAGTTCTTGAGGACCTCTACTTTCTTCAAGGCATCGGCTGGAATGTTTTGAGTCGCAAGTTTGGTATCTCCGTCAAAGAAATCTTTTCCTTCAATCATCACCTTGGTCACCACTTTTCCTTCTACTTCTATTTGTCCATCGTCATTGACTTCGACGCCTGGAAGTTTTTTAAGGACATCTCCAAGTTTCCTTTCAGTACCATTGGTAAAACTATCGGTATTATAAACGATTGTATCGCCTTTGATGCTTACAGGCATTTCATATACGAGTTCTACATCATCTAATTGATTGGGATCGGATTTCAATACAAAATCTCTTTCCATATCCTGAGCATCTTCTGCAACAGTAAGTTCTAGGAGTTCTGATTTTAGGCCTAGGTAACTAATTTTTAGGTCATAGGTGATTCCTGAAGTAAGTGAGAGTCGGTAACGACCTTGCCCATCTGTAATTCCGTAAGATTCTAGAGTACCTTCAGCTTTGTTAGATGCAATTACATTTGCAAACTCTAAAGGGCTACCAATACTGTCTTTGATTACACCTCGTAGCTCTATACTTTGCGCAAAAGCTCCTGTTGACATTGCAAGAAGCAACGCCAAAATTAAATTTCTTACTGTCATTTTGAATTGTTTGATTGGTTGTACACTCCTGTCTTCCCGATAAGGCAGAGTAGTGTTCTCGAGCCGCAGTAATGTGTTTACATATCACCTTAGACTAAGGAACAAAGAGTATATTAAAATATTTTACTAGCTTTTAAAAGCGTCTCCCTCCTCTGTTGTCACCTTTACGACTACCTCCACCAAAGCGATCTGCCATTTCTTTTGCCTTTTCTTCGACAATTTTGAGGTATTCTTCTCGTGTCACTTCTTTTCCTTTAGAAGGAACTTCAATCACAACTTCTTCTTTAGGATTCAAAACAACCTTTGTACATAAAATGGTTGTATTATTTGTGCTTAACTCCAGAATCAAACCTGGCAAACCACCAAACTCATCTGGACCATGAGAAGCGGGAATCATAGGTGTATACCAAGCGGTAATCGTTTCTGTTTTTGGCTCTTCAATTTCAATTTCATCCTCTGTGCTTGCTGTAGCTGAAGAATCTACCTTTTTATCCCTAGCTTTTTGGGCATCACTAGCTCGACGTCCCATACGGCTCCACATATTTTGCTCAATATCACGAGTGGCAACAGCCTTAAACGCTGGGTATTGTCCAATCATTTTACTTTCTTTCACCAGCTCCCATTCTAACGAATTAATGGTATCCTTTACAAGAAAGGTTTTTCCCATCATGTTATTTTCACGTGCATAAGCTTTAGAAGTTGCATTTTTATAAATACCACCTTGCGTAAAACCTCCGCCCCAACGGCCCCCACCTTGTCCAGGTACAGCTAATTTTTCTTCTTCCTTATAAAAGGATTCTTCATTGGTGAAGCTGAGGGTATATTCCTTCTCTAAGAAATTTTTCATACGCTCCATAATTTGCTTTTTACGTTGCTCTGTCATTTGTTGCCCTCCTCTATTAAAACGAGACATGTCCATGGTCGTTTTTGTTTTGTAGGTTGCAACACCCTGAACCTTTTGTGCATACATGGGCATTGCCATAAAGCAAATCGCACATAAAATTCCTATTTTTCTTAAAGTCGTTACCATTATTCTATTGTTAAATGAACTTTCTAACTCGTTAGACTTTAAAATTACAGTAAAGTTTCACCGACTATAAAATTTTAAGAAGAAATTGTGAATTTGACCACAATATTACCCGCCTATTCTAATGGTCATAGAGTGATTATCTCCTTTCTTACGACCGTGATCCTGGCGTTCCATCATTTCCCTTGATTTTTCTAAAGAAATTTTATCGTACTCTTCTTGGGTGACTTTTTTCCCTTTTTCTGGGATTTCAATTACAATAGGATCTTTAGGGTTTAGGACAACTTTTGTGCACATCATGGACATTTTTCCATCATTTACTTCTAATATAAGACCAGGCAATCCCCAAAATTCATCCGGTCCATGTTGCATAGGAATATCTAAGGTATACCAAGCAGTAATCTCCCGGGTGACCATTTTTGTGGTTGCTTTTCCTTCTCCATTTATATGTTCAAAGGTTTCAATTTCGTTTTCTTCGGTTAAGGTTGCCTTAAAGCAGGTATATTGCCCAATGTTTTTGGTTTCCTTTACCAATTGCCAGTTGGGCTTCTTTAGCACATCTTCAATAAGAAACTGCTTCCCCATAAGATCACTTTGAATGGTATAGATCTGATCGGTAATATTATGATATCTAATATCTCTATTTCCTGATATCATAATCACCATTCCACTACTCGAAGGCGCTTTTGGCTTGTCTAAATCTGCTGCCTGCTCTTCCCATAATGCTTCCCCCTTATTAAAAGTGAGATCATATTTACGTTGAAACTGCTTGCGCAATTGTTCTTGAATACTTTTTTGCATTTCACTATTCATTCCTGAGGTGCTGTCAAGAGTCAGCTCGACATGACGCTGCGTTTGATAGGTAGCTATCCCTTGTAGATTTTGGGCGGTAGCTTTCGCGAAAGCAAAAAGAGTAACCAGAATCGCTAAAATTAAATTTCTCATGATTAAAGGTGTTAGTTTTTTATGAATTGATGATATAAAATGGATGGTTTACTACTTTGACAAAAGCCAAATTTATAATCAACTTTTTTAAATTAGTCTTTTTTAACAATAATTTCTTTTCGTAACTCCCTGGAAAGCTGCGAATTTTCTAAAGTTTTAAGCAAGTCTTGTATTAGATTACTTTTTTCAAATGCGGTTACAAGTGTTTCCATTTCTTGTTTTACTTCATCCAAATTAATAGCTTCTAACTGCGCCAACTCATCTTTAGAAATCGACAGTTCCAAGTGTATCTCGGCAGGCTTATGTATAATTGTTAGCTGATCTTTTACAAGTTCAAGAGACTCAATTAAATTTTTGTCTTCTGAAATTTCATGTAAAATTGATGAAAGCTCTTTCATTTGTGGTGCATTATCCTTTACTGTTTCCTCTAAAGTTGTATTAAGAACCTTTGACAAATTGATAATAACAGTTTGCAGCTTTTCTATTTTTTCTTTTTGCACATCGATGGTAGCAGCGGTCGTTTTTGTTTGTGCAATTGTAATAGAAGTTATACTTAGTAGTAAGCATGTAATTAGAGTTTTCATAATTGTGTTTTTATATAGTTAGACTTTATTTGAACACTACAAAGATGCATGACCTTTTTTGGAGAATACGTTAACGAGCGTTAACGAGTGTTAATCGATTTGTTTTACAGACCTTTAAGTCACATCTTTGAACCATGCAAGAAAGACATTATAAAACCATTTTATATTTTATAAGCACTGTTATTGTAGTCACCTTAGCTATTCAGCTCTATTGGAATTATAAAAACTATGAGACTGGAAAAGCACAGCTAGTGCGTGATGTGCAAATAAGTGTAGACACTGCTATTGAAACATATTATGCAAATCTAGCCACTCAAAACTCCTATGGTTTTCTAGGCTTAGGAAACCAAAAAGATCAATTCTTCAAATCAGAATCATTGAATGAGCTTGCCAATCATATAGATAGTGGAAAGGCGAGATTTAATCAAATAATGATAGAGGACAACATCGATTCTCAAGGATTTTTGAGTGTTCATGGTGGTTCCAAAGTAGAAATTGACAGTATTATTGATTCGTATACCTTTACTATAGACACCACCTATTCACAAGTTTTAGAAAAACCAACCTTAGAAAAGGGACGTACCTCTTTCAAAATATCTGGTTCCAACCAAGAGGCTGTAGACAGTATTTCAAATCGATTACAATCACATTTGGAACTATCAAATTCATCAATAACTACAGATAGTCTAACGCATTTGCGAGGTACTATGAATCGATTAGGCGCCTTAAATAAGCTAACCACCAAAATTGTTCTCTCCTTCAATCAAGATAAGGTTGACCCTGAACTACTAGACAGCTTAATAGGAGTAGATCTCAGCCGTAGAAACATGAGTGGAACAGATCATGAACTTTGGTACTCAAATCGAAAAACCGACACCATACCTACGATGGATAAATATGCCCTGAGTATACAATCAAACTCAGAGTTATTACCAGTAGACAGTACACTTATAGTAGGATTCAAGAACATTTCGGGAATTGTTTTAAGGCGAAACCTCATTGGCATCATTCTTTCCATTATTTTATTATCAGCAGTTATTGGCAGCTTGTTATATCTTCTACATATAATTAGGGAACAAAAACAATTGGCTGAAATCAAAAATGATTTTATCAGCAATATGACACATGAATTTAAGACCCCTATTGCGACTATTGGTGTAGCACTTGAAAGCATACAACATTTTAACACCTCCAATGATCCTGAAAAAACAAAGAAATATGTCGATATGTCATCACAGCAAATTGGCAAATTGAATGTGATGGTAGAAAAATTGTTAGAAACCGCCACCTTAGATCAAAACGCGCTTGCGTTAAATAAACAAGAGAGTAATCTTGCCGATTTGATTGCAGGGATTCATCTAAAGTACAGTCAGACCTATGCCGATAAAACCATCAATTTTTCGAGTAATGCCGATCAAGTATGGGCTACTGTAGATGCATTTCACATTGAAAATGCCATTGATAACATCATTGACAATGCAGTAAAATACGGAGGAGAACGTATTGACATTATACTAGAAAAAGCTAAAACAGCCGTTCATATTACCATAAAAGATAGTGGTCATGGATTAACTAAATCTCAGGTATCACAGATATTTGAAAAGTTCTATCGTGTTCCAAAAGGGAATACACATGATATTAAAGGCTTCGGAATAGGACTTTACTATACAAAAACGATTATCGAGAAGCATGAAGGAAGTTTGCGTGTAACCACTTCCCCAACTACATTTAATATAACCTTGCCTTATGTCTAAAATCAAACTCCTCCTAGCCGAAGACGAACCAGCCTTAGGGCAGATAGTCAAAGAAAGTCTTGAAACGAGAGACTTTGAAGTGAATTTGTGCGCAGACGGGATGCAAGCAATGGAGCAGTTTCAAAAAGAGGTCCCAGCTTTATTAATTTTGGATGTAATGATGCCTAAAATGGATGGGTTTACAGTAGCAAAAGAAATTCGTAAGCTAGATAACACTGTCCCTATTATCTTTTTAACAGCAAAATCTCAAACTGCCGATGTGGTGGAAGGCTTTAGTATAGGGGGTAATGATTATTTAAAAAAACCTTTCAGTATTGAAGAATTGATTGCGCGTATCAATAACCTGCTACATCGAAGTCTAGAACAGAAAATAGCAGAAACCATTGCTATAGGACAATATATTTTTGATTTTCCAAAGCAGCTATTACACTTTCCTGCCAAGAGCGATGGTGAGAGTCAAAATGACCAAAGTCTAACCCACCGAGAATCACATTTGCTTTTTCATTTATGTAAAAACAAAAATCAAGTGCTAGATCGATCTCTCATTTTAAAAAAGTTGTGGGGTGATGATGACTTTTTTAATGGCCGATCCATGGATGTATTTATTACAAAGCTGAGAAAGAAACTCAAAGATGATCCTAATATTTCCATTGTAAATGTAAGGGGATATGGCTATAAGCTTATTTGCTAAGCCCGCAAAAGGCGCAGATGTTTCTAGAAAAAGTAAAATAGCTTATAACCACAAAACGGCAAGATTTTTGTACTTTGGAAGCAGATGAAAACCCAAATCACGCTACTCCTCTTTATACTTAGTTTGTCCGTTTCGGCTCAGTCCGTTATTGTCAAGCAAATTGCTGAATTCCCATTGGAGGCAGATCGCTTTATTGGTGTCGATGACTATGGTAGTCAGTATTATATTCAAGGAAACACTCTATTTAAAAAGAGCAAGGATAATACATATCAGTACAGTGCCCTACAGTTAGGATCTTTATCCACTGTTGATATTTTGAACCCTTTAAAAATTACTGCATTTTACCAAGCTTCAAATACGGCTGTTATTTTAGATAACACCTTATCTGAAATCAAACGAATCTCCTTTTCTAATATTGATAATTTCAGGAATGTAAGTCATGCGACTACGGCCAATGATCGGCGTTTATGGATTTACAATATTGACCTACAACAACTTGAAATTTTTGATTATAATACCCAACGCATTATTCAGGCCTCCCGTCCAATTACAATATCACCCGAAGCGATGACCAGCAATTTTAATTTTTGTTGGCTACTTACGCCCTCTTCCATGTCTCGTTTTAATAACTATGGAAGTTTCTTGGAATCTATACCGGTTACTGAACTTCAAACGCTTAGGCAATACAATGGATACTTGCTCAGTTGGGATGGTATAGACTTCAAATATAAAAGGCCAAATCAGGTGGAATTCCAAAAGATAGAAATTCCTAAAATACCCGTAAAACAGTTTTCGTTGAACAATGAAATCCTGTATATTTACGACGGTCGAAAAGTGACCTCTTTTCAACTTAAACAAGCTAAAGACTAGTACACATGCATATCGCCATTGCCGGAAACATTGGGGCGGGTAAAACCACCTTGACGAGACTTCTCGCCAAACATTATAAATGGACCCCTCAATATGAAGATGTGGTTGATAATCCCTATCTCGACGATTTTTATAATGCAATGGAGCGTTGGTCATTCAACCTACAAGTGTATTTCTTAAATAGCCGTTTTCGCCAATTGTTGGAAATTCGTAACAGCAAAAAAAGCATTATTCAGGATAGAACCATTTATGAGGACGCCTTTATTTTCGCACCCAACTTACATGCGATGGGTCTTTTAACCAATCGTGATTATAACAATTATAAATCACTTTTCGATTTGATGGAAAGCGTTGTAGATGCTCCAGATATTATGATTTATCTGCGTAGCTCTATACCGAATTTAGTTTCTCAAATTCACAAGCGAGGAAGAGAGTATGAAAACTCTATAAGTATTGATTACCTCAGCCGCTTAAACGAACGTTACGAGGCTTGGATCACGGGTTATGCCAAAGGGAAATTGCTTATCATTGATGTAGACAACATCAACTTTGTAGACAATCCAGAAGATCTTGGTGAAATCATTAATCGTATTGATGCCGAATTAAACGGTTTGTTTTAGGCAAGAAGGCCTATTTTTCTGGCGTGCTCTTCGGCAAAAGCACTTTTTTCAACCAGCACTGCTGGTGTAGTTCCATATTTTTTAAGGACACCCTCTACGCGAAGCACTCTCTTTTTGTGCTTAACACTGCGTAAATAAACCGCGAGTATTTGTTTGGGGTATTCTCTTGCGACTTCTAAGTAAATATCAACGTCATGTTCTCCACTATCTCCTATCAACACAAATTTTAAATTAGGGTAGGTTTTAAGAATATTTCGAATTTCGTGTTGTTTATGAGGTTTCTCAGGTTTGGGAGTTTTCTCAAAAGGCGTTCTAAAATCCCTTAGCAAAATGGGACCTTTGGGAAATTTTGCATTGCGCACAAAGGCTTCTAAATAATTATAAAGATTCCACGGACTATTACTCACGTAAAAAATAGGATTGGCGGCAGAACCTGATTTTCCGAGATGCAATTTTTGATAGAGCTCTGGAGCTCCTTCTAAGGAGGTTCGCTTCCCTACTTCCTTGAATAAAGTATTTACAATTACACGCCATTTGAGTAAAGAGGCAACACCCGTATGCAATATAGTATCGTCAATATCGCTAATAACTCCATATTCGGCAGTTTGGGCAGGAATAACCATTTCAAGGGGAAACTTATTCTCTCTCAGAACAACTAAACCTTTCTTTACATCGTCAAAACTTATAACAATCTGCACCCAGCCTTCCCTATTTTTCAGGCCGTTGAGTCCTTCCACTTTCTCGTCCAATTTAAAATACCCTTCGGCATCTGTAGTAGTGTAAAAAGTTCGTTCATCAGGAAGAGTCACTCGCAATTTAGCATGGCGCAATTCGTCACTAGCAAATTGCTTATAAGCATTTTTAAAGGCAGCCAGAAACCCTTTCTTTTTTAAGTTTACTCCTTCATTTTCAAGAGCACGCCCTACGATATATAAGTGATCGGAAGTTCCATAAGTTTGATAACCATCAATTTGAATTGGGTCTGCTTTTCTCTTAAAAAACATAAAATAAGTTTTTTAATAAAGATACAATTTTGAACCGTTTATTGCGAAATTTTCGCGCCCGCTTGTAGAGATGGCAAGAAATCTTTCAGAAAAAATCGGCCATAAAAAAAACGCAAACTTCTCAGTTCGCGCTTTTTTTATTTTAGGTAATACGGAATTTTACTTCCCTTCTTCTACTTCTTCTATTTCGAGAATAACTTCTTTCTTCCCTGCCTTTACCTTAGCGTCAGCTTCTTTCAAAGCTTCTACTTGGGCTTTCACTTCTTCCATTGTTCCTTCAAAAACTTTCTCATCAACGGTTTTTTCACCATTAACTGTAGTGGTTGTTGTAACAACAGCTTTTGCGTTCTCACCTTCACCTGAAGTCATTTTAACCTCCATACGCTTTTCAACATCGGCGGTCGCATCACCTTCTTCTACAACTTTAAAAACCTGTCTTGTTCCATCATCAGCAATAAAAACAGCTTCTTTTACTGTTGAGGAAGCAATACCTTCTTCAGCATGCCCTCCTAGAATAGGAGCAATTACCAATCCGATCAAACAGGTAAGCTTAATTAAAATGTTCATAGAAGGTCCAGACGTATCTTTAAATGGATCTCCAACTGTATCTCCAGTTACTGCCGCTTTGTGGGCTTCAGAACCTTTATACGTCATCTCACCGTTAATCATTACACCTGCTTCAAAAGATTTCTTAGCGTTATCCCAAGCACCACCTGCATTGTTTTGGAAGATTGCCCAAAGAACACCACTTACGGTTACTCCAGCCATATATCCACCAAGCATTTCAGCGATAGCCAATTTATCCATACCAAAAATCATCGGCACAAATGCAATTACTAGTGGAAATCCAATAGTTAAAAGGCCAGGAAGCATCATTTCTTTCAAGGAAGCCTCTGTAGAAATTGCAACACACTTGTCGTATTCTGGTTTCCCAGTACCTTCCATAATTCCAGGAATCTCTTTAAACTGACGTCTTACTTCTTCTACCATTTCCATGGCAGCTTTTCCAACTGCATTCATTGCCAAGGCAGAGAATACAACAGGAACCATACCTCCTACAAATAGCATCGCTAATACAGGGGCTTTAAAAATGTTTATTCCATCAATTCCAGTAAATGTTACATAAGCTGCAAAAAGAGCTAAAGATGTAAGCGCCGCCGAAGCAATCGCAAATCCTTTCCCTGTTGCTGCTGTTGTATTTCCTACAGAATCTAAGATGTCTGTACGCTCACGTACGATAGGCTCTTGTTCGCTCATCTCCGCAATACCTCCAGCATTATCAGAAATAGGTCCAAAGGCATCAATCGCCAATTGCATCGCAGTAGTTGCCATCATTGCAGAAGCAGCAAGTGCTACTCCGTAGAATCCTGCAAACCAATAAGAAGCCCAAATCGCACCAGCAAATAATAATACTGATGGGAAAGTAGAAATCATACCTGTCGCAAGACCTGCAATGATATTTGTTCCTGCACCTGTACTAGACTGTTGTACAATTTTCATGATTGGTTTTTTCCCTAATCCAGTATAGTATTCAGTTACTGAAGAAATCACAGCACCAACTACCAATCCAACGATAGTAGCTCCAAATACTCTCATTGAAGAAATCTCCTTAAGACCTTCTCCAAAAAATTCCATATTCATCGTTTCCGGAAGCATCCAAGTACAAAGCCCAAAACAAGCTGCTGCTACTAAAATGATAGACGTCCAGTTTCCAATATTAAGAGCACCCATTACCTGAGACTCTTTTGCATCATTACTTTTAATTTTAACCAACATCGTACCGATGATCGAAATGATAATTCCAACACCTGCAATTGCCATTGGCAATAAGATTGGACCAATACCTCCAAAGGCATCATCAATACTTCCGCCCATATCTTTTATCACATAGTTTCCTAAAACCATAGCGGCAAGTACTGTCGCTACATAAGAACCAAATAAATCGGCACCCATACCTGCAACATCTCCTACATTATCTCCTACGTTATCTGCAATAGTTGCTGGGTTACGAGGATCATCTTCAGGAATTCCTGCTTCTACTTTCCCTACAAGATCGGCCCCTACATCGGCAGCCTTAGTATAAATACCACCACCTACACGCGCAAACAAGGCGATAGACTCGGCTCCTAAGGAGAAACCTGCAAGAGTTTCTAATACAATAGTCATATCTGCAGTAGATGTCCAAACACCTCCCATAAAGAAGTGGAAGAATCCAATAAAGAAGGCCGTTAAACCTAAAACAGCAAGACCAGCAACTCCAAGTCCCATTACAGTACCACCTCCAAAAGAGATCTTCAAGGCATCAGGTAAACTTGTTCGTGCAGCTTGTGTTGTTCTAACGTTAGTTTTGGTTGCGATTTTCATCCCAATATTTCCAGCAAAAGCAGAAAATATTGCTCCAAAAACAAAAGCAATGACAATTAACCAGTGAGTCGTAGGCACTACAAAAGAAACAACGGCCAACAAAATACTAACTATAACCACAAATATGGCGAGTAATCTATATTCTGCATTTAAAAATGCTAATGCCCCTTCATAGATATGATCAGAAATCTCCTTCATCTTTCCATCTCCAGCATCTTGCTTCATTACCCAAGATCTTTTGACTCCCATATAAGCCAAACCTAAAAATGCCATTACAATAGGCATCCAAATCATCATTGATTCCATATATTTCTCTTTGTTTTTTGGTTATTTTTAAACAGTCGCTAATGTAACAAAATCAAAGCTAACAACAAAAGCCCCAATCCAGAGGACTGCGGCTGAGGGCTAACTCATTTATATTGTGAATTTTATACTAGAATTGAAAGCTCAGAATGTGCGATTAACACAGTACCCTAGGCTCTCTAATCAGTATTAGTAGATGCTTACTTCACTGCGAGGCACATCACTATCTTGATATCGTTCAATACATTTAGCTACAATATCTCTAGCTTCATGTACATCTCCCCATCCACCAACGTCTACTTTTTTCTCTTCAAGATCCTTATACACTTGAAAGAAATGTTCGATTTCTTTAATTAAGTGAGGGTTGCAATCAGAAAGATCACCTAACTTACTCGCTGAAGGATCAGATACAGGTACACAGATTACTTTCTCATCTGGGCCTTTTTCATCTGCCATGTGAAATACACCAATAGGCTTTACTTCAATCACACATCCAGGGAAGGTAGGTTCTGTTACCAAAACCAATACATCCAATGGATCTCCATCAAGAGCAAGTGTTTCAGGAATAAAACCGTAATCTGCAGGGTACATCATCGATGAGAAAATCATACGATCATAACGTATTTTTTTCAATTCAAAATCATACTCATATTTGTTACGACTTCCCTTAGGAATCTCAACCAATACGTCAAATGTTGTTACTTTATCTGCTGTCATAATATCTTATATTCTAAATCTTCTTCCCAGACCTTCCTTATTAGAAAATCTATAAAACGAAGATTTGATGTCTTATTTTTACTTTCGTGGCTCGCCTGCTAGCAGCTAGCAAATTGAGTACTCAACTATTTGAAAATCAAACTGATATAGTCGATTTCACAACCAAACCCCCGTTACGGGCTGCAAAAATACGGTGAAACGACGATTCAGCCAAGGATTAGCATGTTAAGTTTAGGTTAGAAAATCTAAAAGTGACAAAAAATGACCCCTGCTCTCGCAAAGGTCATTATATATGTATGGTTTGTGAATTTTACTATTAAAAGTAGAATCCAAAAGAGCCCGTCACTCCGATCTTACGAGCATCAGGCAAACTATTGTAGTTTCCTCTAAAGTTAACATCTAAGCGGAATACCTTAAAGATGTTTCCAACACCAAAGCTATATTCGTAATACGGCTCCAAGGATGGCGCAATATCAGAAGGTGTAATAGGGCCTACCATCCCATCTTCAAATAGCAAACTTTCAAAGGCTGGTCTGTTCAAATCTATATTAGCTTGAGATATATTTCCAATCACTCCTCGAATACCAACAATCTCTCTTAGATTTAATTTCTTTAAGAATGGAATGCGTGAAAAAATTCGTCCTCCAAAATTATGCTCTATTTGTACAGAAGCATATTTGTCTGTTGTGAATTCGTAGAAATTTAATTGACTATAGGTATTAAATATTGAGAACAAAGATTGATTTCCTGGAACCGGACTCAATAATGCCAATGGCACTTCTCCAAAAGTCTTCCCTACTTCTGTAGACACACTCAGTTGTCCAAATCCACCCACTCGTATTCCTTTCTTAAAGGAAAACTGCAACTTATCGTACTCAAAATCACTTCCCAATGTCCCTTTTAATCCGCGGGTATAACTTGCAAAAATACTTGGAAACCATTCATTGGCCGTACGACGCTCAACTCCAAATCCTGACGTCTTCTTTCCAGGCTCCCAAATGGTCGTAAACACAAGTTCTGCCTGCTTTAAGTCACCCGTTGTAGTGGTTTCTGTAGCATCTGTAAAATAATCCAAACTAAAGGTCTCGGATGCCGATGCTAAAGAACGTAAAGATAGATCTGTACGGAACTTCAGATTCCGAACCGGCTCAAATTCTACTGCGACATTGGCCAATTCAATCGATGTCAACTTATCATTGGTAGCCGTATTCACCAAAGAAGATGAAGCTAAATTCCTTCCTAATACATCTCTTGAAGTGGTAAGACTAGCGCCAATCTGCTCCACATCTTTTCGATATCCTCCTGAAATTATCAGTCGGCTTTTCTTATCAAGCAGCCACTTTCCAGAAAGTCCGTATTTGACTTTTTGATCCCTAAACCCATATGCTAGAAATCCTTCCAAACGCCATAGATCATTCTGACTAAAGTAGGTACGTCCACCAGTTCGAATACGCAATCCTTCTACTTCGTTAAATCCAAAGGTTGAGAATATAGGTCCGTAATCAAAATTCAAGTCCGTAAACTCATAATATCCCGAAGCCAAGACCGATCCTAAATTGTAAAGGTTTCTAAATTTCTTAACCGTTTTAAGTGTATCCAGCATCTTATAGACGCCCTTCTCATCATTGCTCAACTTTTCTTGTCTATTCTCATCCCAGAAACTATCATCCCTATTATAGACATCCTTATCATAATTGTACACCTCTTTCTTATAGAAGTTAGGATCTATTTTTTTGTCAAATTCATAGTTGTCATATAAGGTAGTACGTTTTCCATACAGCCCTCTTGATTCTTCTTTCTTATTAAATACAAAATCAGACAAAAAGTAATCCCGCTTAAGTAAGAAGGTCGTATCGTTAACGATATCAAACTCCTGCTCCATATAGATTTCCTTGACCCAGTTAATATTGGCACTTTTAGAAAGCTGCATATTAATTTCCTTAATGGCCCAGGTAGAATCATTAACCCAAAAATCTCCTTTAAAAGTCAATTCATTCTTTCTTCTCGGATAGTAGATGATATTGTAACACCACTTATTGTCTATATATGAGCTATCTGCTAATACATAATTGTAGGTTTGAATCCCAGTGCGTGAGATCGGACTGGTAAAACTCTTGTCAAAAAACTGAAGGTAATTGCTATACACATCGTAATCATTGTACAAATCCTTCACGAAGGTAATAATGGTTTGATTTTCACTAAAACCACTATTCTTATTCCCTTCTAATACTTCTTTGAACTTATTAGACTCGTTATCACCATATACCTTAGATACCGCTTCATTGACAAAAATGGGTAAATAGGTTTTTCCAGTTACACGAGAGGTATCTGTTTGCTCAAAAATAAATTCCATCCCTCGAAAGAGTTTACTGTTGATCAAATTACTATCAATCGTATTGAGGTCGAATTCTAATTTCTCATACTTATCATATTGATACTGCTTGTATTGGCGAAGGCCATTATCGCGTTTGTTCTCCCATATCTTACGAAGAATATCGATCGCAGGATTATTCTTTTTAGACGTCTTTCCAGCATATACCACCACTTCATCCATGGTTTCGGCGGCTTGTTCAAGAACAATTTTCATTTCGTAGGTCACAGACTTCTCTAAGGTGACTTCTTTGGTATCGTAGCCCACAAAGGAGATGCGCAACTTGGTATAAGTGGCGTCAGATTCTAAATAGAATCTCCCATTTTCATTGGTGATCGTCCCCTCGTAGGAATCTACAAAAACAACATTAGCAAAAGGCACAGGTTCTCCTGCGTCATCAATTATATCTCCGCTTACCTTGGTCTGTGCCATGATGATGCTTGGAAATAATAGGAATAAAAATAATAGTCTCTGAATTGTCATGCCCATAGGTCTCAAAAGTAAGAGCTTCATTACGTTGTAGAAATGAAGCTCCAAAAATAAGTACGCTTTCGCGAAAGCGTTACCATTTACAGTGATTTAACACTTTATGAATTGTATATTATTTATACATCACCTTTTTAACGGCCTTAATGACGTCGTTAAAATTAGGTAACCACTCTTCCAATAAGACTGGAGAGAATGGTGCAGGTGTATCTGCTGTATTAATTTTTATAATAGGAGCATCCAAGTAATCAAATACTTGCTGCTGCACTTGGTAGGTTATTTCACTCGCAATATTGCCAAAAGGCCAGGCCTCTTCCAAAATTACTAAGCGATTTGTTTTCTTAACAGATTCCATTATCATATTAAAATCCAGAGGACGTACCGTACGTAGATCTATAATTTCACATGATATACCTTCTTTTTCTAATGCATCGGCTGCTTTATAAGCATCTTTGATAATCTTCCCAAAAGAAACAATGGTTACATCTGTACCGACTCTTTTGATTTCGCCAACACCAATTGGTACTAGGTATTCTCCATCAGGCACTTCTCCTTTGTCACCATACATCTGCTCAGACTCCATAAAAATAACAGGGTCGTTGTCACGAATCGCCGATTTCAAAAGTCCTTTTGCATCATAAGGATTAGAAGGTACGATTACCTTTAAGCCCGGAGTGTTTGCAAACCAGTTTTCGAAAGCTTGTGAATGTGTAGCACCTAATTGTCCCGCAGAACCGGTAGGCCCTCTAAAAACAATTGGACAAGGAAACTGTCCACCAGACATTTGTCTGATCTTGGCCGCATTATTAATGATCTGATCAATCCCAACTAGCGAGAAGTTAAAAGTCATATACTCTACAATAGGACGACAGCCAGTCATGGTACTCCCAACACCTATACCTCCAAAACCAAGTTCGGCGATAGGGGTGTCAATTACACGGTCTGGGCCAAATTCATCTAGCATACCCTTTGAAGCCTTATAAGCTCCGTTGTACTCTGCTACTTCCTCGCCCATTAAATATACCGCAGCATCACGACGCATTTCTTCACTCATCGCCTCGCATATCGCTTCTCTAAATTGGATTGTTCTCATTAATTGTCTGGTCTTTTTTATAAGGATAACAAAAGTAAGCAATTCTCAGAGGTGAGAAAATGACATTTTTAGAAAATTTTACTATGCGCGCACAGTAAAATATGGCTTTTTTACCTTATTTTTGTTTCGAAAACGAAATAGTAGTATTGTTGGCGTATTTTTGCACGCTCAACAAGCATCTTCAAAAAAATAGAGTTTATGAAAATATTAGTGTGCATCAGTCACGTACCCGATACCACCTCTAAAATTAACTTTACTGACGGAGACACTCAATTTGACACCAACGGTGTTCAATTTGTGATCAATCCTAATGATGAGTTTGGCCTTACACGTGCCATGTGGTTCAAAGAAAAGCAAGGCGCAGCTGTAGACGTTATTAACGTAGGCGGCGCAGAAACCGAACCTACCTTACGTAAAGCATTAGCCATAGGAGCAGATACTGCTATCCGTGTGAATACTCCAGCTACAGACGGCTATCAAGTAGCCAAAGAAATTGCAGCTGTCGTTAAAGACGGTAGTTATGATCTTGTAATTGCTGGTCGTGAGTCTATTGATTACAATGGCGGAATGGTTCCTGGTATGATTGCCGGATTGATTGGAGCCAACTTTGTAAACACTTGTATTCAACTAGACGTTGATGGTACTAGCGCAACTGCTGTTCGTGAAATCGATGGCGGAAAAGAAACTGTTGCCACTTCCCTTCCACTTGTTATTGGAGGTCAAAAAGGATTGGTAGAAGAAAGTGATCTACGTATTCCTAATATGCGTGGGATCATGATGGCGCGTAAAAAGCCATTAAATGTTGTTGAACCTACTGGTGCTGCTGCCGAAACTAAAGCTGTTTCTTTTGAGAAACCAGCTCCAAAAGGCGCTGTAAAATTAGTAGATACTGTGGACGAGTTGATCGATCTATTGCACAACGAAGCGAAAGCCATCTAAATAGAAGGCAAATCACAAAATTCAAAATCTCAAATTCCAAAAGAAGATGAGTCGTCTATAAAAAGACGTCAACAATATTAATTGTTTCAAATAGAAACTCCGCTTTAGAATTTGGAGCTTAAGTATTTGAAATTTTAAAATCTAAGATTTTATGTCAGTTTTAGTATATACAGAATCAGAAAACGGAGTCTTTAAAAAAACGGCCTTTGAAGTAGCGAGCTACGCAAAAGGAATTGCCGATATGATGGGAACTTCTGTAACAGCAATATCTATTAACGGTGGTGATGCATCACAGTTGGGTGCTTATGGAGTAGATAAAGTGCTACAAGCCAAAGACGGGAAGTTGGATACTTTTTCAGGTTCCGCTTTCGCGAAAGCAATCTCACAAGCAGCTACAGCCGAAGGTGCAAAAGTGGTGGTGTTAAGTCAGAGTGCCGACTCAAAATACATTGCTCCTTTACTCGCTATCGCCTTAGAAGCAGGTTATGCCTCTAATGTGGTTGCCTTACCAGAAAGCGCTGCACCTTTTAAAGTAAAGCGTACCGCTTTTACTAACAAAGCGTTTAGCATGACCGAAATCAACACCGATGTAAAAATTGTTGGATTAGGAAAGAACGCATACGGCCTAAAAGAAACTTCAGGAGCTGCGGCTGCCGAAGATTTTGCAGTGAGCCTAGATGAGGCCGATCTTGGCGTAAAAGTACAATCTGTAGATCGTGCGACAGACAAAGTATCGATTGCCGATGCTGAGATTGTTGTTTCTGCAGGTCGCGGAATGAAAGGACCAGAAAACTGGGGCATGATTGAAGAATTAGCTGAGATCTTAGGAGCAGCTACTGCCTGTTCGAAACCAGTATCCGATTTAGGATGGAGACCACATGGAGAACACGTAGGACAAACAGGAAAACCTGTAGCGTCTAACTTGTACATCGCGATTGGAATCTCTGGTGCGATTCAGCATTTAGCGGGAATCAACTCATCAAAAATCAAAGTAGTTATTAACAACGATCCAGAAGCGCCTTTCTTTAAAGCCGCCGATTACGGAATCGTAGGAGATGCTTTTGAAGTAATCCCTGAGTTGAACACAAAACTCAAAGCTTTTAAAGTAGCGAATGCCTAGGAATTAATGTCAATACCTATATACAAGGGAGCAACCGTGGTTGCTCCTTTTTTTTGTGAGGTTTTTGAAAACGAAATCGAAATCGAAATCGAAATCGAAAACGAAAACGAAGATGAAGATGAAGACGAAGACGAAGTCTTAAATAGCTAAATACATTTAATCCTTGAATCTTGAATTTTTAATCCTTTGAATCTTAAATTCACTTACTTTTTCAACACCTTCTTAGTCAGAACAGCATCACCTATTTCCATGCGTACGAAATAAACCCCTGAAGGCAGGAGTTGCATATCGACAGCACCACTAAAATCATCTCTAACTACAAACATCTTCTTTCCCAGAATATCATAGATTGTAATAGTATCCATTACAAGCTGCCTATTATACTGTATCGTCAAAATATCAACCACGGGATTGGGAAACATTTCAATAGTTTCTAACAAATAATCCTCTACCCCAATAGTACATTCCGTTTCTGAAAACTGAGTACCTGCATCCACTTGCCAAGTATCATAAGGGGCATCTCCATTGGCGGCAGCTGTTTCATCATCTACAAGAATACATGCAAGATTAGGAGTCTGTGTGGCAATAACTCCCGCAATTATTCCATTGTTTCCATTCTTAAGATTGAGATTAGATAGATCTGTATTGTGAACGTTCAAACCAACAAGGCTTCCATTATTGCTCAGATCAAGACTACTAATCTCATTGGAAGTACCCAAAAAGAAGTCTTCAAAAGTACCTACAAGCAAGGTTTCAAGATTAACATTAGTACTAACATCTAACTCGGTTAAAGCACATACCGCTACATCCAAATTTCGAATATTTATTGCTCCTGTAAGGTCAATACTTGTTAAAGTCAAAACATCAAAGGTGTTTAATATCCGCAGGTTCGGGTTATTCGTAAAATCTAAATTAATGAAGGAATTAAACGGAGGCACATCTTCCGTTTCATTACCAATATATGCCTCTTCCAGGAGGGGGTTATTAGAGACATCTAAAACCGTTAGCGCATTATCCTCTATGTCGAGAATACGAAGCAATGAACAAGTTGAAATATCAAGACTCTCCAAAAATGAATCTGACGCATATAATTCTTCCAAAAACACATTTGAAGTCATATCTAGTGGACCATTTACATTACTACCGGCACAAATAAGAATCTTTAAAGCAGTAAACCCCTCAATCCCTGTAAAATCCTCAATGTCAGTATTCATCGTATCAAAAGTCTCAATTGTATTAATATCAGCGGTGAGTACCTGTCCATTAAGCAATCCATCGCTATCAATTCCCTGATCAATCAAAAACTGTTCAAAAATGGTGTCGGGGACATTTGTGATTTGTCCATACAGAACTCCCGCAGTGAGCATACAACAAATGATAATAAGTTTTTTTAATAGCATGATGCCTAGTTATTATTTTTTATAATGACCTCTTCTTCTATAAATCCTCCATTGAGGATCTTTTCAATTTTGTACAAACCACTATTCAAATCTTGAATCAAATTAGGACTATTGATTCCAGTAGAATCTTGAGGGGTATCTGTAACGTTATAATTAAATACCCCATCATTAAATCGTTTCACATTACCACCTATCGGGGTCCTATTGTAATTATCTTGACAAATTCTTGGCTGACTAGGGTCTACTTGATCTATAATAATCGCATAGTGATTACGATGTAGGATAGATCCCAAATAATCCTTATCATATTCAATAGAATTACTACTATTAAAGGTAAAAGAAATATCGTCATAATCCGATGGATCAATACAATCACATGAACATTCTACAAAATGATAGTCAAAACCGGGTTGAAAATGAGGTAAGTCCTCATCAAAAAGAGATGGGCCTGCAAAATAATAATCTCCTTTAAAAGGCTCATACAAAGAATTAATCGTGGTCATTGCTTGCCCAAAAACGGCATTCACATCAGCATCAATAGTCTCTCGCAGTCGGACACCTTGACCCGGAGATAAATAAGACCTACAATCATCAGAAGTATTAGACATATAATTTGTGGTGTCTTCCACGAACAGTTCATAATCTGTAAACTGGCAATCTCGATCAAAGCCGTTCACTGCAATATACGCACATGTATTTACATCTATGTCAATAACAGTAGTGCCATCCATGTAATCTTGATCAAAAAATTTAGGCGTTGCTGCGGTATCGGTTACTTCATCTCCTCTATAATCGGCGTTATATTGTGAGTTCGCTGTATCACGAGTAACATGTTCACTAGTAACTGAAGAATCATAATCCTTGTGCGTATGAAGTAACCCAAAATTATGTCCAATTTCATGAACGATGGTATTTCCTACAAAGGCATCTGCGTCTACACCAGCATTTGTAGTATTTGGCAAACCTATACCCCTATAGCCAATAAATCTCCATGGCACATATACGTTAAAAGAGTTAGGTTGCACGTAACCATTGGCCATTGCATAAGTCGTTAAACCTCCCCAAGAAGAAGTTGTATAATAAGTATCCGAATTGAAAGTTGAAAATCCTTTATATTTAAAGAAAACTTCAAACTGGTTATAGGCCTTGTTTAAGCGAGCTATTACATCTAGAACCTGATCTTCTGTCAAGGATCTTGAACTCGTACCATCGGCTCTATTAACACCCCAGAAAAAAATATCAAAAACCACAGGGTCATCCGTTTGAAGTATATCTAGACTGATAGATTTTGAATAAATTCCTGCCGTATTGGGTAAGGGATCATCACCAGTGCCACATTCATAAATAGTTTGCCCATGGAATACAGCAACAACAAATAAGGAAAAGAACAATGTAATCGTTATTTTGATCATAAAATAGATTTGATATAAAAAATTAAACAACATCTCGAAAGTACGTACAAGTAAGAAAACATGATTACGGTAAAACCGTACTTTTTATGCTGGAAAAATTAGAAAGCATTTGAACTTTCGACTTAAGAATACAAAGAAGTGGCAAATGAAAAAGACTACCTAGATAATAATGGGTCGCTTTTGGAAGATTTAAGTATGTTCCAAATTATATTCCCTCAAGTCAATGAAAAAAGGAACAAGTAGTTTAATTCTTATCCCAAGGATGTACTACATTAAAATAACACCTTTTATACGTTTTGCCATGAAACATTAAAAACAGAAAAAGGGAGCAAAAAACCTCCTACTTTTAGGAATAACCACCCAAGGTCATTTTGCGCGGTATAATCCAATACCTTTTCCTATTTTTGCAGTTATGAGTCTAGTGCGCTTAAACATCAAAGGGATTTCCTATAGCCAAACGCAAAATGGAGCCTATGCCCTTATCTTGAATGAAGTAGACGGTGAACGTAAACTTCCTATAGTCATTGGTGCCTTTGAAGCCCAGTCTATTGCAATTGCTTTAGAAAAGGAAATCAAACCCCCAAGACCCTTAACACACGATCTTTTTAAGAATTTTGCCGACCGGTTTGACATAGTAATCAAGCAGGTAATCATTCATAAATTGGTAGATGGTGTCTTTTATTCTAGCATCATCTGTGAACGTGATAAGATTGAAGAAATCATCGATGCGCGTACGAGTGACGCTATTTCTTTAGCATTGCGTTTTCAAGCCCCTATTTTTACTTATAAAAATATCTTAGACAAGGCAGGTATCTTCTTAAAAGGAAATACAGATCCTACAGAATTTACAGATGAAGATGAAGTCCTAATGGACGAACTGGTTCTGGAAGATGAATTGTCTAGTGACAATGACTTTAAACGCATGTCGCTTCAAGAATTACATACGCAATTAGAGCAGGCCGTTCAAAATGAAGACTACGAACTGGCCGCACAAGTTCGCGACGAAATTTCAAAACGTAATTAAGCAAACCCTATATGCGTACACTACTACTAATTGCCCTACTTTTTGCAACTCCATTTTCACTAGTAGCTCAAGAAGCAGCAACCGTAGCTGGAGACGTAATTCCTTCTCAGGGATTCTCTTTTACTAGCTTATGGAGAGGTGTATTAGGAATGGCTTCCTTATTATTGATTGCCTATCTCTTTAGTAACAACCGCAAAGCCATTCACTGGAAAACAGTTGGTATCGGACTTGTTCTTCAATTAGTCATTGCTGTTGGAGTACTTAAAGTACCTTTCATTGAGAAAATATTTGATTTCGTAGGGAGTATTTTTGTGAGTGTTCTAGAGTTTACCCTCGCAGGAAGTGATTTCCTATTTAAAGGCCTTGTAAGTGATACCAGTACTTTTGGGTATATTTTTGCCTTCCAAGTACTGCCAACAATCATATTCTTCTCAGCACTTACCTCTGTGCTCTACTATTTTGGAGTTATTCAAAAGGTAGTACGTGCATTCGGTTGGCTGCTAACAAAACTTCTAGGAATCTCTGGTGCTGAAAGCTTAAGTGTAGCCGGAAATATTTTCTTAGGACAAACAGAAGCCCCCTTACTTATTAAAGCATACCTCGAGAAAATGAACAAGTCGGAGATTCTACTTGTGATGATCGGTGGTATGGCAACTGTAGCTGGTGCTGTACTTGCTGCATACATTGGATTTCTAGGTGGTGATGACCCAGTGCAACGCCTTGTTTTTGCAAAACACCTACTTGCAGCCTCAGTAATGGCGGCTCCTGGTGCGATTGTAATATCAAAAATACTTTACCCACAAACTGAAGAAATCAATACAGATGTAACTGTTTCTTCAGAAAAAATAGGAGCCAATATCTTAGACGCTATTGCAAATGGAACCACAGAAGGTTTAAAGCTTGCAGTAAATGTAGGTGCTATGCTACTTGTTTTTGTCGCATTTATCGCCATGTTGAATGGTATCCTAGGATGGGTAGGTGATGTCACTACTGTGAATGATTGGATGGCTGCAAATACGTCATATCCTGAATTATCTTTAGAAGCCATTCTCGGAACTATATTCGCCCCGCTTATGTGGCTTATTGGTGTAGCAACTGAAGACATGATGATGATGGGCCAACTATTAGGCATAAAGCTTGCTGCTAGTGAGTTTGTGGGTTATATCCAACTTGCAGACCTTAAGAACACAGCAAACGCGGCACACCTTAGTTATGAGAAGTCAATTATTATGGCCACCTATATGTTATGTGGTTTTGCCAACTTTGCCTCTATCGGAATACAAATTGGTGGTATTGGATCATTGGCACCCGGGCAACGAACCCAACTTTCTAAGTTTGGGATGAGAGCATTATTGGGAGGTTCTATAGCCTCTCTTATTTCAGCTACAATTGCTGGGATGATTATTGGTTAAGAATTCGCTTTCGCGAAATTGCATGCCTTCAAAACTGATGCAAATAAATTAGTCTTGAGCTACTTAAATGAAGAAATTACCAAACTAAAAAGATACACATAGGCAAACCCCCAAACAATAACTGTTTGGGGGTTTGTGGTTTTGGAGTGACCTGCAAAAAGCCCTAATTAATCACCCATCACTCGCCAACCACTTTCATCGCGAAAACCTCACGTCTAACTCAAACGTCAATCATATTCATTGATTCCATAGAGCACTTCTTTCATCTTACTACCATTAATCTCAACGGGTTTATAAGCCGTATTAAACTTCTCAATAGCCACATCTATACTTCCTTTTAGGCTTAAATATTCTATCGGAATTTGATCACTGCATTGCTCCTCATTTTCATAGCTGTTAAGCATAATGCCAAATTTCTCATAGAACTTGGCGCCTTGATCAATAAAGGCATTGTACTGTGTAATGAATTGCAACAACCGATCAATAGGGAACTCTAAATTGATCTGCATTTTATGTGCTTTATATCGTTGGTCTTCTTTTAGTAATACTTCGTTCAATACAGCGAGGTATTTGGATAAATGCTCACGCACACGATCCCAATCGTCAGAATTTCGGCACTCTTTGAGCGGGGTATTGTAATTTATGGGTTTGGTGAAGTCCACAAATAACTGCTGTAGCTCTTCGATAATATTATCATTGCTTTTTTGAAGGAATCGCGTCTCAAAATAAATGGTATTCAAATCATTATGCATGCGTAAAGTGAAATCTAGGATACACTCAACCTTAGCGATACTCGCTTCCTTTTCGGCGGTATCTGTGTTGTCAGAATTAAATAAGGAAACAAAGGAGTGAATGACTGAGGTATAGATATTTTCTCCTAGCAAACCCGAAAGCCGAAAACCAGATTTCTTATCCTGTTTATTTTTAATCAAATTTTTAGTATGCTCAAAGGCTGGATAGTGATTGGGATTTGAAATTTTATTAATCTCACTAAAAGTGCTAACAGATGCAAAATGGTGATCCAGTGCCAATGTTTTTTCATAAAGAATCTTTATTATTTGCAGTCCTTTGATATAGCGGATCTTACTAATGTCAGAAATCTCATTGCGATAAAGGAGGCTTAGCTCCATCTTTATACCCTCCTTCTGTAAGAGGATATCAATTTTTTGTTCTACGGTTACAGCAGTATCAAGAGCTACAATTATCACTTTCAATTGTTTCTCCAGATGCCTTGCCTTTACAGCATATTGTTGCTGCGTAAGCATTACCTCTTCATTTAAACTTGTGATAACTTCCTCCATTTGTGGAAGAGATTCACCATTATAATTAGGTTTACCTCCTCCATAAAGAGGGGGGACATTCCAGATGCTGACCACACACCATAGGATATATATATTCTTTTTCATATTCATTTTTTTTAGGTCACTTCGTATTATTGTGATTCACCAATCAAGGTGATATCGATAAAATTTTTACTGATAATTGTCAAGTAGGACTTTGCTTTCAAAAATGGATGAAGCGTTTTCATGTCATCACTTATATACTGCAACACTTCGCTATCTATAGGCTCTTCTTCTGGCAGCACAAATTTTAAGCGGTTTTGATTCCGTTTTGTGATTCGCTCTCCGAACAGCTGAATTTCGTCTACCTCTGTAATTTGGTTCCTATGAATTCGCAAAATGACCACAGTCCTACCTAATATATAGGTCGAGTTGTATGCTGTTATGCCCGTAGAAGCCGACTTTAATGGCGCCTCCTTGCAATGGAACCCTCTTCGTACCCCACAGTCTGTATGTTGAAATTTTAGTTTCATAGAAATCTCTTGAGTTTGGGCTGAAGTGGTCAGGCACCATAGGAATATGGTGAGGTATATTAATTTCATGATGTTTTTGTTTTTAAGTCAGCTCCTGCGTAGGACTGCTATTCTTAGCTTTAAAAAGTGGTTGAAGCAACAGGTATGATATGGGCAGTACAATCACAATATTCATTCCCATCATTATTCCTAGACTCATAATGAAATCATTGAGGGTATATTCCTCAGCTACCCGTTCCAGAAAAAGCAATTGAGATTTATAAGAACCGAGATAATTTATTAGAGCATGGATGGTAATAATTAAAATGACATTCTTAAACCTAAATAATAAGGCTTGAAGAAATATTCCAATTCCAAAAGCAAAAACAATTTGAACGATCACACCATATATATGTACACCAGGACGCAATGCATTCCCTCCATGGGCCAATGCAAATAAAGCACTAGTGATTAGAATCACCCTGATCATTTTCTTTGGAGTATACACCTTCAACAAAGCATCAAAAACGTACACTCTAAACAAATACTCTTCAAAGATGGCTACAGTTACACAAACCATGAAAAAGAGAGTATGATTCAACAAAGGAATTTCAGCTGTTTTATCGCTTAAACTGTTGACGGCTAAATACACCAAACCCAAACTAATGACCCAGAATAAATATTTTTTATTCCATAAAACCAGTTCAACTTTAGTCTTATAAACAACATAAAGCACCCCTGCAATGAGCAATAGCTTATACCCTATTTCAATGCCGTATTCCAAAGGATACTCCGGTTCTCCAGTGATCATGCTCAGCACAGTCCCCAGGCCCAAATTCAAGGCTAAAAAAATCAAGATGATTATTAGAACTTTTTTCATTATGGTAATTTTTATAAGGCAAGAAGAACTCCCCCTTGCCTTTGGTTTGTCTTAAATATTGATAGATACTTCACAGTCATAAAATTCAACACAGGTGCATGGACTACTCAAAGGCCAACAGCTATTGTACCAACTACTTTCTGGGCAAGTAACTAAACGTACTTTACAACTAAAGCCAATACCTAACCTACTGGGCGCAAATTTTCCACCGCGAAAACTCGACAGTTGTTGAGTATATTTAAACTTTGTGCTTTGAGCACCTCGCTCACTCAAGGCCTTTGTACTTCCCTTTACGCTATGAGAAGTTACAGAGGTGAAAATTCCATCCCCGGCTACTTTGTCATTAAACTTTCCATTATCGGAATACTCGACACCGTTTATTTTGTAAGCTGGTAATAATTTTCGCTTACTGTTAAAGTTAACCAATTCAATGGTTAGCGGTTTTTTTAAAGCCGACTTCCCTATGAACTCGCTTAAATCTTGAATAAATAATACTGATTCTTCAAATTCTGTTGGTGACAAGGGTATCGCATCCCCAGGATTTTGTGGATCAATAATCGTTTTACTTCCTCTCGACTGAGCAAAGACATTTACTGAAAGCAGAAATAGCATAGTCAGCATGCATAATGATTTTATATTTTTCATTTCACTAAAGTGTTAATTTGGTTTATACTTTTCCTACTCATACGCTTTTCGGATTCCGCGGCTTGGTTTAAGGTGCTTAGCACACCATCTAAACACTTGACTGCTTTCTTAAACTTTAGTATATTTACTATGAAACAGACAATGTTTGTTTTTCGAAAACTGCGAGAGCTCTTACCTAGTAAGGGCTTTCTCTTTTTAG
This sequence comes from uncultured bacterium, assembly GCA_963974305.1. Lineage (GTDB taxonomy): Bacteria > Bacteroidota > Bacteroidia > Flavobacteriales > Flavobacteriaceae > Dokdonia. The sequence goes on from CAXBCS010000005.1 coordinate 78,334, forward strand.
TTGGGTTTTCTGCCATAGGTTTGTTTGGTGGTTTTTTTGTTTTGAACAGTATAAAATTCTATAGAAAACGCACCGATTACAAACCCCTTTTTAGAACATTCATCAATCTTCAAAGCCAATTGATGAATCTACAGCCCCCACTTTTTTAGCAACAGCAAACAACTATCAAGGCAAATAAAAAAGAGCTAAAGGCAACACTAATGCTTTGTAATACGTTAATAACTCCTAATAACTCAGCTGCCATTTTACAATCAAAATTGACGGCTGTTTTTTAATTTAGACCGCTTGCAAAATGGAGCCCATACTTATTGCATTTTCTCCATTTTCTAATTAAAAAAACCGCTGAACGCCACTATATGAAACAATATCACGACCTCATCCGTCACGTGCTAGAGCATGGAAATCAAAAAGGAGATCGCACAGGAACTGGAACCAAAAGTGTTTTTGGATATCAAATGCGCTTTGATCTTTCCAAAGGCTTCCCTATGGTTACCACCAAAAAACTACACCTAAAGTCAATTGTTTATGAATTACTCTGGTTCCTAAAGGGCGATACTAACATAGATTACTTAAAAGAAAACGGAGTTCGCATTTGGAATGATTGGGCCGATGAAAATGGAGATCTTGGCCCCGTATATGGCTATCAATGGCGCAATTGGAATGGCGATGAAATTGATCAAATCAAAGAAATCGTCGAAACCCTAAAAACAAATCCCAATAGTCGCCGTATGCTTGTCAGCGCTTGGAATCCTTCAGTGCTACCAGATACATCTAAATCCTTTTCAGAAAATGTAGCCAATGGAAAAGCAGCACTTCCTCCTTGTCACGCCTTCTTTCAATTTTATGTCGCCGATGGAAAATTGAGCTGCCAACTCTATCAACGCAGCGCCGATATATTTCTAGGGGTTCCCTTTAATATCGCGAGTTATGCCTTATTTACAATGATGATGGCGCAAGTTTGCGGTTATGAGGCTGGAGATTTTATTCACACCTTCGGAGATGCCCACATCTATAGTAATCATATGGAGCAAGTTGAGTTACAATTGTCTAGAGAATTTCGTAATTTGCCAACAATAAAAATAAATCCTGAGGTAAAAGACATCTTTGGCTTCACTTTTGATGACTTTAGTTTGGAAAACTACGACCCTCACCCGCATATTAAAGGGGTAGTGGCCGTATAATACCCTAATATCTTAACCTACATACCTACAATAAAATGAAAAATGCCTTAATGATTGCCCTATTCTTAGTGAGTGCTTTTAGCTTTGCTCAGAACGGAACCTTAAAACAAAATGGTATCTCCATGAATGGAACTACCCTAAGGACGAGTGAAGTGCCACCAACATGGCCTGGATGCGATGGTTCAATTACCCAAAAGAAAAATTGCTTCAATCAAAACTTAGCTAAACACGTAGTAAAAGGATTTAAGTTTCCTAAAGGCCACAAATCAGGAACGAAAGTAACCGTAACCTTTGTAATTGATAAAAAAGGAGATGCTGTTGTGAAAAAAGTAACTGGTGGACCTAAAGCGCTTCAAGATGAAGTACGTCGTCAGATTGCCTCATTACCTAAAATGAAACCCGGGCATATGGGAGGAACTCCAAGAGAAATACAATACACTATGCCGTTTACATTCTAAAACAGCACATTGCACATAACTCGACTGCTTGACAGTTGAAAACATAAAAAATATCTAAAAGAGCAACTCCTCAAAAGTTGCTCTTTTTTTATGCCTCCTAATTACTGCTAAAAGAAATTGATGCTTTTTCACCAACCCTCCTAGCTCATAAGCTTAAACAAAACACTATAGCCTTTAACGTCTCCTTAACGCCCACCTATTTTCATAACCGCTTAAAATTTACGAACTTTAGAGAGACCCTTAAAAGGTCACTATATGATCGATACACAGTCACTACTTAGCCTTTTTACAGAAACCAGAGCGCACACAGAGCGCATTTGTAAGCCCTTGCAAATCGAAGACTATGTCGTCCAGCCTATTCCAGATGTATCTCCCCCTAAATGGCATCTAGGTCATACAACTTGGTTTTTTGAAGAGTTTATTTTGAAGCATTATTCGCCAGGCTACACTTTGTTTAGCGACGATTTTGCCTTTGTCTTTAATAGCTATTACGAGAGTATAGGAAAACGTGTAGTACGTACAGATCGAGGGAACCTCTCACGCCCCACTGTTGAGCAAGTCTATGCATATAGAACATATGTCACCGAAGCCTTGACAGATCTTATGAATCTAGACCCTTCATCAGAAGTAAACGAGCTCCTAACAATAGGCATTCATCACGAAAAACAACATCAAGAATTACTTCTGACAGATATAAAGTACATTTTAGGTAACAATCCATTAATGCCACTGTATGATGGAGATATTCGCTTTCGCGAAATGCCTACCAACAAGCAGGCAAGCGACCCCAAACATACCGCCACTAAAACAAAATGGCTTTCCATCTCAGAAGGTGTCTACGAAATTGGCCACCAAGGAAGTGATTTTTGCTACGACAACGAACTTGGACGCCACAAGGTCTACCTGCATGACTACCAAATTTCTGAAGACCTAGTCACCAATAAAGATTGGATCGCTTTTATAGAAGATGACGGTTACAACAAAACTCTTCTTTGGCATGCCGAAGGTTGGGATTGGAGGCAAACAAACAACATCGAAGCCCCTATGTATTGGCATTTGATTGACGGCAGTTGGCATCATTACACCTTCGATGGACTACAAAAGGTCAATCCATCCGCTCCCATTACTCATATTTCCTATTTTGAAGCCTTTGCCTTTGCTCAATGGAAAGAACAACGCCTTCCTACAGAATTTGAATGGGAAGTTGCTAGTGAGCATTTTGATTGGGGCAGTCGGTGGGAATGGACAGAAAGCGCATATCTACCCTATCCAGGATACACCAAAGCACCCGGAGCTCTAGGTGAGTATAATGGGAAATTTATGGTCAATCAAAAGGTGTTAAGAGGAGGATCACTTGCAACCCCCTCAAACCATACTAGAAATACTTATAGAAACTTTTTTCAAACACACACTCGATGGCAATTTTCTGGACTTCGCCTTGCAAAATAATTGAAAGGCATTCTAATAATTAACGACTACTATTTTTATGACAACAGATTCAAAGGCTTCCACGATTACTAACTTTGAAAAAGAAGTTGCCGAAGGCCTTAGCGCTTATCCAAAATATCTTTCATCAAAATATTTCTATGATGCCGCTGGAGATAAACTCTTTCAGGACATCATGGCAATGCCATCTTACTATTTAACAGATGCAGAATTTGAAATATTCGAGACCCAAAAGGCAGAGATAATCGAAGCGTTTTCTGATGAAAAAGGCTTTGAACTAATCGAACTAGGTGCTGGGGATGGCAAGAAGACTAAGGTGCTTTTAAAAGAACTGGTAGATCAACAAAAGGACTTCGCTTATCTCCCAATAGACATTAGTCAAAACGTATTAAACGAACTCAACACCAGCGTGAATAAAGAAATTCCCGAAGTTAACATTAAACCTCAACAAGGCTCTTACTTTGACGTCTTAGGGCAATTGGCCCAATACAATAGTCGCAAAAAGGTAATAATGGTGCTGGGTTCAAACATTGGAAATCTTTTACACCCTAAGGCCATAGATTTTTTACGCAACATCCAAGAGGCCATGAGTCCAGATGATCTGCTCTTTATGGGCTTCGATCAGAAAAAAGATCCTCAGACTATTTTAGACGCTTATAATGACGAAACGGGTATCACTGCAGCGTTTAATAAAAATATTTTACATCGTATCAATCGGGAATTAGACGCCAATTTTAATGTTGATCAATTTAAACATTGGGAGGTTTATGATCCTGAGAATGGCACAGCCAAAAGTTATTTGATGAGTAAAAAAGAACAAACTGTAGAAATTAATAAGCTGGATCTGTGTATTCACTTTATGCCTTGGGAATCCATTCACACTGAAATTAGTCAAAAATATGACGACCAAATTGTCAGCTGGCTCGCTGAAGAATCTGGTCTAAAAATCACTGATCAATTTACTGATAGCAACGCCTACTACAAAAATTACATTTTTAAGAAAAAATAGGTATTCCCCTTAATCCAATATCATTATGAAAGCAATTTGGAACGACACCATTATCGCCGAAAGTACAGACACCGTAGTTATTGAAGGCAATCACTACTTTCCTCACGATTCCATACATAAAGAATTCTTTACTTCTAGTGACACCTATTCTAAGTGCCCATGGAAAGGAGAAGCGCATTACTACTCGCTCCTTGTCAATGGAAAAGAAAATTCAGATGCTGCGTGGTTTTATCCAGAAGTAAGCGAACTCGCAAAAGGAATTAAAAATTATGTCGCATTCTGGAAAGGCGTAAAGGTTGTAGACTAACAGTTAAAATAGCAAGCGCACAAATCCCATGACTATAGAGACATGCACTTTCAAGTGAATAATAGTTGCTTTAAACCTTTGCAATTCCTTTTTTGGTCTTATTTCCTCCCATCTTGGAATGTGCTAACCATAATCTCCAATCCTTTCCTTTTCCCATCACCCTTTTATGCCTATTTTTATAGCTATAAGACCTTTCGATGAGTACGACCAAAATGACCTATGAAAATAGTCTCGCTTTCGCAAAAGCGGCCGATAAAAACGACCCTTTAGCACAATACCGTGAGCAATTTTACCTACCACAAGACAAGGGTGGAAATCCGCTAGTTTATATGTGTGGCAATAGTCTTGGCTGTCAGCCAAAAGCCGTTGCTCACTACATAGAACAAGAACTGAACGACTGGGCAGACCTCGGTGTAGAAGGACATTTTGACGCTGAAAACCCATGGATGCCGTATCACGAAATGCTCGGAGAATCTATGGCAAATATCGTAGGTGCAAAACCTATAGAAGTAGTGGTGATGAATACCTTGACCACTAACCTCCATCTAATGATGGTTTCCTTCTATAAACCCACAGAAAAACGTCACAAAATCATCATTGAAAGTGATGCCTTCCCATCTGACCGCTATGCAGTTGAAAGTCAAATCAAACATCACGGCCTTGACCCCGCTGAAAGTTTAATTTTATGGAAGCCAAGAGATGGAGAAGAACTCTGTCGCTTTGAAGACCTTGAAGCAATAGTAAAAGAACATGGCGATAGTATCGCACTCTTCCTTATTGGAAATACAAATTATTATACGGGACAATGCTACCCGATTAAAAAAATAACAGAATTAGGACATGCCAATGGCTCCGTGGTTGGATTTGACCTTGCTCATGGTGTCGGGAATATCATGCCCAATCTCCATGAAAACAATGTAGATTTTGCCGTTTGGTGCACTTATAAATATTTAAATAGTGGCCCCGGAAGTCTAGGGGGATGTTTTGTACATGAACGTCATGTTACAGACACAACCATCAATCGATTTGCAGGATGGTGGGGACACAACAAAGACACTCGCTTTAATATGCGCCATGGTTTTGACCCAATTCCAACCGCCGAAGGATGGCAACTTTCAAATCCTCCTATTTTATCAATGGCCGCAATTCGGGCGAGTTTAGACATTTTCGCGCAAGCAGGCATGGAAAATATTCGTGCAAAATCAATTAAATTAACTGGATATCTTGAGTATCTTATCTACGAACTCAAAAACGACCGAATCGATATCATCACGCCCGCCGATCCTGATCAACGTGGCTGCCAAATCTCCATTCAAGTAAAAAATGCCGACCGAAAATTACACGATCAACTCACTAAGGCAGGAGTGATTTCCGATTGGAGAGAACCCGATGTGATTCGAGTAGCACCTGCCCCACTCTACAATAGCTTTGAAGATGTATATGAACTTGTAGAACGTTTAAAAAAGATTCTATAATGCATATTCCAGATATCTATAAAAATAACAATCCAGAGGAGATTCGCTCTTTCTTAAAAGCCAATGGCTTTGGAATTTTGGTGACTAATAAAGATGGCAAATCCCTTGCCACTCATATTCCCCTCGTTTTCGAATCTAAAAACGAAGGCACCGAAATCCTTCATGCGCATATTTCAAAGGTGAATGAGCAAGTGAGCCATATTGAAAACGGCGCAGAAGTACTGTGTATTTTTAATGGCCCGCACAGTTATGTATCAAGTAGCTGGTACGATTTTGAAGAAGTCCCTACATGGAATTACATTGCAGTTCAAGTGCGCGGTACCCTCAAAATTTTAGATAAAGCAGGGCTAAGAGCTTCGGTAAAATCTTTAATGGAAAAATATGAAGCTCCACAGAAAAATCCAGTCGACATGGAAGAGCTTTCTGATAAAACCATGCGTCAAATGAATGGCATCATAGGCTTTGAAATAGCAATTCACAGTATTGAAGCCGCATATAAGCTCTCTCAAAATAGAGACGATAAGAATCATACCGCCGTAGTAGAACGCTTACGCGAAACTGCAAATCCAAACGAAAAGGCTGTTGCCGACGCAATGGAAAACCAACGAACAAAAAAAAATGAGTAATACCCAAAACCAACATATTTTAATTATCGGAGCCGGTCTTTGTGGCTCCTTACTTGCCTTGAGAATGGCGCAACGTGGATACAAAATCTCCTTGATGGAAAAACGACCTGATTTACGGGAAGTTCACCAAGATGCAGGAAGATCCATCAACTTGGCATTCTCAGATCGAGGCATGAAAGGTATTACCCGTGTGGGACTAGAAGAAGAAGTAAAAAAACTCTGTATTCCAATGCATGGTAGAATGATTCATGATATCGATGGCAGCACATTTTTAAGTCCGTATTCGGGTCGAAAAAATGAATGGATCAATTCTATTTCAAGAACAGACCTCAACATCATGCTCCTCAATGCCGCCGATGCACACGATAATCTTCACGTGCAATTTAATCAAGGGTGTAAGGCCGTAGATCTTGAAAACGCAAAAGCAACTTTCAAAGATTATATAACAGGAACTTCTCAAACTATTGAAGCAGACATTATTCTTGGTGCCGATGGTGCTGGTTCTTCTGTTCGTAAAAGCATGTTCCTCAGCAAAAAATTCTTATTCAGTTTCTCTCAAGATTATTTGGGACATGGATACAAAGAACTTTCTATTCCCGCTGCTGATGGCGGTGGATATCGCACCGAAAAAAATGCCTTGCACATCTGGCCCCGTGGTAGAGATATGATTATTGCCCTTCCCAATTTGGATGGCAGCTTTACAGTTACCTTATTTTTAGATTATGATGACGCTCCAGATAGTTTTAAATCTTTAGACAGCCCTGAAGCCATTTCTGAATACTTCAACAGACAGTTTCCCGATGCGGTGGCTATGATGCCAAACCTCATTCAGGAGTTCCAAGAAAATCCTGTGGGTCCTTTGGGAACTATAAAATGTAGTCCGTGGTCGGCATTTGGAAAGACTTGTTTACTCGGAGATGCTGCTCATGCCATCGTCCCTTTTTACGGCCAAGGTATGAATGCGAGTTTTGAAGATGTAGTCGTTTTTGATGACACCTTAGATAGCTTTGGAGACCAAGGCTGGGAAACGGTTTTTAAAGAATATGAAAAGGCGCGTAAAAAAGATACGGATGCCATCGCCGATCTCGCTGTCGACAATTTCCATGAAATGAAGGAGCATACAGCTCATCCTATGTTTCAGGAAAAACGGAAATTGGAAACTGCCTTTGAAAGCGAATTTCCAAATGATTACTATTCTAAATATAGCCTCGTAACTTTCAATGGAGGAATTGGATATCGAGAAGCAATGATTCGCGGACGTGCTCAAAATAAGGCAATCCTCAATTTATTAGATGATGGCTTATTGCCAGACTCCCTTTCGCTTCAAGCGAAATTAGAAAAAGTACAACAAGCAACAAACGATATACTGCACGATGATGCAGTTGCAAATAACTTATAAATATGAGCGGATTAGTAGAAGGAAAAGCAACGCCACGTGGCGCATATCCACACATTAGACGTGCAGGAGACTTTTTATTTGTTTCGGGAACGAGTAGTAGATTGGCAGACAACAGCTTTGCAGGTGTCAATCAAATCGACGAAATGGGCACCATGCATTTGGACGTACGCGAACAAACACGCGCGGTACTCGAAAACATGAAAGATTACCTCGCTACTGAAGGAGCTACCATGGCCGATGTGGTTGATGTCACCTCTTTCTTAGTCAATATGAATGACTTTGCTGGCTATAACGAAGTGTATGGGGAATATTTCAATAAAGAAACCGGTCCTGCCAGAACGACGGTTGCTGTTCACCAATTACCACATCCTAATTTAGTGGTCGAAATTAAAGCAATGGCATACAAACCAAAATAAGATGAAAATTCTCAACTACAGCAACGGCAGCTATCAGCCTCCTGCTTCTGGAGAATGGCTCGACAATTACGAACCTGCTTCGGGTACGGTTTACAGTCAGATTCCTAATAGTAATGCAGAAGATATTGCGGTGGCTACCGCTTTCGCGAAAGCGGCCTTCGCCTCATGGTCACAAACCACCATCGAAGAACGCAGTCGGATATTGCTAAAAATAGCCGATGGAATTGAAGCCCGCCTTCAATTACTCGCTGAAGCTGAAAGTAGAGACAATGGAAAGCCAGTTGCACTCGCCAAAATGATCGACATTCCGCGTGCAGCAAGTAACTTCCGCTTTTTTGGAAATGCTATTACACAATTTGCAAGTGAAAGTCATGAGAGTGTTGGCCTAAATGCTATCAATTACACCCTGCGTAAACCTATAGGGGTTGTGGGATGTATCAGTCCTTGGAATTTGCCCTTATACTTATTCACCTGGAAAATTGCCCCTGCCATTGCCGCAGGAAATTGTGTGATTGCAAAACCTTCAGAAGTCACTCCAATGACCGCCTATCTCTTAGGAGAAATATGTACAGAAGCTGGGTTACCTCCGGGTGTTCTTAATATCATGCACGGTCTAGGCACAACTGCTGGGCAGGCCATTTTAGAACATCCAGAAATTAAAGCCATTAGTTTTACAGGTGGTACAAAAACAGGAGAGCATCTTGCACGAACCTGTGCACCGATGTTTAAAAAACTATCCCTAGAACTTGGAGGGAAAAATCCCAACCTCATTTTTGCCGATTGTGACTATGAGAATATGTTAGAAACCACCCTTCGATCCTCTTTCGCCAATCAAGGCCAAATTTGCCTTTGTGGGAGTCGGATCTTTGTGGAACGTTCTCTTTATAATACATTCAAAACAGACTTTATAAGACGGGTTAGCGAACTTAAAGTGGGCCATCCAACAGAGAATGTCAATCTAGGAGCATTGGTTTCTAAATCGCATTTACAGAAAGTAAGATCCTATATCGCTCAAGCGGCAGATGAAGGAGGCACTATTTTATATGGAGGAGAAACTGTAACAGTCTCAGGATATGAAAATGGCTATTATTTGCAGCCCACTGTTATTGAAGTAGAAAGCAATGACTGCTTGCTCAACCAAGAAGAAATATTTGGTCCTGTGGTGACCATTATGCCCTTTGATACAGAAGAAGAAGCCTTGGCAATGGCCAATGGTACCAAATACGGACTGTCGGCGACGGTCTGGACCAATGATTTAAACAGAACCATGCGATTGAGCAATCAGTTGCAAGCAGGTATCGTTTGGGTAAACACCTGGATGATGCGCGATTTACGAACGCCTTTTGGCGGTGTCAAGGCTAGTGGTGTAGGGCGTGAAGGAGGCTTTGAAGCCTTGCGTTTTTTTACCGAAGCAAAGAATGTGTGTATACAGTATAAATAGCATCTAAATAAGTTCTCCGCATTAAAAGAGATGAAAATATTATGAAACTCAACTTAAACAACAAAAACGCCCTTGTTTGCGGAAGTACTGCAGGTATCGGAATGGCAGCGGCACAAGGCCTTGCCCAAGAAGGTGCAAACGTCACCTTAATTGCTAGAAATGAAGAAAAACTGAAGGCTACTTTGGCAGAACTTCCTAATAACGGCAGTCAGAAGCATGCATACATTGTTGCCGATTTTACAAATCCACAACAAGTGGCTTCGGCAGTTTTGGCAACGCCTACACCGTATCATATTTTGATTAATAATACGGGAGGACCTCCTGGCGGACCTATAGTAGATGCAGATGTGGCCGCTTTCGCGAAAGCGTTTACACAACACTTGCAAGTAAATCACCTACTTGCTCAAGCGGTAATTCCAGATATGAAAGCTGCAGGATATGGCCGAATCATTAACGTGATATCTACTTCTGTAAAACAACCTTTAGACGGACTTGGAGTTAGTAATACGATACGAGGAGCAGTTGCAAACTGGAGTAAAACCATGGCAAACGAATTGGGAAGCTTTGGGATAACTGTCAATAATGTACTCCCAGGAGCAACAGCAACTGGACGTTTATCTGAGATCATTGAAAATAAGGCCAAGAAGACTGGAAAAACTATTGAAGAAGTGAGTACAGCGATGCAAAATGCATCTCCTGCCAAACGTTTTGCTAAGCCAGAAGAGGTGGCAAATGCGATTGTGTTTTTAGCGAGTGAAGCAGCATCTTTTATCAATGGAATTAATGTCCCTGTAGATGGCGGACGCACCAAAAGTTTGTAACTTTAACAGATGACTAAAAAAATCCGCATTAACGGCCATTCCCATTTACTTCCTTATCCTGAGGAAATTCCTCAGTTTATGAAGGACAAGGGAATTTTCTGGGTCGACAAAGACCGAAAATTCATGCTTCAGAAAGATTGGAGCCGTCCTGTGACGGATTCAAGTTTCTTCTTACATGAGAAGCTGGAGTGGATGGAAAAGAATAAAGTCGACCATGCAGTGGTATTGAATCTATCCCAGCTTTACGGAAACGGATTGCGTTTGGAGGAGATGAAACAAGCCCTGCGATTTCAAAACGATTTTAATGCACGTGTTCAAAAGGACCACCCAACAAAATTCACTACGGGCTTTGTGGTACATCCTGGTTTTGTGCGAGGTGCTTTATGGGAAATCGAGCGTTGCGTAGAAGTACTCGGCATGGATTTAATGTGTTTACCAACGCATTATATGGATACCATTGGTACTTGGCGCTGTATTTTTGACGAAGAAAATGAGCCAATTTTTGAATTGGCTAGTAAATATAATTTAGCGGTCGAAATCCATCCCTATGATGGAGAGAAGTTCATTAAACTTGAAAATACTAACTGGCGTTTTCACCTCATTTGGATGCTAGCACAGTGCGCAGATGCTTATCACTTTCTCACTCTAAATGGCTATGCCGATAAATATCCAGGAATGCGAGTTTGTTTTGCGCATGGCGGACAATTGGCACAGATAAATTTAGGGCGTCGTATCCAAGGATTTGACGGAAGGCCAGATTTATTTGAAGGCAAAACCCATCCACGAAAAGCGGTTGGGCATCCTAATATATTCTTTGATACCTTGGTACATGATACCAATTCACTAAAGTTGGTCATTGAAAACCAAGGCGCCAAACAGGTGGTGATGGGATTAGACGATCCTTATCCTCTGGGCGAAATGGAAAGTGATTCGCAGAGCAGTTATCCAGGAAAAATATTGGATTTAGCCTTGGATCGAAAAATTGTTACTGCCAAAGAATACGATGAAATCTGGGATGACAATGTTGTTCGTTGGCTTTACGGCGACGATGAAAAAAGGAAAGAAGCTTTTCGCAAGCGCATAATGGGCGAGTAAATCATTGACTCATTCTCTCATTAAATCATTCAACCACTAACCCATTCACCCATTCAATCATTGAATTAAATGCATTTCTTACCTGAAAAACTTGATGAGTATGTAGTCGCTCACTCTCAGAAAGAGCCAGCTCATCTTGAGCAGCTCACTCGGGAGACCTATCAAAAAATTTTACAACCGCGCATGCTTTCTGGACCTTATCAAGGCAGGGTGTTGAGTATGATTTCAAAGTTGGTGAACCCTAAGGCTATTCTTGAAATAGGCACTTTTACAGGCTATAGCGCCTTATGTTTGGCAGAAGGCCTTCAAAAGGGTGGCGTTTTACATACCATAGATATTAAGGAGGAATTGGTTGATTTTCAGCGCAAGCATTTTAATAATTCCGCTTTCGCGAAAGCGATCCATCAACACTTAGGCCAAGCATTAGAAATCATTCCTAGCTTAGACACTCAATTTGATCTGGTTTTTATAGACGCCGACAAACGCAACTATATCAATTATTTCCATGCGATTATCGATCGAATAAATCCCGGTGGTATTATCCTTTCTGACAATGTGCTATGGAGCGGCAAGGTGGTGGAACCTTTGAATGAAAAAGATATTGACACTAAGATTTTATTGGAGTACAACCGTCTTCTCAATGAGGATCCGCGTATAGAAACGGTGCTCCTTCCCATTCGGGATGGCCTTACTGTTAGTCGGGTACTATAAAATTTGAAAATAAAAAAGCCTCGCTAAGCGAGGCCTTTAAGCATTAAGGGGGGAAATTGGGTTATTGTACTGCCAATTGGGCGTTTATATTTCCATAACCATAGTTGTTGTCTTTATAAGGATACAAGGAAGCACTTTGTCTCAATTTAGAAAGCACTTGGCTTCTACTCCATGTTGGGTGTTTTGCCCACACTAATGCTGCTATTCCAGCAGTAGTTGCAGTCGCTACAGAAGATCCTCCTACATAATCATTATCACCATCATAAAACCCCAAGGTAACTCCAGTACGACTATTGTCGTAATCGCGTTCCATCACCACTGTAAATTCTATCTGACTTCCATCATGACAGGTATCACATTGATTATAACCAGGTGCATCAGTAATACCTGTTACGGCAACTGCTTGACTCATACTTGCAGGAAAAATTACTGGATACCAGTTGGTAAAATTGAGTGAGGTACCACCCGCTGCAAATATTAATTTGCCTTTATTATAGGCATATTTTACTGCATCTTTTACATTACCTATGGACCAAGGATACCCAACAGACATCGAGATGATTTTTACATCACTTCTATTTCCTAGGGCTTTTAAGGCATTTGAAACTCCTTTACGTTCGTGATAATCATTGAGAACAACATCTTCTGTTCCTCTGTATGAAACTAGGTTACAATCGTAGGCGACCCCTACAGGCATATACTCATTGTTTCGAGGAGCTGCAATTGTTGCTGCCATACTTGTACCGTGACCACATTTATCGTTAGGACCATCGTAATTACTAGACCACCACCAAGATGAATCGATAAAAGTTCCATACTTCTGTACGGTTCTAGAATTGATAGACCAAGCATCTGTAAATTCAGAACCTAATTTTGGTTGGTTAGGAGATAAACCGGTATCAATAACACCTACAGTCACTCCGGCACCTGTACTTTGAGACCAGGCTTGTGTAATATTATGTTTATCAAATGTCCAAGAAACCAAAGCGTTAGGAGCTACTGTTCTATAATCGGCGCCATAGAGGCTTGCACCGTCAAAATTACAACCTGAACTTGAGCGCTGTGGTTGTGCACCTTGTTCTGGTCTCAGCTCGTAAAAGGAATAACCATTAGGCTCTAAATAACGAATATTTGGAGTGGCCATTAATGCTCTTACTGTTTCTAAAGAAGTGATTTGTAAGTCTAAAACATTGAGCACATCATCTGCAAGGAATCTTTGTTCACTTCGGGTGGTACCTTCTTCTGCACTCACAACATTGAGAATATCATTTTGGATACCTTCCAGTCGGCTATCTCGAGTTTCACTAAAGCTTTCACCTTCACCTCCATAGCCTACTGTGATTAATTCACCCCCGTGTATTGCTGCACTCCAAAGTACATTTGCAGCTACATCATCCCATGAAAAAGATTGTTTTTCGAAGAAAGATTGATCAATTAAAGCGTTGATTTGATCTATGGTTAGGAACTCATTAGACTCTTGAAGCTCTGAAGCAGCCGTTTTAACATCGGCATTGTAAATGGAAGCATCATTATCTTTATTACAAGCGGTAAAGACCAGTGCAGATGCACAAGCCCATAAGAGTACTTTTTTCTTCATGGTTTTGAGTTGGTTAGTTGGTTAGTTGTTAAGACCCTCAAGATATTAAAAGAACGCAAATTATTATGCGTGCACACTAATTAGTTTTCAACAAAATGAGAACAAAACCGCGAATTACGTATTTTTTTAGGATAATTAATGCGAATAATGATTGTTAAATAGTTTTTTTTATGCGAATTGCACCCATAGGCGACCAGCAGACTTCCAAAATGTTATTCCAATAACAAAACCCACCAAACTACCTACCATAATGTCTCCTGGAAAATGTACGCCAACATATATCCGACTTGTTACAAACAGCAAGGGCCAGATGTAGATTGCATAAATCCATTTGAGTTGGTGGCGCAAAGCCAGCACTACAAAGGTGGTAAGCGCCATAGAAACAGCAGCATGACCAGAAAAGAAACTAAAATTATTAGGAGATTGTAATACGCGAATGAGATCAGCTATATCCAGGGTATTATTTGGACGAAGACGAGCGACACCATTTTTTACAACTTCGGTTAGTCCCAAGGATATACCGACAACCCCTACAGATAGTACGACGCCAATAATGGCTTGACGGCGTTTATAAACAATAAAGAATAAGCTTAAAAGGAATAGATACCAAGGAATCCAATGTTCAATCTTGGTAACAAAAATCCAAAAGGTGTCATATTTTTCAATACCCAAACCATTGAGATAAATAAAGAGTTCTCTATCCCATTGTTCAAGTTGTTCCCACATTAAAAATTACGTTTCACCGGCCCAGTGATATCGTTAATATCTTCCTTGGCCTTGTCAATTTCCTTTTTAATGTCTTTGGTCACATCTATATCAATACCATGTCCTTCGGCACTTTTGGTAATCTCCGACTTGATATCATTAGTAGCATCTTTCAATTGACGCATCCCTTTCCCTAAGCCTCGGGCTATCTCAGGAACCTTATCGGCACCAAATACCATGATCACAATGAAGATGATAAAGGCAATCTCTACGCCGCTAATAAAAAGAAATGGTGTAATCATGTGACAAAGATAAGAATTGGTCCAAAAACGCTAGCGCTTTGAGCTCTTAAAAATAATGTAATTGTTTTAAGGGTCTATCAATCTATAAGATTTAAAAACCAAGACATAAAAAAAGCCAGTTCTAAGAACTGGCTTTTTTATATTCAGTATTGCTTTCTCAAAAGCAAAAAGAGCTTTTATCCTTTAACCTTTTCTTTAAAATTATCGAATTTTCCTAGCTTTTTCGCTTTAGGCCAACTGTTATTCTCTGTATCAATATCGGCAGTTTCTAAATCTGGATCCACAGTTACTTTTACAATCTCTTTGTCTGTAGCAAGCGCCTTACTCACCTCACTATCGTTTTTACGCCATACTTGAGCAGGGTAGGTCACTTTCTCAGTGGTTCCATCTGCATATTCGTATTCAACTATGATAGGCATAGGAATTCCACCTGGCTTTTCAAATACAATTTTATATAAGTGTTTAGGAGTTTCAATTTTTGCACGCTCCTCGGGGGTAAAGTTATCCATCAAATACTCCTTTAAAGTAGGTGCATTTTCAAGCATAGACTTACCTCTCATTTCTTCTTTAAAGTCATCACTATCTTCATCTACTACATAAATCGCTTCAATTGTACTTGGATCTGTTATTCCGTAACGAGCTAGCAATTCCTTTCCTTCTGTGGTAGCTTGATCTGTAATATAATAGGACTTTACTTCCTTAACTCCGATATCAACATAATCGGTAGAATAGAACCATCCTCTCCAGTACCAATCTAAATCGACTGCAGATGCATCTTCCATTGTACGGAAGAAATCTTCTGGCGATGGGTGTTTAAACATCCAACGTTGAGCATACGTTTTAAAAGCATGATCAAATAATTCATGACCCATCACTGTTTCACGTAAAATGTTCAATGCTGTAGCTGGTTTCCCATAAGCATTTGCTCCAAGGTTAAACGCATTCTCAGGATTAGACATGATAGGTGCGATCCGCTCTTGATTACCTTTCATATAAGGAACAATCTTAGCAGGTGCTCCACGACGTGAAGGATAGGCCTCATTAGGTGCAATAGCTGAAGGGAAATTTTCTCCAAACTCTTGCTCAGTCAAATATTGCATAAAAGTATCTAAACCTTCATCCATCCATCCCCACTGACGCTCATCACTGTTTACGATCATTGGGAAGTAGTTATGACCTACTTCGTGAATAATTACAGAGATCATACCGTATTTAGTACGGTCACTATACGTTCCATCTTCATTAGGACGTCCATAGTTCCAACATATCATAGGGTATTCCATTCCTTGACCCTTTGCATGTACAGAGATCGCCTTAGGATAGGGATAGTTAAATGTATACTTAGAATACGTATCTAAGGTTTGAACAACAGCTTTGGTAGAATACTCCTCCCAAAGTGGGTTTCCTTCAGGTGGATAAATTGAGATAGCCATTACGTTACGTTCAGGAAAACGCACCGCTTGAGCATCCATTATATATCTTCTTGAGGTAGCAAAAGCGAAATCGCGCACCTGCTTAGCTTTCAATTTCCAAGTTTTTGAACTTCTTGATTTTCCAGCTGCAATTTGCTCAGTTTCAGCTTGCGTACGAATTATAACAGGCTTGTCAAAAGACTTCTTTGCTTGCTCCCATCGCTTGTATTCTTCCTTAGAATACACCTCTTTTAAGTTGGTGATTTCTCCTGTCCCATCTAATAAGTGATCGGCAGGAACTGTAATTTCTACATCATAATCTCCAAATGGAAGGGCAAATTCTCCATTCCCCCAGAACTGATAGTTCTGCCATCCTTCAACGTCATTATAGACCGCCATTCTTGGAAAAAACTGTGCGATAATATATCCTTTGTTTCCGTCTTTATAAGTTTCATAACCAGAACGAGCACGATCTACTGTATGCTCAGGAATAAGGTAATTCCAACGAATTGTAAATGAATATGAATCACCAGCCTTTAGTGGCTCCTTCATATCTACACGCATCATTGTCCAATTGATAGTATGCTTTAATGGCTTTCCATCTTTAGAAACTTCAGTTATTTTGAATCCTCCATCAAAGGGAGCTCCCATATATTGACCAACGAAACCAGATGTTTGGGAAACCGCGGAAATTCCAGTCCCATTTTTCTCTTTAGCAGGAGAATTAGCTTCTCTTACATTCTGATCTAATTGCACCCATAAGTACTCTAAATCGTCTGGTGAATTATTGGTATAAGTAATCATTTCATACCCATTGATGGTCTGTAAATCATCATTGAGGTCAATGGTCATTTTATAATCAGCAGTATTCTGGTAATATGCACTTCCAGGGGCTCCAGAACCTGTTCTATATTGATTTGGTGTAGACATCTCACCGTAGAGTTGGCGAAACTTATTTACATTTTCATGCCCTGCTGGACGTTCTTCTTCTGTTTCAGTTTCTTGTGCAAAGACAGAAAGACTGAAAAGTGCTAGCATTGTAAAGCAAGCAATCTTGAAACGATTCATATGTGTGTTTAAATTTAAGTGTAAGGCTAAAAATAGCCAAATCATTCGGCTTTTGGGAAACTATTCAGAAAAGTTTAACAGGACCTTAGCATTCTCAACTTCCATTAGAAAGCTCTTCTTTTTTCCTAGGATTTCAGTATGTACCATATTCTTCTGTTCTGGAAAAACATCCATAAGGAGGGTGTTTTCCATCTCCAGCGTTTTTACGGCGCTAACATTCTCTATTTCACTGTAGATTACAATATAGTCGTCTTCATACTCTTTCCCAACGAAAACAAGCTCTTGCCGCTCTGAATTAACAGAAATTTTGAACTTTGCTTTTAAGTACTTTGTCAAATAACGATCTAGTAATTCTTGATCCGCCGTTGCATCTACAACAATGGATTCATCATATCGAGCCTGCAAAACATCTTCCACATCATCATAAAACAATCGTGTAATCATTTGAAGAGACTGGGAGGTTTCATTGTATTGCATATCAGTGACACTGAGATAATATTTATGCGCAGCCATCGAAAGCAGTAATGGCATAAATAATAAAAGGATTAAACTTTTTTTCATGGGTATTTGCGTAAGTAGGCTTTTGCAAACTTGCCTGAGACAGGCAAGAGCAAAGTGAGACCAATTATCTCTATTCAATAAATATGCCGTTATTCTTTTTCTCTTAGTGCATTGTAATTTTTGGACTTTACCATCATAAATTCTAATAGGCCAAAGGCATCGTTTCCATCAACAAAGGATTTTGCTCTTTCATCTTCGAATACATAATAGACAAAATCTTCAATTAAATCTTCTTTGATATTGAGCTCCTTCATATATAAACTATCCGAAAAAGTGTATCTACTATCTTGCACTTGCTTTTCAAAGCGACTCACAGCAATATGTTTCTTAAGCATCTGCAACCTTCCCGTAATCGAATTGATTAATCCATCTAAAGGGATTCCTGCTCCGCTGGTGATTGCTGTATAGTAGCGACGCTCTTCGACCGTTCGTTTAGGTGCTGTATTTTTAGGTATTCCCAAATCTTCAGGGTACAATTCTGGCGCTCCCTTGGTCATGGCTGCGTCCTTAGTCAAATCGCCAGAAAGATCAATATTACTTATCTCTACCTCATCCAATTGATTAATTTTCGGAATCAAATACAAGGAAATCTTCTTACGGTTAAAAATGGTTTGATTGACTACAAATTGCCGAGATTCGTATTGTACTGCACTAATATTTATTGTGTCATTGAGGCGAACTTCCAATCGGAAGGATCCCTGATCTGTGGTGGTTGTACCTTTGCGCATAGTCAGATTAACAACATTTAAAGCAGACCTGTCGATAGTATCGTTAAGAACCTTTCCTTCGAGCATAATCGTATCTTGACTCCAAGCCAAAGCACTGATAAAAAGCACACAGAGGAATAATAAGGATTTTTTCATTTCTGTTTCATTAAGAATTTTATGTTTCTAACTACATCTTTCCTTGTGCCATCAAAACTAAGTATGTTTTTGCTTTCTTTTCAAAATATGCGAATAAATCTATCAAAGAACTCAACTGAAGCTTTGCTACTTCCTCGGCATCACTCATAGCATAAAACACAAAATCGTCTATTAATTCTAATGGAATCTGCATGGTTTTTATATACACCGTATCAGAAAATCGCAGCCGTTGCCTATCTACTTTAGTTTGAAAATTAGAAACTGTAATATGTTTTTTTAACTGCTTTGTTTTCCCGGAAAGACCGTTAATAACAGCTAATAACGGAATATCAAATCTAGCATTATATCTCCCTACCTGATCTGGACCTTTTGTAGACGCAGTATACAATTTTCTTTCTTCTGCGGTCCGTTTAGGAGCTGTGTTTGGGGGGAGGTTGACTCTTTTGGAATCATAAATATTATTTGTATTAAAAGGAATCATATCACGCCTCAAATTACCTGTTAACTCACTATCGCTCAATTGCACTTCTGCTAGTTCTGTGATTTTTGGAATCAAATAAAAGGTGATACTTTTTATTGCGATCATTTTCTCAGACACAACAAACTGATAGGATTCGTATTGAACAGCACTTAAATGAATAGTATCCTTTAAGCGAGCTTCAATTTCAAATTGTCCATGATCATTTGTAATTGCACCTACCTTTAAACTTAGATTGACCACAGACAGGCTTGCCTTTTCTATACTATCATTCAATATTTTCCCACCTAGAATAATGCCCTCCTGCGTTTGGGCAGTGATAAGTTTCGATATCAATACAAGTGAAAGGAATAGGAGGTAATTTCTCATTGCTTAGTCTCCTTCCGATCATCAGGAATCATCAATACGCCTTCTCCCTGTTTCATCTTTAAATAAGCATCAACCTTGATTGAAAAATAATCCCATAACTCGAACTTATCAGTCAAATTCACCGCATCAACAGCAACGGTATCTTCCATAGCATAGAATACAAAATCTTCAATAAGTGCTTGTGGCACTTTTAAGTTCCTCACATACATACTATCAGCAAACTTCACTCTATTACGTTCTACTTTTAATTGAAATTTTGAAATTTCAAGTTGTCTTTTGTATTTCTTTGTGTTTCCATTAATCAAGTTAATTAAGGCTCCAAAGCCTCCTGCCCCACCTGTCATTGCGTAGTACATCCGTTCTTCAGAAGTTCGCTCAGGCGCCGACAATCCCATAAAACCAAAATCACTTGGGACATATTCTTTCTTAAGCACAAATGATCCAATGTCTTTACTCAAATCACCACTAAGATTAATGTTTGAAAGTACTACTTCGTCCAATTCGGTGATTTTAGGCACTAAATAAAAAGAAACACTTCTGTCCAACTCCATTTTCTTACTCACTATAAATTGTTTGGATTCGTATTGTACTGCACTAATATGCAAAGTATCATACACCCGTGCTTTTATTTGAAACTGGCCATTGGCATTGGTGATAGCACCTTGTCTTAGGGAAACATTGACAACATTAAGAGAGGCTCTTTCAATAGTATCATTGAGCACCTGCCCTTGCAATAAGAACGTAGTTTGTGATTGAACACTTAGTACAAGGCTCAAGAAAAAAAGTAAGCTATAAAAGTTTTTCAAACGTCTAATCTTTTGAAGATGGGAATGACTTACGTTGTACTAAAAGGAATTCAATCAAATCCAACTCTCTCCCTTTTTTAAGAAGAGAAGCATCAAGTCCTTGCTCCTCAGCATAGAAGATAAAAGGAGCTATTTCATCTATTTCTAAACGTAAATTCTTTTGGAAGAAAACATTGTCATACATGTTGCGAATCTCGCTGTCAACATTGGGTTGGATCGCATTTTTATCGATCACATAACGATCACGCTTATTAAATAAGACTTTAAAAATATTGACAAAGTTGATTCCGTTCTGAAAATTAAAACCCCCTAAAGCTTCATTATTGACTGAGGTTTGTGCATCTGCAACAATTTCATAATTATTTTCTATTTCAAAGATGCTAACCTCTGGAAAAGGATTAATCCTCGTGGTTTTAGTATTGCCTACATCTACGCGAATATTGCCCGAAAGATCATAGGGTGATACGATAACGTCATCTAATATGGTAAGGTTCTCGATCAATTCCAACTTCATCTTTTGACCATCCACAATACCCTGATCAACAACTACAATCACATCATTATACTGTAAGGCACTAATGATCACCCTATCATTTACGCCAACTTTCAACGTAAAGGCTCCATTCTCATCGGTGATGGTCCCTTGGTTAGCCGATTTATTATAAACGGTTATACCCTCATTATCATTTCCATCAGGCACTAACACTTGTCCTTTTATGGTTATTCTAGTGTCTTGTGCTACACTTGAAAGTGTAATAAGAAAAAGTAGGAGTAGTATTTTTTTCATGTGCGTCGTTATTTGAGGTTAAAGAAACAATAGGTTCTCATAGCGAAAACTTAAAGTGTGCCTAAACTTTTGTTAAATGGGCTTTCCTTAAATTTACGAAACTAAAATGAGAGCAGGACGACTATAATCCATTGAAAGTCAAAAAATCATGTCAAAAAACCTAATTATCGCTAGCACCTCTACCATTTACGGTAGCGGATATCTAGAATACCTACTTCCCGAACTTCAAACTCACTTTAAGGATTGTGATACCATCTTGTTTATTCCTTATGCCCGCCCCGGAGGAATAACCCATGATGCCTATACCCAGGTCGCACAAAAAGCCTTCGCCAAAATTAATAAGAAGGTTGTTGGACTTCATACTTTTGATGATCCTATAGCGGCAATAAAAGAAGCCCAAGGAATTTTTACTGGTGGCGGAAATACTTTCGTTCTCGTAAATGCACTTTATAAACACGAAGTCATGGCTCCTTTAAGAGCGGTTCTAATAGCAGGGACTCCATATTTAGGTACCAGTGCAGGGAGTAATATTTGTGGCTTAAGCATGCAAACCACAAATGACATGCCTATCACATACCCACCCTCATTTAAAACACTCGGGATGATTCCTTTCAATATAAATCCTCATTACCTAGACCCAAAAGAAGGCGATACCCATATGGGAGAGACTCGTGAAACACGCATCAAAGAATACCACGCATATAATACCGTTCCAGTTATCGGACTGCGCGAGGGGAGTTGGCTCAACGTCCAAGGACCTACAATAACGCTTCATGGCACCTATACCGCTCGAGTATTTGAACAAGGCAAAACACCTTATGAAATCGAAACAAACAGCGCAATAGACCTTTAGATCAATCACGAAATAGTATTCAAAAAAAAAGACCCTGCATTTCTACAGGGTCTTGGAGCGGGAGACCAGGTTCGAACTGGCGACATTCAGCTTGGAAGGCTGACGCTCTACCAACTGAGCTACTCCCGCTGATAGACGAAGGCAAAAATAACTTTTTTTTCAAAAGTCAGCACACTAATTCGCAATAATTTTTACAATACAAAAACACTATTTAATACCTCCTGATATTGAAGTAAGTACCACTCATAATGAAGTCTAAACCATCAACAAATTTTGAGAGTAAAGAGAAGGAAGCCATGCTCATTACGGTCAATTTCCTTAATTTTAAGTAAAAATAGCAGCATGAACATTCAACATAAAGAATCAGATCATAGAGGATATTTTATATTTAAAGGAGAGCGAGGTATTATTTCTGAACTTACCTACTCAAAAAACGATCGCATCTTAACTATTGATCATACAGAGACTAAACTTCCTGAAGAGGGAAAAGGACTCGCATCAAAACTGGTGGCTCATGCTGTCCAATATGCCCGCGATCATAATTTTAAAATAGAACCTCTATGCCCATTTGCCGAAGTACAGTTTGACAGAAACCCCGAGTATAAAGACGTACGTGCCTAAATCATTTTGACATACCTTTGAAGGACCTTAATCTGAATTAAATTTTAATGAAAACCTCCCTGTTTATTGGCTTGATCCTTTTGATATTTATTCCAACGGTGTATGGACAATCGATTATTCCTGAACAGGAATTATTGGGTCAGGGCAGTCCCACTTTGGTTGAAAAAGACGGGTATCGATTACGCCCTGAAGCGGCTCAGGCATTTGATGCTATGAAAATTGCCGCTTTAAAAGACGGCATTGACATCAAAGTAGTATCGAGTTACAGAGATTATGCGCATCAAAATCGCATTTGGGAACGTAAATATTTGCGCTTTCGCGAAAGCGGATTAACACCCATGGAGGCAATCGAAAAAATCATTGAGTACTCTACAATTCCCGGTACGTCAAGGCATCATTGGGCAACAGACCTCGATTTAATTGACGGCACCCCAAAAGTGGACGGAGACGTTCTTGTCCCATCAAAATTTCATGGTACGGGACCTTTTTGCAAATTCAAAGATTGGATGGATATTCACGCCAACACCTTTGGCTTCCAGTTAGTCTATACAGACGAGATTAACCGTAAAGGGTTTAAATATGAGCCATGGCATTACAGTTATGCTGCTTTGTCTAAATCTTACTTACAAGCCTATAACGCATTGGATATTCAACAAATGCTAGCTGCCGCAAAACTCATGGGAAGTGAAAACTTTACTGATGAATTCATTGTAAGGTATCTTAAAGAAAATGTCAATGACGTCAATCAAAGTCTATTCGATTAAAGCGCATTAATCAAGCTGCGTTCGGCGAGTGCCTCTTTGAAATCGGCTCGACTTGCTAGTGCTTTAGAAATCCACTTTTGTGCTTCTCCTTTATCCGACTTATGTCTATAAATTTGAGCCAATCGAAGATATGCCCAATCTTTTGGGACGCCATCTTGGGTGGAATAATTTTTTATGTAATGATGCAGACATAGGATACCTTGATCCAATCCTATCCCATATTGTCCTGCCACCTTACCTAATTGATAATGAAGTCTGTTATTCTCAGCGTGCTTTTCTTGAGCTTCCACTAAAGTTGCAATAGCGGCATCAGGATTTTCATTTTTCTCATAATGTTCAGACAACTTTGTATAGCAAGTCACAGAACCACCTACGGCAACGGCTTTTTTGTATTGGACCTCAGCATCCTTTGGACGATCGTTATACTCGGCGATATAACCTTTCGCCAAATAGCCATCTACTGGCGATAGCTTCAAAAGTTCATTGGCATATTTCAATGCCTTGTCTTCACTACCACCAATGATTCCAGGAAGTTGGATATAGAATTCCACCAAAGCCCAGCGTGCTTCAATATGCGAAGGATCCAGCTCTGTAGCCGTTATAAATGCGTTTTTTATATCCCCTATCAATCCCAAGGCTCTAAGCTTATTAATCTCTAAGGCCTTCATTCCGAGCACCCCTCCATATTTATAATGATAGTTGGCCACTTTGGGTTGCAGTTCAACTAAGCTTTCATAATACTCAATGGCTGTATCCCAATCTTTAGCATATCCCGCAATATCACCCAGATACTCTAAAGTTTTTAAATTCTCGGGATGGTTTTTTAAATAGGATTTAAAAATGGGTGCTGCCTTGGTGTATTGAGCCGCTTTAAAATGGGTTTCCGCTTTCGCGAAAGCGTCCACACCTCCTGTACCACTACCAGTAGCTTGTCCCATTGATATATTGGGAATCATTAATAAACAAATCATAAATAGGTATCCGAGGTTTTTCATGGGGTGCAAAGATGCAAAATGCTTGCCAAAAGTCATTTAGTTTTTAGGTGGATATTTTGAGTACACTTTTGTTAATAGTTTTTGAAAATAAATATCCCTTTCAGGCGGGGTGATATTCTGTTTTCTGCTGCTTTCAGTAAAAGCCTGCCACACATACTGCTGTGTACGGGCATCATAAAAATCTATAGTCAACTCTAGTTGCTCCTGCCTACCTCCTATGGGTATGCCACCACCTACACTTACACCACCAGATCGCCCTCCACCACCAATACCAACTCCCAAAGTATTACGAGAAGCAACCTCATAACTTCTAGTTGTTGTACTTATCCAGAGATCAGGATTTTCTGCTTTTACCAAACCTTTGGTCTGCAATAGACTATCGGTGTATTTCATATACCGTTGCTGATCAAACTCAGATAGCTCATTCCCTTTGGTATCATTATAGTTATAGGTGGTATAGTTTTGAAAAGCCACCTCCTTATCGTAATCATAATCCACAAAAATTGCCCCACAAGAGGTAAGTAATAAGCTAGCAATAAGACATAAAAAAATCCGCATAGATCCTAGTTTCTTCATAAAGATAACAAGGATATATACGGAATGTTGTGGATTTAGGATTTATTAACTATTCAACATTTTCCAAAGCTTATCCTTAAGCTCCGTCAATCCTTGTTGGGTAATCGATGAAATAAACATATACTCAATCGGTAGTTCGCGATCGAGTTCTTCAGATAGTTCTGCTTTGAGTTCGTCGTCTAGCATATCACTTTTAGTGATTGCGATCAGACGTTCTTTATCCAGCATTTCTGGATTGTATTTCTGTAATTCGTTCAGTAAAATTTCATATTGACCTGAGATACTATCTGCATCGGCGGGAATCATAAAAAGCAAGGTTGAGTTACGCTCAATGTGGCGTAAAAATCGATGCCCTAGTCCTTTCCCTTCAGAGGCACCCTCAATAATTCCTGGGATATCTGCAATGACAAAGGTTTTATAATCTCGATATTGAACAATCCCCAAATTTGGTTTGAGGGTTGTAAATTCATAGTTAGCGATTTTTGGCTTGGCTGCAGTAACTACAGACAATAAGGTAGATTTACCAACATTAGGGAAACCTACAAGACCTACATCGGCAAGAATCTTAAGTTCAAGAGTAAGCATTACCTCATAACCCTCTATTCCAGGTTGAGAAAAACGCGGAGTTTGATTGACTGAGTTCTTAAAGTGCCAATTTCCACGACCTCCCATACCACCTTGAGCTGCGACAAATTCTTGACCATCTTCGGTAATTTCAAAAATTACTTTATCGGTTTCTGTGTCTCTAATGGTTGTACCTAGAGGTACATCTATGTAATGATCTTCACCGTCATGACCTGTCGATCTGGATTTTGCTCCATTTCCACCATGTCCTGCGCGTAAGTGACGCTTAAATTTTAGGTGTAAGAGTGTCCACATATTGGAATTTCCTCTTACAATAATATTTCCTCCACGACCACCATCTCCACCGTCGGGACCTCCTTTTTCAATAAACTTTTCTCTGTGCAAATGCGCAGATCCTGATCCTCCATTACCTGAAGTCACATGCATTTTTACATAGTCTACAAAATTCCCTTCCGTCATGTCTCTTTCTTTATTATTTTTTTAACCGATCCTTAGAGACGGTCAATCACCTTACTTAATCGTTCGGTAATTTCTGCTACTCCTCCTACACCATCAACACCAAAATATTTTCCTTGTTGCTCGTAGAAGTTTTTGAGTATTGCCGTTTCTGCATAGTAAACAGCTATACGATTTCGTATCACCGCTTCATCTGCATCGTCTGCACGACCA
This sequence comes from uncultured bacterium, assembly GCA_963974305.1. GTDB lineage: Bacteria > Bacteroidota > Bacteroidia > Flavobacteriales > Flavobacteriaceae > Dokdonia. The sequence continues at coordinate 104,730 of CAXBCS010000005.1, forward strand.
GATGTCTTACCACGTTCTAGCAAACGCTGTACCAATACTTCATCATCAACTTCTAATGCCACCATGGCAGCTACTTCTGTTCCTTTTCCTTCTAGTAAAGCAGCTAGTGCAATTGCCTGTGCTTCTGTACGTGGAAAACCATCAAAGATAAATCCTTGGGCCTTCGGGTTTTTCTCTACTTCAGCGTTCAACATATCAATGGTAACCGTGTCTGGAACAAGTTGGCCCTTATCCATATAAGATTTTGCCAACACCCCTAAATCGGTGCCATTTTTTATATTATAACGGAACACATCCCCAGTAGAGATATGTACAAGATTATATTTTTCTTTTAAAACTTCAGCTTGCGTTCCCTTTCCAGCACCTGGAGGGCCGAACAACACTAGGTTTTTCATTGATGATTGTTTTAATTTATAAATAGACGTCAAGTTACGTCCTAGTCCGTTGTAGTCTAAACCGAAGCCAACCACAAAATCATTTTCAATTTCTAAACCTATATAATCAATAGTATAAGGTTTTGTATAAGCAGAGGGTTTGTAAAACAAGGTAGCAATCTTATACGATGCTACTTCTTCTTGCTCTAAAATTTGAATAATAGTTTCTATTGTATTTCCAGAGTCTACAATATCCTCAATGACAATAACATCACGTCCTTTTAGGGAAGGCTCTGCTCCCATAACCGTAAAAATCTCGTCTTTCTGCTCTGTCCCGTCGTAACTCGCAACTTTAATAAAGCTCAGTTCGCATTCTCCATCAAACTTTTTGATCAGTTCGGCGGCAAAAAGGAAAGCACCATTAAGCACAGTTAAGAAGACCGGGCGTTTCTGACTATAGTCGTCATTAAGCCTTACGGCCACTCCGTTAACCGCTTGTTGCACCTGAGTTTTTGAGATGTATTTCTCAAAATGTAGATCGTGTAGTTGTACTGTTTTCATTCTGCTATTAAAGGCGCAAAGATACCATACCTAAATCACAATTCTTAACTTCCAAATATCAAATTACTAAAAAGTTCAGCCAGCAAGAAGATAGGCTCATATCCTCTGGGATTTCTGCTTTCGTTTTTTGTATTTTTGAAGCTTATTTATTTGCTTTCGCAGAAGCGTACTCATTATGACAAACTACTTCTCTTCAAACTTTAAACTCGGTATTCTAGGCGGGGGTCAATTAGGCAAAATGATGCTCTATGACACTCGAAAATATGACATCCAAACCTATGTTTTGGATCCGAGCAATGAAGCGCCTTGCAAGATTGGCTGCGATTATTTTCAACAAGGGAGTTTAGTCGATTTTGATACAGTCTATAATTTTGGAAAGCAGGTAGATGTCCTCACTTTTGAAATTGAAATTGTCAATATAGAAGCCTTAGAAAAATTAGAACAGGAAGGCGTTAAGGTCTACCCACAGTCTTCTGTACTTCGTAAAATTCAAGATAAAGGTATTCAGAAACAGTTTTATTTAGATCACAATATTCCAACAGCAGATTTTAAGCAGTACGCTTTCGCGAAAGAGATTGCTGCCAACTCCCCTAGCTATCCATTTGTATGGAAAGCTTGCCAGGGTGGCTATGACGGAAACGGAGTTGCTGTTATTCGTAATGCCGAAGACTTAGACAACCTACCTCACGTTCCTTGTATTGCCGAAACTATGATTCCTTTTAAAAACGAGTTGGCCGTTATTGTTGCTCGTAGCCCATCGGGAGAAGTGAGAACCTATCCTGTAGTAGAAATGGAATTTCACCCAGAAGCAAATCAGGTAGAATATGTCATTTGCCCAGCACGTATTGATGAAACAATAGCAACTAAGGCAAGAGCAATTGCCGCCAAAGTATCAGAAGCTTATGAACATGTAGGTCTTCTTGCCGTTGAAATGTTTCAGACGGAAAATGATGAAATTCTAGTTAACGAAGTAGCACCTAGACCACACAATAGTGGACATTACAGTATAGAAGGAAGCTTTACCAATCAATTTGAACAACATATAAGAGCCATCTTGGACTTACCTCTAGGTAAAACCGACAGCAAAGTAGCTTCGGTTATGGTAAATCTAGTGGGAGAAGAAGGTCATACAGGTGCCGTGAGCTATGAGAATATGGAGACCATCCTCAAAATGGACGGAGTGACACCACATATTTATGGAAAGAAAGAAACACGCCCATTTAGAAAGATGGGACATGTGACTATAGTCGACCATGACATTAATAAGGCACGGACTATTGCTGAAGATGTAAAAAAGACAATTCGAGTAATAAGTAACTAAGGTTACGCACAGAATAACAGGGTAATTAAATCAAAAATCAAAGACTATGAAAGTAGGAATCATCATGGGTAGTACAAGTGACCTGCCAATAATGCAAGAAGCTATAGACATCCTCGCAATATTAGGCGTAGACACAGAAGTAGACATTGTAAGCGCTCACAGAACCCCTGAAAAATTATTTGATTACGGTAAAAATGCCCATAATAGAGGCATAAATGTAATAATCGCTGGAGCTGGAGGTGCCGCACACTTACCTGGAATGGTCGCTTCACTTTCTCCTTTACCTGTTATTGGCGTTCCTGTTAAGTCCAGAAATTCCATCGATGGATGGGATTCTATCCTCTCCATCTTACAAATGCCTGGGGGTGTTCCTGTTGCTACTGTAGCATTAGATGGTGCAAAAAATGCTGGGATTCTTGCAGCACAAATTCTAGGAGCTACGCAAACAGATATCCAAAATAGAATCCTTGAATACAAAGAAACTCTTAAACAAAAAGTGATCGAAGGGGCAAAAAACATCTAAAAGCAAAGACCGCCACATATGGAGCGGTCTTTATCAATGCTGTAGTGGGGGTAAGAAATCTTATTTGTTAACCATTCTAAATATTAATCAAACCTTTTAACAAGCATTGAAGTGGGGGAAATTTCACTAAAACTTAAGACAAAATTAATGCCTTAGTCTTAATGTTATTCAATAATAAGAAAATTTTTTCTTTTATCGACCTTGTGTCCTAATTATTCGATGAAATACCCAAAAATTTATAATCATCTATCATGACTAACACGAATATTACTTCAAATCCGCTGCTTCAACATTTTGACGAAGCTCCGTTTTCACAGATAAAAAATCATCATTTCAAACCAGCCTTTATAGAGGCTATAGAACTCAGTCGCAAGGAAATAGATAACATTACAAAGCAAACTGAATCTCCTACTTTTCAAAATACTATTGAAAAATTAGACTATGCAGGCGCCCAATTGGATCGCATATCTAGTATATTTTTCAATCTGAATAGTGCAGAAACCAATGAAACTATCCAAAAGATCGCTCAGGAAGTCTCTCCTATGCTCACCGAATTTGGAAATGATATCACACTAAACGAGCAGTTATTTGCTCGCATTCAAAAGATATACGCTCAGAAAGCCGATTTGGATCTTACAGAAGAACAATCTACCCTTTTAGAAAAAAAATATAAAAGTTTTGCCCGTAATGGTGCCAACTTAGCCGAAGATAAAAAGTCGCGCTTACGCGAAATTGACAGCCAACTCTCAACCCTTGCCTTGAATTTTGGTGAGAATGTACTTGCCGACACAAACTCTTACGAACTATTATTGACCGATGAGAAGGATCTAGACGGACTACCTGAGGGCGCAAAAGAAGCTGCAGCCGCTTTGGCAGAAAGTCGCGACCACAAAGGATGGCTCATCACTTTGGATTATCCAAGTTATATTCCATTTATGAAATATGCTTCTAACCGAGAGCTTCGGAAAAAATTATCCTTGGCCTTTGGCAGCAGAGCTTTTCATTCTGACGAACACGACAACCAAGAAAATGTATTAGCAATTACAAAATTGAGGCATGAAAGAGCACAGCTATTAGGTTATGAAACCCATGCTCATTTTGTGCTTGAAGAACGTATGGCGCAAACGCCAGAGAAGGTTAATAGCTTTCTCAATGACTTACTCGCCAAAGCAAAACCAGCCGCTGAACGGGAATTTGCTGAATTGGAAAATTTCGCGAAAGCAGAAGACCCTATCGACCAATTACAAAAATGGGATAGCGCTTACTACGCAGAAAAGCTGAAACAAAAACTGTTCAGCCTGAATGACGAAGCACTCAAACCCTATTTTAAATTGGAGAATGTCATCGCTGGAGTATTCAAAGTTGCCGAAAAGCTCTTTGGCTTGCAATTTGAAGCTGTTACTGATGTAGACACCTATCACAAAGAAGTAAAAACCTACCGTGTCTCAGACGCAGAAGACAACTTTATAGCTCTTTTTTATGCCGATTTCCATCCGCGCAAAGGAAAACGTGGTGGTGCTTGGATGACTTCCTTTAAAGGACAAATGAAAAAAGACGGACAAGATCATAGACCACACATCTCCAATGTCTGTAATTTTACTCCATCTACACCTAGTAAACCCTCATTACTTACTTTCAACGAAGTGACAACCTTATTCCACGAGTTTGGTCATGGCCTGCATGGAATGCTGGCAAATACTACCTACCCAAGTCTCTCAGGGACCTCTGTGTATTGGGATTTTGTTGAATTACCAAGCCAAGTATTGGAAAACTGGTGTTATGAAAAAGAGGCCTTAGCCTTATTTGCAACACACTATGAAACCGGCGAAGTGATCCCAATGGAACTTGTAGAAAAAATTAAGGCTTCTGCCACCTTCCATGAAGGGATGCAGACCTTGCGCCAACTAAGTTTTGGCCTCCTAGACATGGCGTGGCATGGGAAGGATCCTTCAGGAATTAGAGATGTTAAAGCCTATGAAACGAAGGTATTTGCAGACACGACTCTATATCCAGAAACTCCGACTACCTGTATGAGCACCTCCTTTTCACATATCTTTCAAGGAGGATATTCTTCAGGTTACTACAGCTATAAATGGGCCGAAGTATTGGACGCAGATGCCTTTGAATACTTTAAAGAAAATGGCATTTTTAACGTAGAGATTGGGAAGAAATTCAAGGAGCATGTGCTATCAAAAGGCGGAACTGAAAACCCAATGACCCT
>CAXBCS010000006.1:0-103421 GCA_963974305.1 uncultured bacterium
ATAAAAACTTACAAATCACATTTAGAATTGATAAGAAAGAAAAAACGGATAGATATAATGGAAAAAGCATCGTAGAGCATATTTCAGATATAAGAGTAAAAAGTAAAGGAGTATCTCTTTCTCTTAAAAACAGAAGTAAAGGATTTAATTGGTTCTTTTCATTTTTAGTTTGGTTTAAAAGAATTCAAGAAGACAAAAGCTCAAATTACATTTTACTTTTAGATGAGCCTGGACTAAACTTACACGCTTCCGCACAAGCAGATCTCTTAAGATTTATCGAGGATTTGTCTGATGACTATCAAATAATTTATTCCACGCACTCACCTTTTATGATTTCGTCAGATAGTCTAAATCGAGTAAGAACTGTTTTAGAAACAGATAAAGGTTCTGTAATTTCTGATAGCATTCAGGAAAAAGATCCAAATACTTTGTTTCCGCTTCAAGCTTCTCTTGGTTATGACATTGCACAAAATCTTTTCGTAAGTAAGAAAAATTTACTTGTTGAGGGCGTTTCAGATTTAATCATTTTAACTGCAATTTCTGGCATTTTAGAATCTGAAAAAAGAGAGCATTTAAGGGGGGATATTACAATTGTTCCAACTGGAGGGTTAGAAAAAGTTGCGACCTTCATTTCGTTACTAAGAGGTTCAAATTTAGAAATTGCGTGCTTACTTGATTCCTATTCAGACTCAAAAGGAAAAGCAAAAATGGATAAAATGATTGCGGAAAAAATAATTCAAAAAAATAAAATCAGATTCTTTGATGATTTCTTAACAGGTTATCCTAAAGCAGACCTTGAAGATTTATTCGTTAAATCAGATTATCTAAAACTATTCAATTCAGCATTTAGCGAGTTTATTGAAATCAACGAGTCTGATTTAAATTCAGGCATAAAACAAATAATTATTCAAATCAATCAACATATAAATAAAGATCGATTTAATCATTACAGACCCGCAAATGAACTTGTAAAACTAGGTGTGTCTAAAGACTATTTCACTCCTGATACATTAGATAATTTTGAAAAAGTTTTTAAAGAAATGAATTCACTATTCGAATAAGAAGCTAGCACCTAACATAAAACTAAGTCAAAACCCAAGCCCCTTCAACAAGCTCAGAACAAGATTATAAGCTAATCTAAGACCATAATTTTCATTATAAGGTCTTCCTAGTTTTACAATTACAAATGTATTTTTTCCTACATACTATTCTAAATAAGACCGTAACCATTACAAGAAAAACCAAACTGTAAATGACATTAGGATCAATAATCACTATATCGGTGTTAGGAATTGCATTATTCATCGCGATAATTCAATTTAAGAGAGCGAAGAAAAAGCTGAATATTGAAATCAAAAATAAAAATTCTGAACTCTCGACAAAAACAGAAGAAAACAATAAACTTAATTCTGATTTAAAAAGATTTAGCGGATTCGTATCAATTGAAAGTGAAATTGAATCAAAGAATAAAGAATTTACCGAAATTAAAGCAAATGCAATTGAATTAAATAACAAGTTCATTAATGCAAAATCAATCTTTAAAGAATTAGAGAAAGATATTAAACTTTATCAAAATGATTTAGAATTTGTTGAACTCGGAATTTATGAACCAATTTTTGATTTAGAATCTTCAGAAAAGTATAAGGAGAGAATTTCACTAATTGTTGCAAGACAAAAACAACTGATAAAAGACGGGATTGCTTGTGTATGTAATACGGAATGGTCTGTCGGAAATAGCCGTAAACAGGGCGAAATAATGACAAGGAGATATATTAATTTGACATTAAGAGCATTTAATGGGGAATGTGACTCACTAATTTCAAAAGTGCGTTGGAATAATGTAAAGCGTTTTGAAGAAAGAATTACAAAGGCCTTTAACGCAATTAACAAACTTGGGAAATCTAATAACACTTTTATTACTGATAAGTATCTCCAACTAAAATTAGACGAACTTCATTTAGTTTATGAATTAGCTCATAAAAAATATCAAGAAAAAGAAGAAGCACGAGCAATAAGAGAAGAGCAACGAGAAGAAGAAAGAGCACAAAGAGAATTTGAAAAAGCAAGAAAAGATGCTGAAATAGAAGAAAAACGTTTCCAGAAAGCTTTGGAAAGCGCCAAAAGGGATTTGGGATTGGTAAGCGGAGAAAAGTTGGACGAACTCAATTCTCAAATCGCACAACTGGAACAGAATTTAAAAGAAGCTCACGAAGCAAAAGAAAGAGCAATTTCAAGAGCGCAAGAAACTAAATCTGGACACGTTTATATAATTTCTAATCTTGGATCATTTGGAGAGAATGTATATAAAATTGGAATGACAAGAAGACTTGAGCCATTGGATAGAGTAAAAGAATTGGGAGATGCATCTGTACCTTTTACGTTCGATTTACACGCTATGATTTTTTCAGAAAATGCACCAGAATTAGAAAGCCTACTGCATAAAGAATTTGATGATAGACGTATCAATAAAGTAAATTATAGAAAAGAATATTTTAGAGTATCATTAGACGAAATCGAACAAGTTATTATTGATAAATATGATAAGGAAGTCGATTTTATAAAAGTAATTGAAGCGCAACAATTCAGAGAAACAAAATCAATTATAAAACAATTACAGCAAGTAAAAGATGAACAAGCGGAAAGTGAAATTGAGAAATATCCTGATAGTTTGTTCTGATAAAGTACTGGTTACAATAAAGAACTAAGTTAATACCCAAATCCCCTTCGTAAAGCTCAGAACAAGTTTTTAAGCTAATCTAGGCCAACTAACCTTAACAATCATCCCCACAAAACCCCACCCTCCAAGACTATTCTGTAACATCCCACCTCCTCCAGCGACACATCTGTAATCAATCAAAAAATCAATCATGTATTCAAATCAAAAAGCCGGAAGAATTTCTGGCGCGCTATTGCTGTTCGTTTTTGTTACTGGAGTCCTTATCTTTCAATTTTTACAAGGCCCAGTGCTGTTTTCAGATGAGTTTCTAACTACTACTTCTGAACACTCCAATCAAATTATTGTTTCTGTCTTGCTGAGTATGTTAAGCGGACTAACAACCATATTAATTGCTACGATTCTCTTGCCCATTTTTAAAAGGCATAGTTCGCTTTTGGGCTATCTATATCTTGCCTTTTGTATAGTGAGTTTTATCGCGGTAATGCTCGATAACGTGAGCGTAATATCCATGCTAGAACTGAGTAATGAATATGTAGCCAATGGAGGTGATAGTTCGCTCAATATTCTGGAGACTTTGGTATATCAAAGACACCGTTGGACGCATTACTTCTATCTCTTACTTTCTTGCTTTCCTGTTTTTGTGTTGTATTACACCTTTTACCGATCTAAACTCGTTCCTAGACTCATTTCCGGTTTTGGAATCTTTGCGGTGGCACTTATGTTTGTTGAAGAAGTACTCTCCATTTTCGGACAGGGAATAAGTATGGACATGCTACTTCCTATGGCGTTGGTGCAATTAACGTTGCCTATTTATTTACTTATCAAAGGATTGAAATCACCAGTTTTAGTAACGGACAACGGATAATACTGTTCTTATCAAAGCCAATATTTTTTGTGGTCAGCCTATATCAGAAACGAACAATGGTCGTTGGTCTTTAGTTGTTGGTTTTTGGAATTTGAGATTTGAGATTTGGTGTTTAAGGATTTTAGTTAATTAATTATCATACATTTAAAGGAACTAAGCAAGGACGCTCGATTGAAGTGGGAATACAGACGAAGGTGTTGGCGATAATTAAAAGAAAATGTAGTATGAAAAATATAAAAATATCAGTGGCTTTTATAATGCTCTGTCTGCTCTCTATGCCTTCTTTTGGGCAGGAGAAGATAGAGTTGGCAGACAAACTGCAAGCGAAGAAAATAACCGCTGTTAACCGGACTATATCTCCTTATGGGGAAGCTTCAGCTGCTGTAGAAATGAATGCAAAGAATGATGATGGCCTGGGGATATTGGAAGATGTAGCTTTTGAAAAAGGGGTCATCGAAATTGATCTTTTAGGGGAGAATAATCCAGGTAAAAGTTTTATTGGCATTGCTTTTAATATCCAAGATGAACATACCTATGAAGCCATCTATTTTAGGCCCTTCAACTTTGTTGCTGAAGAGCAAGCTAGAAAAGACCATATGGTGCAATACATTTTTCACCCTGAATTTACCTGGAGAAAACTAAGAAACAAACGAACGGGAGAATTTGAGAGTGAAATTACAAACCCTCCAAATCCTGACGGCTGGTTTAAGGCAATTATCATAGTCAAAGAGCTGTCTGTTGAAGTGTATTTAAACGATCGATCCAATCTTGTTTTATCTGTAGATAGGCTAACTACAATGAAGTCGGATAAAATAGGAATCTGGACAGGTTTCGGTTCTTCTGGGAGGTTTCGGAATTTGGTTGTGAAGGGGGAGTGAGGGGAAATGAATATGAAACACCTCATCAAACATATTATTCAGCAGTTGGAAGATGTCCAAGATGGAAAATTGTGGATCGGGAGTAGTTTTGAGAGCAAACTAAAGGACCTAGATAAAGCTGCCCTTTTTATAAGGCCTCTTGAAAACCTTCACAGTGTCGCTGAAATAATTTCTCATCTTACCCTATGGCGAAAGGAAACCATTTTGAAAATCCAAACCGGTAAAGGAAGCAAAACAGATGCTTGTGAAGAGAATTGGCTGCCCAATGACAAACTCAAAATTGTAGGTTGGCAACAGATCAAATCTGAATATGACGACACACTTTCAACACTGATTGCGCTCTTAAAAACCAAAGACGATTCTTTCTTAAAGGAATCCTATTACGATACAGATTTTAAAGGCGATTATGAATACAGTTTTGTAATTAATGGCATGCTGCATCACGATTTATATCACCTGGGCCAATTGGGAATTATCATCAAATACCTAAAAGAAAATAAGGCGTTTTAATCGTCAACTTTTTAAAAACACTGTATGTATCAACCAGCAGAAATAAATGTCGCAGAAATGATTGGAGTCAATATAGACGACCCCATCATGAAGGAATTTGTAGACAATCTGGATGCCGTTAACCAACTTGCAGAAGAAAGTGAGGGCTTTGTGTGGCGATTAAAAGATGAGTCCAATAATGCCGCTAGTTTTAATCCCTACAATGACGAAAAAATCATCATCAATATTTCCGTTTGGGAAACTATAGAGACGCTGGAGCATTTTACTTATAAAACCTTTCACACAGATTTTTTAAGACGAAGAAAAGAGTGGTTTACTAAATATGGAAAAGTGAATTACGCACTTTGGTGGATCCCAAAAGATGCCTTCCCAACTATAGAAGAGTGCGTCGAACAACTCGAATATTTAAAGGTGCATGGGCCGACTGAAAAAGCGTTTAATTTTAAAACAAAGTTTCCAAAGCCGCAGTAGTCGTTAAGCTACTTCTTATAAGAAAAATTCACTTCAGTCGCTGTGACATCGAGCTGCGCTTCGGCGCCTAAGATGAGCGTTCGATTGTCGTCCAAATGCCCCGCAGGAAAATCAAAAACAACAGGATACTCACATTCTCTCACAGCATCAAGGATAATCTCCTGAGCTGTTTTCCCGAAAGGGATCGTATTGTCATGCATTTTAGTCATTCCTCCCACCATCAATCCTGCCAAGTGATCCAGCATTCCGTTGCGTTTGAGGTTCATGACCATGCGATCTACATGGTATAAATATTCGTCCAAGTCTTCAATAAACAGAATTTTTCCTTCCGTTTCTAGACTCGAACTACTTCCACATAAGGAATATAACATGGAGAGATTTCCACCTACCACTGTCCCTTTTGCGGCCCCTAGGCGATTGGAAGGGTGTACGGGTTTGATTTGAATGCCGGGCTTTTTGCCAAACAAAGCTTGTTTTAAGGACGCTTTCGCGAAAGCGGTATTATCCTCCACACTCACAGGCATCGTTGCATGCAAGGTCTGGAAACCGATCTTATGAAGGTGTGAATGGAAAACTGTCACATCAGAGTAGCCTACAATCCACTTTGGGTATTTTACAAACTTATAGAAATCCAATTGGTCGATTATACGCACCGTCCCATAACCCCCGCGGGCGCACCAGATGGCTTTGATCTCTGGATTGTCTAACATCTCCTGAAAATCTTTGGCTCGTAACGCATCACTCCCAGCATACTGATGGTCTTCGGCATCTATCGATTTGCCAATAACGGGAACCAGGCCCCAGCTTTTTAGTAAACTTATGCCCTCTGCCAACTCCTTAGTAGAAATTTTGCGGGCAGTAGCAACTAAGCCAACTTTATCGCCATTTTTTAATGATGGAGGTGTAACCATTAGATGTTTTTTTACGTCTCAATGTACTAAAAATTAAACTTTCAGGTTTAATTAGAGTCATAGTTAATATAATGTTAATTTTCAAGCGGATAGCTAGACTCATTCTTATAAAATCCAATACACGATGGAAATTCTTACTTCTTGTAACATCGCTTCAATAAGTCCCTACAATCCTACTTCTGGAAATCCTTGGGATGTTGCCAAAGCAAAACATGTTTTTAGACGCCTCGCTAACGGTACAACTGACGCTGAAATCAACATCGCCCTAGCAGGGACGCCTTCACAATTGATAGATAATCTAGTGAGCGAAGCTGTAAATATGCCCAATACACCAGCACCGCCTTGGGGCTATTGGTCTTTTTCAGATTATACCGATTATGCCTTAGAGGTAGATGAGCAACGACTGTCGTGGTACCAACAAGCGGAAGTAGATATTAGAACCAAAGGCCTCAAAGGGAAACTCACTTTTTTCTGGTTAAACCACTTTGTTACCGAACTCGAGTCTTACAAGCATCCGCCTTATTTATTTCAATATTGGGATGATTTACAAACGCATGCATTAGGCAATTTTAGAGATTTTGTCAGAGCCATCGGATTAAATCCAGCAATGCTTTTTTATCTCAACGGTTGGGAAAATACGAACGTTACCCCTAATGAAAATTATGCACGGGAGCTTTATGAGTTATTTACGCTTGGAGAAAACAATGGCTATACACAGACCGATATTGTAGAAACATCCAGAGCTCTCACTGGTTATAACCATTGGGCAGATTTTGGTGCCGCCATTACTTTTGATAGTAGCACCTTTGACAATTCTCAGAAAACTATTTTTGGGCAAACTGGCAATTGGGATTACAATGATGTCATTGATATCCTCTTTGCAGAAAAGGCAGATCTTATCGCTCCATTCATCTGCGAAAAACTCTATGCGTTTTTTGTGAGTCCTGATATAAATACGTCCATCGTAAATACCATGGCAGCTACCTTGCTTGCCAATGATTTTGATATGGCGCCAGTGATGACTGAGCTTTTTAAAAGTCAGCATTTTTATGATGTAGATGCCAATGGCTTGATTATAAAAAGCCCTTATGATTTAACTTCTATCTATCTTAATGAAACCCAGTTTCAATACGATAATGCTAATAATGACTACACCAATTTGATCATTTACCTCAACGCAACCTTGGGGCAAGATATTTTTGAGCCTGTAGATGTTGCCGGCTGGCAGCGAGATCGAGATTGGATAAATACCAGTACGATTTCTGGGCGTTGGCTCAGCATGGAGTATCTCACTTGGCCCATGTGGAATTTTGACAATGACCAGTTTCGCCAGTTTGCTAAGAACCTTACAAGTGACAGTAACGACCCTGCCTTTATTGCGCAAACCGTGGTTGATTTCTTCGTTTCCAAAACACTGTACACCGTCACCGATTACGATAACGCCACCGATATTTTAAAATGGGAAGTCCCGCAAAATTATTATGATACAGGACAGTGGAATCTCGATTGGGATTCTGCAGCATATCAAGTGCTACTCCTTATACAGCATATTTTTAGAATGCCTGAATTTCAATTAAAATAAGTCCTCCTATGTGCGATCACGATAAACATTCAAAGTCTTCAAAAGGAAAGACCAAAAGCAATTCTCCATCTGCAAAAATTACAGATGCTCACCATAATGAAGAACACAGCACTTGGAACAGACGTTCGTTTTTACAGGCGCTCGGACTCATAGGCGGGGGAACTATAATGGTAGGCGGAGCAAATTTAACGGCTTCTGTCCCATCACGATTAACGGCGGCTCTGGCCAATACCGAAAACAATGGGCGTATCCTACTTTTGATTCGTTTGAAAGGTGGAAATGACGGTCTCAACACCATCGTACCGATTTCAGATTACGATTTCTATGCCCAAAACAGGCCAACGATCAAACATGACTTATCAGATTTATACCAATTATCACCTGATTTTGGGATTCCGCCAAGTATGCAATCGTTGCAATCGCTCTGGGCAGATGGGAAGATGAAAGTGGTGAATGGAGTAGGCTACCCTGATCAAAATTTATCGCATTTTAGAAGTTCAGATATCTGGGCTTCCGCCGATGCTGTGAATGTGGAAAACACAGGGGTGATGGGTCGCTATTTTGAAGATATTTATCCAGATTACCTTATCAATCCGCCCGCTGAACCGCCGGCGATTCAAATAGGAAGTATTGGAAATCTTCTTTTTGATGGCATGAATACTACCTATGCCTTTTCGGTTGCAAATCCTGAACAACTTGCAAGTATTGCAGAAACAGGAGTGCTTCATGATGTGCAAAATATCCCTGGCTGTACCTATGGCGACCAACTAGGATTTATGCGCGGAATGACCAATACTACCTTTACCTATGCCGGTGTCATTAATGAGGCCTACGAAGCCGCTACCAATGGAGTTGACTACGGAGATTCTAGTTTTGCAATGCAACTTAAGATTGTCGCTAGGATGATTAAGGGCGGACTAGGAACACAGGTGTATATGGTTACTCTTGGTGGGTTTGATACGCATGCAAATCAGGTAGAAGACCACAATAATCTTATGTCGGTTTTATCTGATTCTGTCAAAGCTTTTTATGAAGATCTTGCTACTGTAGGCAGAGATCATCGTGTTATTGGAATGACCTTTTCAGAATTTGGACGTCGTATTGAAGAAAATGGTTCTAATGGTACCGATCATGGTGCCGCCTCTCCAGTAATGATGTTTGGTTCAAAATTAGAAGGCAATGGTTTTGTGGGATCACAACCCGATCTTCAAGCCCCAGATGCCAATGGAAACTTGCAATTTGGAACAGATTTTAGAAGCATCTACGCCTCCGTTTTAAAGGATTGGCTCTGTATAGAACCCGACCTAGTAGATGAGATCCTCTTAGATGGCGGTTATGAAACCTTAGACTTAGGATTTAATTGCTCTAGTCTTTCTACACCTGATTTTGGAAAGCCTGATGGGTTTTTCCACTTGGCTACCTATCAAAATTCAATTACCTATTTAGAATTTACCCTGCCTTCTCCTGCCAAATTAAACATTGAACTTTTCAATATCCTTGGACAGAAAGTGGGCAATATCAATAATGATTTTTTGCTAGCAGGTCCACATAAAATTGACATCAAACAAGCGATACAAAAACGACTTTTTTCTGGCCAATACATTTACAGAATTAACTATGGCGGAAGATCTTATAGCAAGTCGATTTTGATAAAATAGATCGATTCATTTTAGGATAACTCATTAAAAAGGTGCGCTTTATAGTTGCACCTTTTTTTGATTTATTTTTTTATTCTTACATTACTTCCCCAAATCAAACCGATTATTTAGAGAGTCAAGTCTTCCCATCAACAATGGATTTTTATACCCTTTGACTTCTTCATAACGCTCAAATTCGTTTATTCGAAAGGAGCTCAGTAAAAAAACTAAACATTTCTAGTCTGATCTTTATGATCGTGGCCTGAGGAATTTTTTAGTTAATTATGACCCCTTTCAGTCACATACTAATGATCCATATATGGAAACACAAACATCATGCAACACGGCAACCCTAGCTCCTTATGTGCCCACTCCTGAAAACCCCTGGGATGCATTCAAGGTCCAAAGCATGTATGCCAAACTAGGTTTTGGAGCGCATCCTGTTACTATCAAGGAAGCCCTTTTAATGACCCCTCAAGAAGTTGTTTCTGAAATGATTTCTGACGCAGAAAGTCTTCCCTTAACTCCTGCCCCCGAATGGGCAAATTGGAATAAAACCCAATTTGACAATGCGCCTAATAATAGAAATTATTATACACGGCAATGGACGGAAACTACCATAGGTGATTTATTAAATAATGGTCTACGGGATCGATTGAGCTTATTTTGGTCCAACCATTTTGTCACAGAAATACGGGCTTATTTTTCTCCAGCTTATCAATATCAGTATTATAAAACGATACAAACTCATGCCATGGGGAACTTTAAGGACTTTGTGCATGAAATTGGTCTCACCGGCGCAATGCTTCTCTATCTGAACGGGTTTCAGAATAAGGAAAATTCTCCAAATGAAAATTATGCTCGCGAACTCTATGAATTATTTACGCTAGGTGTAAATAATGGCTACACAGAAACTGATATAACAGAAACAGCAAAAGCATTGACAGGATGGAATAGTTGGGACTCCACCTGGGCTGCAATTTATTTCAATCCGAATACATGGGACAATGACTATAAAACAATCTTTGGTCAAACTGATAAATGGGAATACGACGATGTGATAGACATCTTATTTGAACAGAAAGGAAGCTTGGTTGCGACCTTTATCGCCCGCAAATTATATCAGTATTTTGTGAGTCCTGCAGTAAATGAAGATATCGTTTCTCAATTAGGTCAGATCCTTTTTGATAATAATTTTGAATTGAAACCGATGTTAGAAACGCTCTTCTTGAGTGAACATTTTCACGATGCTTCGACGCAAGGCGTATTGATAAAAAGTCCGATGGACCTTTTAATTTCTTTTGATAATAGCAGCTCACTTACCTTTGATAGATTCTACAACATCAAAGCCATTTATAGAATTTATAGTGCCAATTTAGGTCAAGAATTATACAACCCTGTCGATGTAGCAGGTTGGCAAGGTGATGAGAGTTGGATCGATTCAAACACGGTGGTACTGCGCTGGGATTATCTTGATTTTGTCATTGACAAAATGAAACAGAATGATACGGAGCAATTCAGAAATCTAGCTCTTACTTTGCTAGGCGGAAATACAAATGACCATATCCTCGTAACTAAAACAATTGTCAATAGTTTCTTAGCCCGACCCTTACTTCTAGACACCGATTACGATGAAGCTATTGAGGTATTTAAAGGCGAAGTACCTGGAAATTACTACGACGATGGAATCTGGGATTTATACTTCGACTCTGTCCCCGACCAAGTAGAAGGTCTTTTAAGATACATTACTAAACTACCTGAATTCCAACTAAAATAGACGCTCATGTGCAATCATCATAAGGGAGGGCATATTAATGCCTCAAGACCTAAAAACGACGAAAAACATAACGAAGAACACAAAACGTGGAATCGGCGATCCTTTTTACAAGCTCTTGGTCTTGTAGGTGGAGGAACCATTGCTTTTGCAAATAACGCGCTCACAATAAATAAACCTTCCCCCTTGGGCATGGCCCTGACCCAATCTGACAATGATAATATTCTTTTAATTGTTCGCTTAAAGGGAGGAAATGATGGTCTGAACACGGTAGTGCCTATGTACGATTATGATACATATGCTACTGCAAGACCCTTTATTAAGATCAATGCTCAAGATACCTTTGCTCTGAATGAAGATTTTGCAATGCCCAATTATATGAACCCCCTAGAGTCGATGTGGGGAGATGGAAAAATGAAAGTGGTGCACGGGGTAGGATATAACGATCAGTCACTCTCCCATTTTTCATCTTCAGACATCTGGGCAAGTACAGACGAGACCAATCAGGAAAACACTGGATGGATGGGACGTTATTTTGAAGACCTATATCCCGACTATTTATTCAACCCACCAGCTTCACCACCGGCCATTCAAATTGGTAGCGCAGGTAATCTAATTTTTGATGGTAATGATCTTAATTATTCCTTTGCCGTTTCTAACCCTGATACCTTGTTTTCAATAGCCGAAACTGGAACTGTATACGATGTAAATAACCTACCCGATTGTACCCATGGAGATAAACTTGGTTTCCTTCGAGGCCTAGTCAATACTACCTATAATTATGCAGGTGTTATCAATGAGGCTTATGAAAATTCCTCAGACCAAGTAGATTATGGAACTTCGAGTTTAGGACAACAATTGGCCCTTGTTTCTCGATTGATTAAAGGCAATTTGGGAACAAAAATCTATATGGTCACCCTTGATGGGTTTGATACCCATAGCAACCAAGCCGTAAAACATGAAACCCTCATGACCACGCTGTCAGAAACCATGGCTGCCTTTTATGAGGACCTCGGTCAAGCTGGCTGGGACGACAAAGTCCTAGGCATGACCATTTCTGAATTTGGACGCCGTCCTTATGAAAATGGTTCTAAAGGAACCGATCACGGAGCCGCTTCAACCATGCTCATGTTTGGGCCAGCCCTCAATGGTAATGGCTTTCAAGGCATACATCCAGACCTAGAAGATGTTGACGCTCGAGGGAATTTGAAATTTGATGTTGACTATCGCTCAGTGTATAGTTCTATTCTCACCGATTGGCTCTGTATAGACGCGCCTTTGGTAAACCTAATTATGCTCGGACAAGAATATCCTTCTTTGGATTTAGGATTCAATTGTTCCAGTTTAAGTACCAATGATTTTAACGGTGCTTTGTCTGGTTTGACACATGGAGCCTATTACAAAGAACAGGATACTTTTATTCATTTTACAAACCCTTCGGCAGCACACGTAGTTGTGAAATTGTACAGTTTATTAGGACAAGAAATAGGGACGATTAAAAACGAAATGCTCTTTTCTGGAGAGCACCATATCGATGTTAAAAAATCCATGAATACCCATTTACAAACAGGTCAATATATATATCGAATTGCAGTAAGTGGTAAGTTTTATAGTAAATCGATGTTGATCCTATAATTGGTTGAAATTATTAAGAGTAATTAAGGTATCGCTTTCGCGAAATTGCTATACAAACGACATCTCCTCTAAAAACGAATATGTCTCCCAACACTATTGCGACTTAAGTGAGGTTTTATGGAAGTTGAGCTAATTATCACACCCTTTAGCCTCGAAGTGTTGCGATGGGGAAAATGAACATATTACCTATTACTCTCAACCAAAAGCTACCGTAAACTCTTACTAATGGTGCTTTAGGTGCATCAATTTTACCTATTTTTGTGGCTTCTAAACAGAATTCATGTCACAACGTTATACCATTACCGCTGCCTTACCGTATACTAACGGTCCCATTCATATCGGACACCTCGCAGGAGTGTATGTTCCAGCAGATATTTATGCCCGCTATCTCCGGATGCAAGGGGCAGATGTTGCCTTTATTTGTGGTAGTGACGAACATGGGGTTCCTATTACTATCAAGGCAAAAAAAGAAGGGATCACCCCTCAAGATGTTGTAGATAAGTACAATGCAATTATCAAAAAGTCCTTTGTTGACTTTGGAATAACCTTTGACAATTACTCGCGTACTACAGCCAAGATTCATCATGATACCGCCTCTGAGTTCTTTAAGAACATGTATGATCAAGGGAAATTCATTGAAGAAACCAATGAACAACTCTATGATGCAGAAGCTAATCAGTTTTTAGCCGATCGTTTCGTGACAGGAACTTGTCCGAAATGTGGCTTTGAAGAAGCCTATGGCGATCAGTGTGAAAACTGTGGTACTTCTCATAATGCAACAGACCTAATCAATCCTAAATCTGCGATTACAGGTGCTGTACCAAGCCTAAAAGAAACCAAACACTGGTTTTTACCTTTGGATCAATACGATGAATTCTTTAGAGAATGGATCCTTAAAGGACATAAAAAAGATTGGAAAACAAATGTCTACGGACAATGTAAATCATGGATTGACGACGGACTACGTCCTAGAGCGGTAACTCGTGATCTCGATTGGGGAATTCCTGTGCCTGTAGAAGGCGCCGAAGGGAAAGTCCTCTATGTTTGGTTTGATGCTCCAATAGGATATATTTCATCTACCAAAGAATGGGCTGCCCGTGAAGGGAAAGATTGGGAGCCGTATTGGAAGGACGAAAACACCAAATTGATTCACTTTATAGGAAAAGATAATATCGTTTTCCATTGTATCATTTTTCCAGCAATGTTGAAAGGACATGGAGAGTATATCCTCCCTGAAAATGTGCCTGCTAATGAGTTCTTAAATTTGGAGGGTCAAAAACTATCCACCTCAAAAAACTGGGCGGTTTGGCTCCATGAATACCTAGAAGATTTTCCTGAGCAACAAGATGTATTGCGATACACGCTTACGGCAAATGCTCCAGAAAGTAAAGACAATGACTTTACCTGGAAAGATTTCCAAACGCGTAACAATAGCGAACTAGTAGCTATTTTTGGCAATTTTATCAATAGAGTCGCTGTGTTGACGCAGAAATACTATGAAGGAGAAGTTCCAGCTCCGGGAGCATTTAGAGATATCGACACCCAGACCTTAGATACTTTAAGAGCCTATCCATCAGTGATTGGTAGTAGTATTGAAAAATACCGCTTTCGCGAAAGCCAAACAGAACTCATGAATCTCGCCCGACTAGGAAATAAATACCTAGCTGACGAAGAGCCATGGAAGACTATTAAAACAGATGAGGAGCGCACCAAAACAGTAATGTATGTTGCACTACAAATCGCAACTGCCTTGGCTGTTTTAAGTGAGCCTTTATTACCGTTTACAAGTAACAAACTAAAAACTATTCTCAACATACCATCAGCGAGTCACCCTGAGCCTGTCGAAGGGGAGTTAAGCTGGAATGATATAGCCACAAAAGAGGTTTTATTGCCATCAGGGCATCTCTGTGGAAAATCAGAATTACTCTTCTCCAAAATTGAAGATGATCAGATGCAAAAACAATTGGATAAACTAGAAGCAAGCAAAAAGGCCAATGCTGCAGAAAATGCGGTTGTAGAACCTCAGAAAGAAACGATCAGCTTTGATGATTTTACCAAACTCGATCTTCGTGTGGGTACTATTATTGAAGCAGAGAAAATGCCTAAAGCCAAAAAGCTTCTAGTGTTGAAAGTAGACACCGGTATTGACACCCGAACTATCGTTTCTGGAATCGCCGAGAGTTTCAAACCTGAAGATATTATTGGAAAGCAGGTCACTGTTCTTGTCAACCTTGCGCCACGTGCCTTGCGCGGTGTAGAAAGCGAAGGAATGATTCTTATGACAGAAAATGCCGATGGAAAATTGGTGTTTGTTAGTCCAGATGAAGCTGGAGTGAAGCCTGGTAATACAATCAACTAAAGCATATAAATGAAGTATACCTTAATTATTTTAGCACTACTATGTGCGCATACTGCATTCGGACAAGAAAGCGTATTAAGTTTTAAGAATCTTGATTTCAAGACACAGTTAAGAAATGTTGAGAATTATTCTTTATCCGATTCACGGACGAATAATGTAGCCGTGATTTTAGCACAAAAAAAGAAAATACAGGGATACCTATTCAATTCTGATTTCAAAAAAATAGGAGAAGCATCAGGGACTCATCTTAAGAAAAAATATAAGGAAGTTATTGGTTACAGCATTGAAAATGAAAAGAGGTATACACTTGTTTTCTCAACCTCTTCCAATAAAAAATTTGGATATATTTCCTTAGATCTTGAAAGTGGAGAGATTAAAACGGATGAAATTGAATTTAAATTTGAAGGTGAGAAATACCTTGAAACAGTCAGTTTTGAAAACCGTATGATCCTAATGAGTGCCACCAAAAAGAACGCACTCATTTTAAGAGAGTTTACGCCTAATTTTACCTTCAAAACAATAGCCACTTTTCAATTAGACTCAGATGATAAGGAGCAACAATTACTTAAATCAATTGGGTTTTTCTCTGTTGAAGGAGGAATGACCAAAATTGATAACCGGGTGCCTAATACCATAGATCGTAGCTCAAAGGAAAATAAACTTTATCATAAAGACGACAAATTATATCTCACTTTTGAAGACGATGATATACAAACCATCCTTCATATTATTGATCTTTCTAGTCTATCATTAACTACTAAAACTTTTGAATATCCAGAAGGATGGACCTCAGAATTTAAGAATTACAATTCCTTTATTCATGGTGAAAATCTGTTTCACATTGCAAGTTCAAAGGATGAAATGATCTTCCAAGTAAAGAATTTTGATAACGAGGTAATAAAAGAATACCATGCAGATCAAATTAGCGATATTGAGTTTAAAAATTCGCCTATCATACAAGATGGATCAGCATATCGCAAAGCAAAGAGAGAGCTTAAAACTACAAAGCAATTCTTGAGAAAAATTACAAGTGGTGATATTGGAGTTTCCATACATAAGGAGGATGGAAACTATCAGATTACTTTAGGGAGTTACGCCATGATAAGTTCAGGTGGAGGTGGTTTTTCTGGTGTCCCAATGGGACCCATGGGGGGCACAACTATTCCTGTAGGAGGAGGTCAAACCTTATACGTACCCTCATACAACCCTACCTTTTCGTCCTTTAATGGATATGGATTTTCTAAGGCAGTATATATCAACGGCCTATTTGATAGTGATTTTAATCACATAAAGAATGAAGAATTTCAGGATAATATTTTTGATCGTGTTAAGGAATATCAAGAAGATCTTAAATGGGATACCGCAGAAGATATTTTTATCCACAATGACAACACCTATTTTAGTTATTGGAATACAAAAGAAAGAGAATACAGACTCCTGAAGTTCTAAGGAGATGTATTTTTTTTCTTATATAATAAATATGCTACATTTCTGTCATTAGTCCTATAAGGCATCTCTACATAGACCGTTAATTTTCTTTATTTTTGAGTACCTCATTAATACAACCACTTCCTTGCTAGCATATATTCTCAAACACAGCAAACTACCAGAAAAAGGCATAAAAAACACCTTACAACTCCTTGCGGAAGATTGTACTCTGCCCTTTATTGCGCGATACCGGAAAGAAGCAACTGGTAATCTAGATGAAGTTGAAATTGGAAAAATTATTGAATATAAGGAACAGTTTGAAGCCCTAGAAAAACGTAAGAAAACAATTCTAAAAGCATTAGAAGAGCAGGGAGTATTAACCTCTGAACTCTCTTCCAAAGTTGAGAACACTCAGGACCTCACTACCTTAGAAGACCTCTATCTTCCCTATAAGAAAAAGCGAAAGACCAAGGCAGAAACTGCCCGTTTAAACGGACTAGAACCACTCGCCAAAATCATAATGGCGCAAAATTCGCAAGACCCAGAAGGACTTGCACATCGATATAGAAACAAGGAAGTAAGCTCTGCAGAAGAAGCCTTAGAAGGCGCCAGACATATCATCGCCGAATGGATCAATGAAAGAGCAGATATTAGAAGTCAGCTCCGACAACAACTAAGTCGTTTTGCCATTATAGAAACCAAGGTTGTCAAGACAAAGGAGTCTGATGAGAAAGCTCAAAAATTTAGGGATTACTTTAATTGGTCTGAATCTTTAAGCCGTTGTCCTTCCCACCGTTTACTCGCCATTCTAAGAGCAGAAAATGAAGGCTATATCCGCGTAAAAATATCCATAGAAGATGAACGTGCGCTGGAAAAAATAGAACGCAAACTAATCCGATCAAACAATGCTTGTGCTTCTCAAATCAAGCAGGCAGTAAAAGATGCCTATAAACGTTTACTATTACCTTCTTTATCAAATGAAGCCTTATCGGAAGCTAAGAAAAAAGCCGACGAAACTGCTATTAACGTCTTTGCAAAAAACCTCAAGCAACTCCTTTTAGGTTCGCCACTAGGAGAAAAACGCATCCTCGCTCTTGACCCTGGATTTAGAACGGGCTGTAAGCTAGTTTGTTTGGACGCTCAAGGAACTTTACTGCACAATGAAACCATCTATCCACATGCGCCAAAAAACGACGACAAAGGGGCCATTAAGAAAATAAGTACCCTTACCGATGCCTATAAAATTGAAGCGATCGCCATTGGAAATGGTACCGCTTCTCGGGAAACCGAACAGCTTATCAAACGCATACATTTTAAAAATGCCATCGAAGTTTATGTGGTGAGTGAAGCTGGGGCTTCCATCTATTCAGCCAGTAAGATTGCACGTGATGAGTTTCCTAATTACGACGTGACTGTTAGAGGTGCCGTTTCCATTGGCCGCCGACTAGCAGATCCGCTTGCGGAATTGGTGAAAATTGATGCAAAGTCGATTGGAGTGGGACAATATCAGCATGATGTGGATCAAACTGCCTTAAAAAACAGTCTTGATCGGGTAGTTGAAAATTGTGTAAATGCTGTTGGTGTTAACATCAACACCGCTAGTGTTCCCTTATTGAGTTATGTATCTGGTATTGGACCAAAACTAGCAGAAGGAGTGGTGCGCTTTCGCGAAAGCGAGGGTCCCTATACCTCCAGAGCAGCGATAAAAAAAGTACCCCGTCTGGGCGGAAAGGCCTTTGAGCAAGCCGCAGGATTTTTGAGAATTAAAGGGGCCGATAATCCTTTAGATGACTCCTCGGTTCATCCAGAACGCTACAAATTGGTGCAACAAATAGCCAAAGACCAAAAAGTAAGTGTCGCCGAAATAATCGGGAATGCTGGTTTGTTACAGTCGGTTGACCTTACAAAATACGTCACTGAAGATATTGGTTTACCTACCCTTACAGACATTCTCAAAGAATTAGAAAAACCAGGCTTAGACATTCGTGAAAAAGCGAAGGTCTTTACTTTCAATCAGAATATTCGAACGATTGAAGATGTGCATGCAGGCCAGTTATTGCCTGGCATTGTCAATAACGTCACTGCTTTTGGTGCATTTGTAGATATTGGGATCAAAGAAAGTGGCTTGATTCATATTTCCAACCTCGCCGATGGTTTTGTCTCTGATGTTTCTGCCCATATAAGCTTACAACAACAGGTCATTGTTAAAGTACTCGAAGTAGATATTTCGCGCAAGCGGATTCAGTTGAAATTAGAGAAATAGGCATGCTCAAAATCGCTTATCATTCCATCTATAAACACCATCTTCCAGATGGCCACCGTTTTCCGATGTCGAAGTATGATTTGTTACCGCGCCAACTCATACACGAGGGGACTTGCAGTTCAGAGAATTTCTTTGAACCTGAAATTGTAGATGACAGCCATGTTTTGCGCTGTCATACTTCTGACTATTTTGAAAATCTCAAGGCGCTCACCATTGAGGCGAAAGCAGCTCGAAAGGTGGGTTTTCCGTTATCCAAAGAACTGATTCAAAGAGAACAAATCATCGCCGAAGGCACCATTCAAGGATGTCATTTTGCTTTAGAGCATGGCATCTCTATGAATATCGCCGGAGGCACACATCACGCATTTACAGATCATGGAGAAGCGTTTTGTATGCTCAATGATCAAGCTATAGGCGCTCGATATCTTCAAGCAAATGGCCTTGCAAAAAAGGTGCTGATTGTAGATCTCGATGTTCACCAAGGGAATGGTACTGCTGAAATTTTTCAAGGAGATGAGACTGTATTCACCTTTTCGATGCATGGCAAAGCCAATTATCCCTTCAGGAAAGAAGCTTCTGATTTGGACATTGCCTTAGAGACTAACACCCCTGATGAAGTGTATCTAAAAACGCTTAAGGAAACCCTTCCAAAACTCATTCAAGAACAACAACCTGATTTTATCTTTTACCTCTGTGGGGTTGACATATTGGCCAGTGATAAACTAGGAAAATTAGCTTGTACGATTGAAGGATGCAAAGAGCGAGATCGATTTGTACTGCAAACATGCAAAGACCTCAACATACCCGTTCAATGCAGCATGGGTGGCGGCTATTCTCCAGACATCAAAGTAATCATTGATGCACATGCCAACACCTTCCGACAAGCACAGCATATTTACTTTTAAAGGTTTTAAAGCGGTCGTTCACCCCACTTTCTAGCAATGTAAAACAAAGATATTCCGCTACACATTTTGTAAACGGCCTAAGCGAGCTTAACGTAAAAAATGAGGTGAGTGGAGGGTTAAGCAAATTAGCTCCTGCCTCAAGGAATGAGGTGAAATTTCGTAATTAAACAGGATGTAAATATTCAGGCTAATCTTGACTACACCATTAATTTGCGCCGTAGTGAATGAAATTTTTAGTTAAGCTCGGTTCAGCCTAGCCTCCCAACGCACCTCCTGGCTATTTACTATTTGAATTCTACAAGACTTCAAATGACCGTTCATCCCGAGTTCTTTTTTTGGCAATGAGATAATTAATCTTCAAACGAACAAATTTTAAAACGGCCTAAGGAAGGGTGGCGTAAAAAATGAAACGAACGAAAGGTTAAGTAAAATAGAGCAAGAACTATTTGACCTAAATCTTCAAAATGTATCCAGAAAGATTAATTAGTCTCGAACTGATGACTCCTTTATTTTGCGCTGTAGTTCGTGAAACTTTTAGCAATCGCTTACTTCAGCCTAGCCTCCCAACGCACAGCCTGGCTATTCACTATTTGAATTCTACAAGACTTCAAATGACCGTTCATCCCGAGTTCTTTTTTTGGCAATGAGATAATTAATCTTCAAACGAACAAATTTTAAAACGGCCTAAGGAAGGGTTGCGTAAAAAATGAAATGAGTGGAGGGTCAAGCAAATTAGCTCCTGCCTCAAGGAATGAGGTGAAATTTCATAATTAAGCAGGATGTAAATATTCAGGTTAATCTTGACTACACCTTTAATTTGCGCCGTAGTGAATGAAATTTTTAGCAACGCTTACTTCAGCCTAGCGTTTTTTGGTTCTTTTTTTGGCAATGCAAAAAAGAACAAGCCCAATGAACAATTAATTTTTTTAAATATTTTCCTGTAGTATTATCAATAGTTTCTACTCTAGAAAAGTAGCATTCAAGTTCACTATTTGAATTCTACAAGACTTCAAATGACCGTTCATCCCTGGTACTTTTTTTGGCAATGCAAAAAAGAACAAATAATCTTAACCAGATTTAACGGTAAAAAAAACCTTCTCAACAAGAAAAACTCCCAACATAATGTATGTTGGGAGTTTCCGGACTTTCGCATACCTATCCGATAGGGAGACAGTAGCGATACTTCATTATATTAACCTTTTACTGGTGCTTTCTTCACAGTTTTTAAATGCTCAGCATAGAAGCCCATCATCGCTTCATAAAAGCTTAAGGTATTTTCTTCTTTGGCAAAACCATGTCCTTCGTCATACTTGACCATATAAGGAACCTCAACACCTCTCGCTCTCAGTTTTTCAACGATCTGATCTGCTTCATTGATGTTTACACGCGGATCATTGGCGCCTTGAACTACAAATAATGGCTTAACGATTTTATCTACATGCAAGGCTGGCGAAATCTCATTCATAATTGCCTGCTCTTCTGGCACATTAGGATTATACCAAATCTTATGCATCAAATCTCTATACTTTTCCCAATAGGCTGGAAATGATTCCATAAAAGTGTTTAAGTTACTAACGCCCACATAATCTACACCACAGGCATAGCGATCTGGTGTTTTGGTCATGCCGCGTAATACTGCATAACCCCCATGGCTTCCACCGTAGATTGCTACTTTATCCTTATCGACATAACCTTGCTCGATTACATAATCTAAGCCATCTTCTACATCGTCCATCGCCTTACGACCTATCTGTCCAAAGCCTCCATTTAAAAATGCTTTTCCGTAACCTCCAGAAATTCTAAAGTTCACGTGTAAGGTCGCATAACCTCGACTGGCAAATAATTGCGCTTCTGGGTTAAAGCCCCAGTTGTCACGAATCCCTTGTGGTCCTCCGTGCGGATTAACAATCAGCGGCAATTTTTCTCCTTTTTGCGCTCCTGCAGGTAGCGTGATATAACCGTGGATGGTCAAGCCATCACGACTCTTAAAAGCGATTGGAGTCATGGTTGCCATATCCTTTTCTTTCAGCTGAGGAAGTAATTTGTACAACAAGGTCACCGTATCTTTTTTGACGTCATATAAGTGATATTCACCTACAATACGGTCACTGGTGATCACAACCATATACTTACTTTCATCATCTGTTCTTCCAACAGTAAAGAACTGCTTGTCACCAAATTCTTTAGATAAACGCTTATGAATTTTCTTATAGGTCTTACTTACTGGAATAATTACTTGTTTCTCTGCAGTAAATGAAAAGTAATCAATCTCATAGTTGCGCTTTCGCGAAAGCGAGATACCACTCACATCATAGGTGTCATCTTCAAACATCGTTTCAAGGACCTTATTCTCCTTTAAATCATACCGCTGAATCTGAGTTTTATCTGAATTCAAATTAGAAACAACATAGGCAGCATGTTCATTGTCTGAATTATAATCAAAACGACTAATGGCAAAGCTATCTCCAAAAGGGGCTACCAATAATTGCTTGAATTCTCCGTCTACATTGTATAAAACTTCCGTTTCAATACCATTGATAATTCTGGTGATCGCTCTTAGGTTTCCTTTACGATCAAAATCATAACCTGCAACGGGAGGCGCTCCCGCTTCAACGGTATATAATTTTTCAACTTCCCCAGTAAGGATGTTTAATTTATAAGGTTCTTCTTGTTGCTTATCGTCCTTGTTCATTTGAACAATTACGTGCTCCTTATCTTCCTTAAGAATCGCCAATAGATTTACTTTCACCTCCTCATAAGGTGTTAATTCTTTGTTGTTTGTTCCATCTAGATCTACACCAAATAAGTGATAGTTTTCGTTTCCTCCTTTGTCTTGTAAGTACAATACTCTGTCTTCACTCGCCCAAAAGTATCCGCGAATTAAATCTTCTTGCTGTTGAACCAATAAAGTTTCTTCCTGCGTCTCTGTGTTCTTTAAAAAGAGATCTCTCTCTCCAGATTCACGACGTTTCATATACGACAAGTACTTGCCATCTGGTGATAACTTAAAAGAGTATGCGGCTGGTGTCTTAAAGTAATCGGCGACTGTATATTTAAAATCTCCATCTGCTTTTGCGGCTAGCTTTGCCAAGTCGGCATCAGAAGTTGGCAGGGCTGTATTTCCCGGTTTTGTCTTTACAGTGGCTTTTAAATCTAGCGGATATTCTTGTCCCATTTGTGTGTATGTTCCTTTGATAGTATTGTTTTCAAAGGTACCTAAATACGACATCTTCATCTTAGCCGATTTGATGCTAAGTTGTGTTCCTTCCAATACCGCGCTGTCCATTTCGATTCCCGATGCTCCTTGTGCTGGAACATCCAAAGTCGCCATCAGACCGTCTGCAGTTGTTGTGAAGATATATATCAGTTCGAGCTGCATTCCCTGTACATCCAAGGTGCCTGCATATGCTCCGCTTATTTCCTGGGCTGCCATATGCCTTGTGGCTAAGGCAACGACCGTTACGATTATGTATTTAATAATTGTGTTCATATAAGATTGTTTTAAGAGTTAGTATGATAAAATGTAAAAAATTGCAATTCCAGTTAAAATACCCAGCACTAGCTTTCCAGATTGGGCAAAAGAAAATGATGTTGTTTTCATTAACAGTGTGATTTAAGGTTTTTTAGATTGTTTGAGTTGTTTGGCAAAGACATTGAAAATCAAAAACAAGGTGACGGCCAATAATAATTTCACCTCCAAGGATGAGCCATCCAAATAGTAGTCTAGCAATAGTTCTGCACCTAGAAAAATGAGTATCGCAAGCAGTAAAAATTTATATTCTCGTTTCATTGGATGATTCCGTTTTTAATGGTGATAGTATGATGTTTTTCTGCTCCCACAAATTCTAAGGTCAATAGATCTAAATCTGCATAACCGTAGACTGCATCTTTTAAAACATCATTAAGCCTATTAACCTCTTCTCCAAGATTGTTGTACTGGCAGTTGACTAATTCAAATTCTGCTTTTTCTGTTGTGATGCCATCCTCTGCACTATATTGAATCCCTCGAGCATACATAAACTGATTGACCTCTTCACAGTCGCAGTTTTCCTTAATCGCGATCTCGACATTATGGGCTTTATCCATATGATCTACAATGCCATTTATTCCTCCTTTAATAAGAAACCCTATTAGAATTCCTAAAAAAGCTAGGCCTACTGTTTTAATTACTTTTTTAAATGTTCTCATCGTCAAACTTTTTTGTGGTTGATTTCTGAGTCAAATATGCAACGGAAGTGTCCTATATAAAAGAGAAGCTACCCGATTTTAGGAAATTTTGGGTAGCTGTTATTAATTGTAAAGCGTTGTGTTTACTGATACTAAGCGGGATTTGTTGCAATTTCGCGGAGGCGTAAAAAACCACACCCTAATTTTATAAATTTGGGTTTCAAAAATGACAAAAAAGGAAAGTTTAGGCAGCGATTTGATTCAATTTCTTGATGTAGAAGGAAGGATTTAATCCTGTGTGCTGCTTGAAGTATTTTGTAAAAGAATCGGCGCTTTTATAACCTAATTCGGTGGCAATTGCTTGGATGGTATAGCCTCTAAATTTAGTGTCCTCCTTCAGTTTTAAGATCGCATAATTCACACGAAGGTCATTGATATAGGTGCTGAAGTTTTTCTCAAAAGTAGCATTGATCACCTTAGATAGATAGGTAGTATTGGTCTTGATTCGTTTGGCAACATTATGGGCACTACAGCCAGGATGCAAATAATAATGCTGCGCTTCCAGTTTTGTAAGTCCGTCGAGAATCATTTGGGTAGTCTCCTCATTTACCTCAGAAGTTCCACTTTCTTCTAAGACTATATCCTTTGTATTTACAATTTGCGACTCTGGCGCATCAACAGCATTTACTTTATCAAATAAGGCCTTAAATTTTTGTTCGTTTTCTTTGCGTTGTTTGTTGCTAGGAAGAAGACCTACTATTAAAAAAATGATCACAATGCCTCCGGCAATACCACCATATAATATCAGGTTTTCCTTTTGGGCCTTTTCTTTTGCGAGGGTATCCAATTCGTTTTGGAAAGCATCAATTTCTTGATTTTTAAAGGAAGTGGATAGATCTGTTCTTAATTTCCCAAATTCGGAGGCAGTATTAATATGCTTTTCAAAGTAGTAATTGGCACTGTCCAATTGCCCCAGTGACTTATGTGCTTTTGCCATGACCTTATAGTAGTCATCCATATACTTTTCTTCCTCTAAGGGTACGTCATAAACTTTAAGACCAAGATTCAATACATCGACAGCTTTTTGATACTTTTTGGTACCATAATAGATTTTTCCTAGGTTACCACTCAACACTAGACTATCAGTTTTAGTCATAGGTAAGCACATAGACGCATAGGCATCCAAATCATTCTTTGCTTTTTCAAATTCGCTCTTCAAAATAAAAGCTTGACTGCGCACCACATGGAGAACCTTTAGATAACAGCTATCTTCAATAGGTTTGGCTAAAGCAAAAGCCTTTTCAACATAGAATATGGAAGAATCTGCTTGGTTTGCATTCTCATAAGACTTCCCGATGTTTGCAAGAAATGACATTTGAAGCTTGCGTTTTGAGACTGTAGTATCAGTAAGAACCATCGACGCTTTAGACAACTCACTAAGCCTTTCTTTCATAATATCTATGGCTCCGAGGTAGTCTTCTAGGCTTCCTTTAATCCACCCAATATTATTGATAATGGAAAAATAATTAGCGTAATCTTTAATCTCTAAAGCAATATCTGCTCCTGCGTAGTACGGAGCAATCGCTTTAGTAAATGAACTTTGTTTATTAAATAAATACCCTTTTAACATATGGGCTTTCATTTCTAAATCTTTATCTCCATCCCGTTGTGCCTCCTCAATAATGGCCTCGAAATAAGGAAGTCCATCTTCCATTTCACCAACCATTCCATGGATAAAGCCTAAACCTAATTTTGAGTTTGAAATCTCTTCTGTATCGTTGGCAGCTTCTGCGCGTTCTAAAAGATAGGTGGCTAAATTAATCGCCTTTGTCGAATCTGTTTTTGAAGTAGCATTTATGAGTTGTCTGACCTCCAGATAACTCTTGGATGCCAAGGTATCCTCCTGTGATTGTGCCACAGTTGGAAGGCAAAGACATAAAATTAAGAAGGATAGGCGTAAAAGGAAGTTCATATGGTATGAGTAGCTCAAATGCAAGAAGTGTTACAATCGTCAAATATAAGGATTAAGCCACGACCACTTCTAAAAAGACCGACTACAAATTCCTTCTGAACTCGTATCTTCGTAGGGTGCAAAACCACTTTGATTATCTCATTTTAGGCGGCGGCCTCTCCGGCTTGAACTTGGCGCTACAGCTAGAGGCAGATCCGTTTTTTAAGGATAAGACAATTGCAATCATAGAATCGACAACTAAGACAGTTAATGACCGCACCTGGTGTTTCTGGGAGTCTGGAAAGGGATCGTATGAGGCCCTAGTTTCTCATCGTTGGGAAAGTATCCAATTTAAGAGCCCTGACTTTTCAAAGGACATTGCTATTGCTCCCTATCAGTATAAAAAAATTGAATCAAAGGATTTTTACGCTTACGCGAAATTGCAACTCAAAGCGCAAATCGTACATGCAACTGTAGTGAGCACCGAAGACCAAGGAAAGAAAGTGGTTGTCACTACAAATAGTGGCATCTATACGGCATCCAAAGTTTTTTCTAGTATTCTTGACCCTAAATTACTCGAACAACAGAAACAGCAGCAATATCTAAAACAGCATTTTATAGGCTGGTTTATAAAAACGGAAGTACCCACCTTTGATGTAAATAGGGCTACTTTTATGGATTTTACCATCCCACAGAAAGGTAACTGTCGGTTTATGTATGTGCTGCCAACATCAGAAACAGAAGCCCTGTTTGAGTATACACTTTTCTCCAAAGACCTCCTACCCGATTCCGAATATGAAACAGCAATTGCCGACTATTTACAGAAGGTTGGGATTACAAAATATAGCATTCAACGCAAGGAGCAGGGTAATATTCCTATGAGTTCCTATCGTTTTGAGCAGCACAATACAGAGAATATTATGTTTATTGGGAGTGCAGGCGGCTGGACCAAAGCGAGTACTGGCTTTACCTTTCAACACAGCCTTAAACGGACCGAGCAACTCTTAAGATTCTTAAAACAGGGAAAAGATTTTACTCAGCACAAAACAGGGAGTCGTTTCTGGTGGTATGACCTCATTTTTGTAGACGTCCTTTACAGAAAAAACCATTTGGGAGCGGCTATTTTTGGCACGATGTTTCGAAAGAATCCTACAGACCGCATCTTTCGATTTTTGGATAATAAAACAAGTTTTGCTGAAGAACTTCGCATTATGTGGAGTCTCCCTAAGAAAGAATTTATCAAGAGTGTTTTTAGTCGGCTTGGGGCGATGTTTCGATAAACAACAACTTACATTCCGCGTTCTTTTTGAATAGTTTCGTAAGCTTCTTGAACCATTCTAAACTTATCTTCGGCCCCTTGACGGTAGGCTTCATCCATATGTTGTAGTTTATCTGGATGGTATTTCTTTGCCATGGTTCTAAAGGCTTTTTTGACCTCGTCATTGGTGGCGCTTTTTTCGATCTCCAGAATCTTATAGGCGCTATCTGCTTTTTTGATAAACATGGCTTTTATGCTTTCAAAATCCTGGTGATTGATTCTAAAATGCCCAGCGATTGTATCTAAAACATTTACTTCAGATTGAGATATTTGACCATCCGCTTGAGCAATTCCGAATAGGAAATGTAGGATTTGTAGGCGAACTTCGTAGCGAGTGCGGGCATTGAGGTAATTACAAATACGAGAAGCAGAAACCTCACGGCTTTTGATCACCTCGTTAAAGGTTCTGAAGGTTGCATTGGCTCTGTCTTTTCCGTAAGCTCTTACAAAATATTGACGGGCATAATCGAGTTCGTTCTGGCTTACTGTGCCATCTGCTTTGATGACAATGGAAGCAAGGGAGAGTAGATTCAACTCAAAATCTCCAGGAGAGACAGAGCTCTTAGTAGCATTATCAAAAACATCTTTGAAACTTCGTCCGCCAGTGGATCCGGCATTCTTTCCTTGACTCATTAAGGCATCAATTGCCGAACCAATAAAATATCCAATGACAGCACCAAAAAAACCGCGCCCGGCAATCCATCCTATGACGGCACCAATATATTTAACCATGTATTATTCAACTTAAGAGAACAGCAAAAGTACGTGTTCTCGGCTATATGACGCTGCTCTTTGCAGAATGTTACGTCTGATCCATTCTCAACGAACTTTTATCAAACACCAGTCTTTGCGCTCACAACTTGTTCTTCAAAAAACATTCCATGTCAGTAATCAACTGCCATAATTTCCGTCTAATGATCTGAGGTACACTTTTTGTATCTTTGCATTCAAAATAAATTGATTATGTATCCAGCAGATTTAGTAAAACCAATGCGTGAAGACCTTAGTCGTAATGGCTTCACAGAATTACATACAACAGACGACGTAAACGCAGCAATGAAAAAAGAAGGGACAACCTTAATGGTTGTAAATTCTGTTTGTGGTTGTGCCGCTCGTAATGCACGTCCAGCAGCAGTTCACGCTATTAAAAATGGCAAAAAACCTGACAATATCTTTACGGTATTTGCAGGTGTAGATGGGGAAGCAACAGATTTGGCGCGAAGCTTTATGGTTCCTTTTCCTCCTTCAAGTCCGTCAATGGCCTTGTTTAAAAATGGAGAATTAGTACATATGCTTGAACGTCATCATATCGAGGGTCGTCCAGCAGAAATGATTGCTGACAACCTTATAGATGCTTTTAATGAGCATTGCTAGGCCACGAATTATCGTTTAAAATCTTAAAAACCGTTTCATTTGAAGCGGTTTTTTTATTTTTACGCCTTTGCCACCTGAAAAGAAGAGTTTTAATCATCGAGCTACCAAAGCTATCACATGAAGAAAATACTGGCCTATCCTCTTACGATCATTTACTATCTATGCTTTGGGTTGATCCTTGTAATTTTTCACCCTATACAGTGGTTTTGTCTAAATGTTTTTGGCTATCAAGCTCATAAGAAAAGTGTAGACATCATGAATTTCTTCATCATGCGCTGCCTTAATATTTTAGGAACGAGCTTTCGCTTTGACAATCCGCATACCATTCCTTTAGACCAACCTTGTATTATTGTATCTAATCATCAAGGCACCTATGATATTCCACCTATCATTTGGCATCTCAATC
This sequence comes from uncultured bacterium, assembly GCA_963974305.1. GTDB lineage: Bacteria > Bacteroidota > Bacteroidia > Flavobacteriales > Flavobacteriaceae > Dokdonia. The sequence goes on from CAXBCS010000006.1 coordinate 29,112, forward strand.
GACTGCATCCAAAATTTATTAGTAAAAAGGAACTAGGGAAAGGGATTCCAAGTATTTCCTACAACCTAAAACATGGAGGCTCGGTACTTATTGATAGAAGAGATAAAGTACAAGCCATTAATGCCATCAAAGATTTGAGTGTTTATTTAAATACGCATAATCGGTCTGTAGTTATTTTTGCAGAAGGCACAAGAAGTAAAGATGGTACTCCTAGGCGTTTTGCAACAGCAGGTTTAAAAACATTATTTGAAGCGATGCCTACTGCATTGATCGTTCCTATCACCATACATAATTCATGGAAACTCAATCGCTGGGGAGGATTTCCTATGGATCTAGGCGTTCAGGTGCATCATAAAGTACATACTCCCATGCCAATGCAAAGCGGAGATGTAAATGCTTTCATACAAGAAATAGAGAATGTCATCTTGCAAGACTTTTCAGAGATACGTGACCGTAGATAATGAAAAAAAGAAAACATTCATTTCGAGAAGTTTCCAACCCACCGGGACTCCTTGCCCAACTATCGATTCAAATTCTAGTTGGAATAGGAATCATCATTCCCTTTTATGACACTATTACTGCATTGCGTTTTGTGGCTTTGGGAGGTTTTCTTATCGCAATCTATGGGATAATAAAACTTGTAGTTAATAGTGAGGCTATTTTGTTTCATTATTTCCCAACGAAACACAAGCGGGAGAAAAAACCAAAAAAGGGTGATAAGCGTATTGAAAATGCCTCAGGATTTGTGTTTTTAATTGGCATTATATTCCTAATTTTTAGAATAGTTCCATTAGACAATACCATTGGCGGCCTGCAACTATTCTTTTATTCGGCTGGTCTTGGATTTCTTTTAGGAATTGGCATTGTCCTTATCATTAAACTACTTCGCCCCAGCGTTTTTTATGACAGTAGTCGGCGCATGGGTGTAATTCTCAGTTTTGGACTTGGTTTTGGGATGTTTTTTGCCGCTTCGGCTTCGTTTATCAACGAAAAAAAGGCAGATACTGATCTACTTACAAAGGAGGTTGAAATTGTAACTAAGAGTTCAAACACACGAAAAAGTCCTGCTTATTACATATTTGTGAAGATTGACGGAGATGAAGAGCGCATTGAATTAAACAAGAAGGTCTGGGATTCATTCCGCGATGGAGATATGGTTACCTTAGAGCTTAAAAAAGAATATTTTAATTATCCATTCATAACCAATTTGAAAAAAATTAAATCAGGACAATGGTAAATTCCACGCTCATACAAAATACCATCACTTTTGTAAAAAAAACACTTAATAATGCAGAAGGAGGTCATGATTGGTTTCATATAGAACGGGTGTATAAAAATGCGCTTCAGATCGCTCAAGGCGAAAGGGTAAACCAGGAAATTGTGGCCCTAGGCGCCTTGCTACACGATATCGCAGATTCCAAATTTCACAAGGGAGATGAGACCGTAGGTCCTGCCGTGGCAACAGCCTTTTTACTGCGTCAAAATGTCGATAGTTCTATCATTGAACATGTTGTTCAAATTATCAAAAACATATCTTTTAAGGGAGGGAACAAAGCACAAGCCTTTAGTTCATTAGAATTGGATATAGTCCAAGATGCAGATCGTCTCGACGCACTAGGAGCTATTGGTATAGCTCGCACCTTCAATTACGGAGGTTTTAAAAACAGGAAGTTGTATGATCCTGCTATCCCGGTTGATTTAGAAATGACCCCTGCTCAGTACAAGGCGTCTACAGCACCTACGATCAATCATTTCTATGAAAAACTACTGCTACTTAAGGATCGAATGAATACCAAAACAGGCCGTAAAATGGCAGAAAAACGCCACCAATATATGGAGGCGTTTCTCAAACAATTTTATGCCGAGTGGGAAGGAAATTTATAAGGTCACCTTTCCTAGGGTTACTTTATCCAACTGCTTAAACAATTTGACCACTTTGATTTCTCTAGTTTCTTGCGGAGTTCCATAGTTTTTGAAGACGGTATATTTCAAGAAGGGTGGTAAAACATAATCACTCTCATCGCCTAAATACTGAATATTTATCAACCATTCTCCTGGGGTTGCATCGTCAATTATGAACTCTTCCATTTGGAAACCTTGTAATTGTTCTGCTTTCAAGCGCTCTCTATTGTCTTCTAAGGTATGCGACCATTTAAAGAATTTCTTCTCTGGATTCACAAATTGAAATTCAAAGGGCACTGTCCTATCCGACCATTCTACTACCATACGAATATCGATGTTATAATCGGTGCGCAGCCATTCATTTGGGAGGCGGTTATAATCGATTTTATCCTTGTGTAAGGCCACCAAATTACTGAGTTCGTTGCGTAAAGGCTTCTCAAGGCCGTCAAAATTTACTCCTTTAATTTGTTCGCCCAACATATTAATATATAGTTCCAAGGCTTTGTTATACTGACCGTTCTGTTGATATGCCAAGGCTAAATCACGGTAGGATTGTGCTTCTTGAGGAGCGATTTTGGCAATTCGCTCATTTACAAGCACCATGTTTTTAGTATCGCCTCGGGTATCATATACATAGGCAAGCGTACGTAAAGCCTTGGTGTTATTTCTAGAAATATAGGCAAGATCGGCGCGAACTTCTTCGCCTAATTTCTTGTCTAAGGTTGAAAAGTATTTGGCTGCATCTACATAAAACTCGAGTGGAGATTCTTGAGTACGAGATAACTTTTGATATAGCTCAAATTGCTTTTCAAGGAGACCGCTTTCGCGAAAGCGCACTATATAAGCTGGTAAACTTGCATCTAATCCTTCTTTACTATTTGCTACATATTCGTTTCCAGTAACCAAAGCAGAACGTTGAGCTTTCTTTGCTTTTTCTTTAAAAGTTGCATCAGAAGTCTTGATTAGAAAGGCACCTCCGGCGGCTATCGAACCATAACGTGAGGTCGCAGACACCGATTTTAATACCGAAATACTCTCGATCTGTTGTACATCTAAAAATTCTGGGGGGTCTTGATAAGGCGTGCCATTAACAATCCAAATAGGAGGGACTTCAGTGTTTATAGACTGAGAACCACCTCGGATTTTATATACAACTTCGCTACCACTGTACAATCCTCCGGCTACATCAACACCAGCAACCTTGCCCGTAATTAACTGTCGCAAACTTGTAGCTCCGTTTGAGAAACTATTTTTTGAAATTGTTTTGGTGGAGGTTCCTACTTGATCTTCATTGGTTTCACCATAGGCAGTCTCTACGGTATTATCTACCCGCTTACTCCCTGCAACTATTACCTCATCCAATTCCTGATTTTTTGATGTTAGTTTGACATTTGGAATTTGCTGAGATTCTACGAGCACTTCTTTTGGGTAATAGCCAGCCTTATTGATGATTAATACATCATCCATTTTGGCTGTAATAGCATAAGATCCTTTGGCATCTGTCATTACTTCGTTGAAAGTCCCTTTTAAGCTAATAGCGGCATCTTTAAGAGGTCCTTTAGCATTTGCTACTGTTCCTTGAATTGTTTGCAAGCCATCAGAGATAGGCGTGTCCAATGTTTGAATCTCTTCTGTGTATTCGTTGCCTTCAACTAGCATCGATTTTGGAGCTGCGTCGGGACTCGACGAAAAATTGATTGTTTCAATTTCAACCACCCCATTTTTTCCTAAACTACCATAGCGTAAGGTTCCAATTCCCGATTTATAAACTGTAATACTCTCTACATTACTAGGAGGGATCCATGGTTTTGGGGCATCTGGAATAAATAGATTTCCATCGATAACAATCAACATAGCTGCTCCCCATCGTCCTAAAACAATTAGGCCATTTCTTGGATCTTCGACAGCTCTTATCCCTGCAAATCTTCCATTAAGCACACTCGCTATGTCTGGCTTTCCTTGTGGAATATCGGCCTTTCTTAAGACTTTCACATCATAGCCAAGTTTGTCTTTATTTACCTCTCCATTGACCGTTTGAATGGTCTCATTCTTTTGGCTACCGCCTTGCAAAACCACCTCATCTAAAACATCATTCTTTGCAATGAGTTCAATGTCGTAATTGGTGGTGTTCTCTACGATCTCAAAGCCCTTAGAATACATTCCTAAATAATGTACGAGGAATACATCTCCTGTAGTTCCTAACATTTCAAAACTGCCATTGGCTTTTGTAGTATACTCATCAAAGGAACCGCTGCGATTAATACTGGCTCCTTGAATGGGACCTGAAGATGTAAAAATGGTTCCTGTTATTTTTGATACAACATTTATATTTGGAACTTTGTCAACGTAATCATTTCCTTTAACTAGCGCACTATTAAAATATTTGGCCTTGGCAAGAGGCGCACTTTTGGTAGTAACAATTACAGCGAGTCCAAGGATATCCGGCCCGTATCTCGATGTCAAAAAAGATGACTCTTTAACGACAATAGACTCTATATCCTTGTCGGCCAAATAGAATGGTGGCGGTTCGCCAGGGCCTAATTTTATCCCATTTACCACCCAAGCATTTGGTGCTTTTCCTTTTATCAAAATAATGGGTCCGTAAGGTGTATTACTTAAGGTTACCCCACTAAACATATTACGAAGCAGCTGTTCCAGCGTAAGTCCATTGGGTGTAATATCCTCACTAGTTATAAAGAAATCCCCTAAGGCTGTCACTCCTCCTGGTGCATGAGGCACTGTGGTTCCACGCATTTCCTTTTTTCCAACGATTACATTTTTGTATTTACTCGTGAGCACAACTTCTTTTAGGACATCATTCTTAGGCAACAGTTCGACAACTATTTCTTTTCCTTTGGTAATTAAAACATCCTTTGGAAACATCCCTAGGTATCGAAATAATAAAATATCACCATCTTTTGCTGGAATCGTGAAGCTGCCATCGGCCTCAGTACTATACTCTTTTAATGTTCCTTTTATATGAATGGAGGCCCCTTGTAAGGGTTGGTTGAGACTTGTTACTTTCCCTTGAATTAAAGGTCCTGTAGTTATGGGAGGCTTACTAATTTTCTTTTCTTCTACCTCCACAATTTGCTCGGCTACCAGAGGTTTATTTTGCTCCATCCAGAGCGGTACAAATGTTCCATTAGTATAGCGAGCCAAATTCTTCAAATAAGAAATGCCTATCGTCGTTTGTATTGTTGTAACTCCTGTTATAGGTAGCTCTTGAGTGACCTCCAATTCTCCAAAATTTGGATCCCCATTAGAGAAAAGTAGGGCACGATCTGCTTTACCCGTCTTGAGTAAGCTATAGTTTGAGGGCCCATTATAGGTTTTGGCGGTTACGCTTTCGCGCCATGCCTGCCGGTAGGCAGGAAAGCGAGATACATCTCCATCCCAGGCGGTCCATGGCACCACAACATCTAACTGATCATTAAAAACTTCAATCTGCACTTGAGCATTTGATACACCATCTAAATACCTACTTAAAAATGCCAGTTCTTTATCTAAATCACGGTCTTGCATCCCCTCGGAAATATCCCAAAAGACTTTGACTTTATTACCAATAACTTTCTGTGGCGCATCGGCTTTTTTGAGCTGAAAGATGCTCGGGATGTTTAGTAAGGCGCGAATTTCTTTGGCCTCTAATTGGATAGTTTCATAGCCTGGAGCGCTCACAGTCAATATGGACGAATCATCCAAAACTTGATGATACTTTTTGTAGGCAAAACGTCCATTGGAAGCACTCATTACACCTACCCCTTGATGATTTATTCCAATTTTTGCATCTGGAATAACCAATTGCGTTTCTGCATCCTGAACAACTCCTTTAAAAACGGTTTGCCCATAGGCAGTGTTTCCAAGAAGTAAAAGCAGCAATATAAACAACGGAGATGTAAGTGCATTTTTCATAGGAAGTGTGTTTAGTTTAATGTGATTTTTCCAAGTGTTACCTTTGACTGTTGATTCCTTAAATCAATGATTTTTATAGTCTTCGTTTCTTGAGGGGTTGCATAATTTTCAAATGCCGTGTATTTAAGATACACTGGAGTGGAATCTTCATCTTCATTAAAATATTCCACATTCACCAACCAAACTCCGGGAGGCGCATCGTCTAGAGCGAATTCTTCCATGAGATAACCTTTGGCAAATTCGTCTTGAATACGGCTAAGATTATCCAACTTAGAATGTGTCCACTTAAAAAATTTCCCTTGCGGATTTACAAATTGTATTTCAAAGGAAGCTTCTGGATTGGTCCATTCAAAAACCAATCGGCGATCTTTTTTAAAACTTGCATCTAATAACGAATTCGGTAAGTCCTGAAAAGAAAGCTTTGATTTATGGAAGGCGAGTAAATGCAAAAGCTCATTTTCTATGGTTTTTTGCAGGGGTTTGAAATCCAAGTCTGCAATCTCATTATTGAGCATTTGTTTATACATATCAAAGGCTTCTGTATATTGATGGTTGGTCTGATAGGCCAATGCCAAATCGCGATAGGACTGAATTTCTTGAGGTGCTATACTTGCAATATATTCATAAAGTTGCACTAGCTTTTTAGTGTTACTTTGATAGTCTAACTCATAAGCCAACATTCGCAAGCCAAGAATATCTCTTGGAGCTTGCGCACTTATTGTAGTCAAAATACGATTAGCTTTATCCCTATTCCATTTTCTGAAAGAACGAGAGGCTTCCAAAAGAAAAACATTCGTTCTCCCAGGATCAGCTGATCGATACTGCTCATAAATGGACAAAGCATCTTTATAAGTATGAGCCCCTTCTAGTTGAATACTGTAGGCTGGTTTTTTATATGCCTCCATTAAAGCTGCAACCTCTTCCTTATAGTCATTCCCTTGTACTAGAAGATTATCAACCTTTGCAATTAAGGCGTTTCTATAATTCTTATCGTTGGTTTTAGTAACTATAATAATGGCTCCACCCGCTGCAATATTTCCATACTGAGTCACAGCAGCCAAAGATGAGGTAACCACTATGGACGATATATTTTGTACATCAATAGGAGGAACCGTATTTGCTGGACTAGAGCCACTTATTGATGCTAGGGATTGTTGATATATCATTCCGTCTAGAACTATTATTGGGAGTAGTGGATTATTTATGGACATATAACGCGTCCTTGGAAAACTATAGACAACATCCCCAGTATACGGATTTCGTTCTATCAACAACTGTGGTTCTTGGGAGAGCACATCTTCCAGCCGAGTCATATGTGGTTTAATGTCTTTGTAGGTGATTCGATCTAACTTGGTACCAACGCCGTCGATATTTTTGGTTCCAGTGGCGGTCTCTACCATTTCAGCCTTCTTTTTACCTTCTAAGATCACTTCCTCTAACCAGTCGCCTTCGGTTTCTAGGTAAATATTTAATTCTTTGCCATTAGGAATTTTCAGCCTTTTAGATTTCATTCCTGGATAAGTGATTTCAAGAATGTGATCATCGCTAGCTTGTAATTCATACTCACCTAGAGCCTTTGATAGTACTGATATCCCTGTATTCAGATTAGTAATACGGCCACCGGCTAGGGCGCCCATTTCAGATGAGAGGGTTCCTTTAAGTAACTGCTGATCATTATTAGTTTGTGAGCCAAACTCAGATTCTGGGATATCTTTAAGTAATACTTCCAAACCTCCTTTTGGAGATTGTTCCTTCAAATTAATATGGGCTCCATCTGCAAAAACACTAAGAGTTTCCAATGCGTCCTTATTGATCCAATCTGAACTGCTAATAGCAAAAGTAGTGCTATTAAAAACTGGTTGTAAGCTTGAGAAAATTCCCTGTCCATCGGTAAAAACAAGATTTACATGCTGCTTTTCAGAGGTGGACGTCTTTAGCCTAGAAAAATCACTTTCTCCTTCATAAAGCGTAGCGTTTAGATAATTGATAACTTCATTTGCCGCTCCTCTTTTTACTTTAAATGATTGCTCCTCCTCATATCCTAAGGCAAATTTGTGTACCTGTACTGTAGTATTTTTCAACGCTTTAAAATAGCGTTCCAACAGTTCCAGTTCGGCATCAATATTTCTTTGTTGCAATTTAGCGGAAGCGTCCCAATACACATTGACAAGATCAGGTATCACACGTTTTGTAATTGCATTTTTATTAGTTTCGGGATAGGTCACATCCAAGGTGAAGGCCATGGCTTTGCCTTTTTGAATATCCCAAGCATCTTGGCTTGAGCGCTTGATAAAGGAAGATCGTTTATTGGAACTAGCAGCAAGTGCGAGGCCAATGCGGCTACCATATACTTCGATTAACTCAATACTCACAATTACATCATCATGAACTCGAATGCCATATTGTTTTAATGGAATGGTCTCTTTCCCTTTTTTCGTATTTATGGTGTGATAAATGGCTTTTCTAACAAGGTTGGTTCGGGGAGTGAAAAAAACAGGATCAGTATCATACACATTGATGCGCACGAGCAAGCTATCTGATAAATTTTCGAGAACCTTTAAATGCAAAGCATCAATACGCGATCCTTCATGAGAGATCTTAATTCTAGTGGCAATTTCACCCCCCAATCCCTTCTCATTCTTCCAATAGCCAAAGCGGTCATCATCTAATTTTGAATTCCCTATGGTTGTGCTTCGATAAGACTTTGAATCTACTATTACTTCGTCTAGGCTAAAAGTTTCGGCCATCAGGCGAATAGGCTTTTCTGAATTTAGAAGCTGCTTTAGTTGATTGATTGTAAAACGTTGCGTAGTATATCCAATCACTGAAATTTGCAAAATATCTTCAGGTGAAATACTGGAAACTTTATATTCTAGGTTGAATCGACCATACCTATTGCTAACAGTTCCCACGCCTTTACCCATAAAGCCAACATTGGCAAAAGAGATAGGGCGATCATTTGCGCTATCGAGAATCAATCCTCCTACTTGCACATTTACGCCTTGTTGAGAAAATTGAGCCTGAAGGTTCCCTGTATTGCAAATTAATATCCCTGTAATACAAAGAAAGGCGATAAGTCCTTTCATAGTCGTTTATTTATGTTTGAAACTTGGGAAATAAATCTCATAAGTCTCTAACTTAAAGGTAAATATAAATCGGCTTAAAATGGGTACACCGATAAAGGCTTCCAATATCGGTGTACTCTGTTATGTAGTTAATATTTAGCTTATCCCTTGTTAAATAAGGATTTTTCCAAGTATAACCTTGTCAGATTGTTGGGTCAATTTTATAAGACGGACTTCGCGTCTTTCATTGTTTGTTCCATAATCACGATATAAAACGAACTTCAAAAAAGGTGGAATTACGAACTGCTCGCCTTCATCGAGATATTGGACATTGATTTGCCAAAGTCCGTGAGGTGCTTGATCGATAATAAATTCTTCCATTTGCACTCCTGCCTTTTGCTCAGCTTGCAAACGATCCTTATTGTCGTACAAGGTGTGTTTCCAATTGAAAAATTTCTTCTTTGGGTTGACAAATTGAAACTCAAAAGGCACTTTATTATCAGAGTATTCTACGAGCATTCGTACGTCCAACTGATAATCGGTGTTTAACCATTCATTAGGAAGGCGTTTAAAGTTCATTTTATCTCTATGACGTTTTACCAAATGGCTTAATTCATTTCCAATAGCATTTTCAAGGATAGAAAAATCAACACCTTTGATTTGCTCTCCTAGCATATTGATATATAATTCTAGGGCCTGATCATAAGATCCACTTTCCTGATATGCATAGGCTAAATCTCTATATGACTGTGCTTCTCTAGGAGCTAATTCCAGAATGCGCTCATATACTTTGGCGGCTCTATCATACGATTCTGCCATGTCATATAAATAAGCAAGAATACGTAGTGCAGGAACACTTGATCCGCAAATTTCGGCAAGGTCCAAACGCACTTTTTCTGCTAGATTTGCATCCTTCGTTTGAAAGTGCAAGGCCATATCGGCAAAGAACTCTACAGAAGTGGCATAATTAGGAGCCATTTTTTGGTATAGATCAAACTGCTTTTCTGAACTGTCTAAACGCTCCAATTGAGTGATATAGCTCGGTTTTTTTAAACTCCCTTCAATGGTTCCTAAAACTTCTGTATCATCGTAATCGTTTCCTTTGACAAGGGCTGTGTTTTCAGCAATGATTTTTTTATAATAATCAAGGTTTGCTGCTTTTGTACGAACAACAAAAGCACCGCCAGTTGCAATAGTTCCATATCGAACAGTGGCATTGCTTCCCTTCAAAATAGAAATACTCGCTACATTTTGAGGGTCAATAAAAGTAGGGACATCTGTATACACTGCGCCATCTACCACCCAAATAGGAGGTAATTGGTTATTTATTGAAGACACTCCTCGGATTTGAAAGGTAGATTCATTTCCAAAACCAGACACTTGAACTCCCGCAAAGCGACCACGAATCACATCACTCAGATAAGTTGCTCCTAACGAAATATCTTTACTAGTAATTTCATTGACACTAAAGCCAACACTTCTACGGCTGGATTTACCAAAGCCTGTATTAACCTCCTCGTCATCCTCTGTCCTTTTTTCTCCAGAAATCACGACCTCATCTAATAATTCATCCTGAGGTGTCATATTAATGGTGAGTGGAGCGCTTGAATTAATAAGCATTTCTTTAGGATACATCCCTAAGTAACGTACTTGAAGAACATCCCCTTCACTTGCAGGAACTTCAAAACTTCCATCTGCTTTTGAAACATAGGTTTCTAAAGATCCTTTAATCATTATGATTGCACCTTGAACACCTCCAGCCGGACTAACAATTTTTCCGTTAGTCATTGTAGTCGCCGACCCAACCTTGTCATAATCCAAAGGTGTATTTGTGCGTATTGCTTCCATCGCCTCTTCTGAAGTAAAAACAGAAAGCGGGACATACTGACCTGCAAAATATTGAGATATCTGTATCAATCTATTGTGGTTTGCTTTTGGCAAACTAGTTACACTGTAAAGTGATATTGATTGATCTATTTTAAGATTTCCAAAAGCTTTATTTCCATCAGAAAATAAGAGAACCGCGTCTGCTGCCGTTGGACGCACCATATCAAAATCAGTAGCTCCTGAAAAAGGAACACCCTGAAGTGAAGTGCTTATTTCTGAGATATTTCCATTAGTGATTGTAAAGACTTTGTTTGTTACTACCTCCTCATTAAATGCTGTGAATTGAACTTCCACCGTGCCTAATGGTTTTAAAAAAGATTCCAAAAAAGCGAGCTCCTTGGCTGTATTACGCGACTTTAAGGACGCAGATACATCCCAAAACACGGTGATATTTTTTATTGATGCATAGGGTACAACACGAATAGCATCATCCTGCGGAAGGTAAATCGTTGTGGTTTTATTAAATAATGCGCGTGCATCTTTTCCTTGAAGCTGTACACTTTGATAATTAGGTGCACTAATTTCAAGAATGCTAGATTCATCTAATACTTGGTGATATTTTCTATAATTAAAACGTCCTGCTTCATCTGTAAGCTCTCCTAGACCCCCAGAACGGAGACCTATTTTTGCATTTGCAATGGGTTGTTTAGTTGTTTCATCTAAAACAGTTCCTCTAAAAACTATCTGTGCCTCTGCAGCCATAAACCCTAGCATACACACACATAAAATCACAGTATTTTTTAAACTCATAATCACTTTTCTTTTTTCAATCGCTCGTTGGACGCCAAAGGTCTACAAAAGTAACAGCTTTGAACGTTAAAAAATGCTTAACTGTCCACCTTTTGATTTGATAAACGAACTACAATTTAATGGAGCTAATTTTTTATCTACTCCATATTTGCTTTTTGCAATCGCAAATTGCCTATTTATCTGCGCTGCAATCTGCCCTTCTCCAATCATTCGACGACCATATTGCGAGTCATTTAATTGCCCTCCATGGCAGTTGGCGATTTGATGAAGGACCTTGTCTGCTTTATCAGGCATGGCTTTCCGAACCCAATCTTCAAAAACGCCTGCAATAGCTCCGTTTAAGCGTACAATAGTATGTCCTATTTGCAAGGCACCTCGCTCAGAAACCACCTTTACCAAGGGAATAATCTCATGACTGTTAATTCCAGGGATGATAGGTGCAATCATAACGCCAACAGGGATACCTGCCTCTGATAATTTCTCTATGGTTTCCAATCTTCTTTTTATTGTTGCTGTGCGAGGCTCCAAAAGTCGTCGGGTCTCTTCTGAAAGAGAAGTTATAGACAGCATCACTTTCACCAAATTGTCTGCGGCCAATTCCTTTAAAATATCAAGATCTCTCGTTATTAAGCTATTCTTTGTAATGATTCCAACAGGATGTTTATACCTTAAAAACAGCGCTAACAAACTACGTGTAAGCTTTAGACTTCTTTCCAAGGGTTGATAACAATCTGTATTTCCCGACATGACGATAGGTGCCGCTTGCCAACTTTTAGTCTGAAATTTCTTCTCTAATAATTCAACAGCGTTTTTCTTTACTAAAATCTTCTGTTCAAAATCCAATCCCGCACCATAGCCCCAGAATTCATGGCTATTACGAGCATAACAATAAACACAGCCATGTTCACACCCCTGATAAGGATTCAATGAATACTCCATGCCCACATCTGGACTCTTTACTTTATTGACAATGCTTTTAGGAAACGTACTAATGTAAGTGGTTTTGGGTGGCTGAAGGTCTTCGCTTTCGCGAAAGCGGTATTCTTTATAATCATCCCGCTCCTCATGATGCAATTCAAAAAACCGATTCCCAACCTGACCTTGGGCACCCCTACCTTTAATGTGTTTTTGTGAACTCATTTCCATTCTTTCAAATAATTAGTATTATGTCCAAAAATAAGGATTTAATCCTATTTATTTATCCCGCTGCATTTTTATATCTTTAAGCATCAAACTAACAATCACATCTTATGAAACGTCGTTCTTTTATTCAAAAAACTGCTGCTGCTAGTGCTGCTTTCAGTATCGTCCCCAGCTTTGTCCTCGGGGGACAACATATCGCTCCAAGTGATACCTTATACATTGCTGCTGTAGGTGTAGGAGGTCGCGGTGGAGGAGTTGTAAGGGATTTGACTGCTTATGGCAAAGTAAAATTTGTTGCCCTTTGTGATGTAGATGACAAAATGGGTGCAGCGAGTTATGCCTTACATCCCAAGGCAAAACAATATCGAGATTTTAGAAAAGTATATGACAATCACATAAAAGAGGTAGATGCCGTTATGGTAGGAACACCTGATCATACGCATGCGACAATTGCCTTACCTTTTATGAAGGAAAATAAACATGCCTATGTAGAGAAACCTTTAACGCATAACATCTATGAAGCGAGGCTTATGGCTCAGGTGGCGAAGCAACAAGGTATTGTCACACAAATGGGAAATCAAGGATCATCAGGAGATGGAATTCGTGTAGCCCAAGAATGGATCAATGCTGGTGTAATTGGAAAAGTACATCGTGTAGATTGCTGGACCAATAGACCTGTATGGCCGCAAGGCTTTAAACACATCACCGAAGGACAACCTGTCCCATCAAATTTAGATTGGGATCTTTGGTTAGGCCCAGCCTCCGACCGCCCTTACAATGAAAACTATCTGCCTTTTAAATGGCGAGGTTTCTGGGACTTTGGTACTGGAGCAATGGGAGATATGGGCTGTCATATTATGGAAACACCCTTTAAAACATTAGATCTCGGATTCCCTTATGAGGCTGAAGCGAGTTGTACAACTATCTGGTCAGGCGATTTTGTAGAAGCCGATTATCCAGAAGCTTGTCCGCCTTCCTCAGTTGTTCGCTTAAAATTTGATTCTCCAACACAAGGAGACGTTGCTTTAAACTGGTATGACGGAGGCATTATGCCTGATTTACCTTCTGAACTGAAAGAAGGTGAAAAGCCAGGGGATAACGGTGGTGGAAGTATTTTTCATGGGACAGATGGTATCATGATTACTGATACCTATTCTCGCAATCCAAGACTCCTTCCGTCAGAACGTATGAACGATTTTAAAGGTCCAGACCCTACGATTCCAAGAGTGACAACATCGCACGCAGGAGAATGGGTGGAAGCCTGTTTGAATGGAACAACAACCTCGTCACCATTTTCGTATGGAGGTCCTTTGACTGAAGCTGTATTAATGGGGAATTTGGCTATCAAAGCCTTCCAGTACAAGCGCTTTAAAAAAGGAAAGAAATCAGGAGATTGGGATCCGTATACCTACCCTGGACGTCGCACAATAAAATGGGATGGCGACAATATGAGAGTGACCAACTATGATGAAGCTAATGCGTGGGTAAAACGTGAGTATCGCAAGGGTTGGGAATTATAATCCGACTGTAAACTAAAAAAGGGATGTCTCGAAAAGACATCCCTTTTTTTTGATTTCCTATTGTTTATTTCCCAGGAAAATTTGCCTTTCTTTTTTCTAAAAAAGCAGTCGTTCCTTCTGTAAAATCTTCTGTACCAAAGCAGTTACCAAAAGCTTCTATTTCTGCATCAAAACCATCTACTCCGTCTCTAAATCCTGCGTTTACAGCTTCAATTGCGGCAGCTATAGCCACAGAGGAGTTGCGCATCATTTTTCCTGCCAGTTTTTCTGCTAGTGGCAAGAGCTCTTCAATAGCTACTAAGTGATTTATTAAGCCATAATCCAAGGCGGTATTGGCATCTATCATTCCTGCTGTCATAATCATTTCCATGGCTCTTCCTTTGCCTACCAGTTGCGGTAAACGCTGTGTTCCACCGTATCCAGGGATTACACCTAAGGACACTTCAGGCAATCCCATACGAGCATTGTCACTCGCAATTCTAAAATGTGCCGCCATCGCTAGTTCTAGTCCGCCACCTAAGGCAAAACCATTCACAGCTGCGATTACTGGAGTTCCTAAATTTTCAATAAAATCAAAAAGAAGTTCCTGCCCTTTGCGTGCGAGCTCTGCTCCTTTAGAAACGGAAAAGTCTGCAAATTCAGAAATATCTGCTCCCGCAACAAAAGCTTTCTCTCCTGAACCAGTAATAATGATCACCTTAGCGCTTGAATCACTATCCGCTTTCGCGAAAGCGTCATGCAATTCATTAATGGTTTCCACATTTAAGGCATTCAATTTAGAAGGTCTATCGATAGTAATCGTTGTGATACCATCCTTTGTTGCTGAAAGTATGTTATTGTAGCTCATGATTTTTGTATGCTATTTTGGGAAACTAACCGTAAAAGTTGTTCCCGCTTCGTTATCTGCTGTAAAAGTAATACTTCCGTTGTAGGTTTCCATAATGTTTTTCACCATCGCAAGTCCAAGTCCCATGCCACTCGATTTGGTAGTAAACTTTGGTTCAAAGATTTTGGCTTTGTTCTCTTCTGAAATACCAATTCCGTTGTCGTTTACGCTAATGCTCACACTATTGTCAGTTTCGGTCACCTCAACTACTATTTTTGGGTCTTCACAAAGTACAGTTGCTTGCACTGCATTCTTCACCAAGTTTGTAACTACTCGAATGAGTTGGGTGCGATCAAAATTGGCCATTATTTCTTCCTGCTCGCATTCATAGCTAATATAGCGTTCATTAAAAATATCCAATGAGAGCTTTACAATCTTTGGCACGTTTAATAATTCACTCTGCTGAGCTGGCATGTCGGCAAAATTGGAAAAAGCAGATGCAATGCTGCTCATGGTGTCTATTTGTTGAATCAAAGTATTGCTATACTCTTTAATTTTTGCATGAATTTCAGGGTCTTCAGGATCAAAACGGCGTTCAAAACTTTGAACTGTTAAGCGCATTGGTGTGAGCGGATTCTTAATCTCATGTGCCACTTGTTTTGCCATTTCGCGCCAAGCAGCCTCTCTTTCATTCTGTGCCAATTGAGCTGCACTGCCTTCCAACTCATCAATCATGGCATTATAAGCATTGACAAGTGTAAGTAGTTCTGTAGGTAATTCTTGAGTGGCTATTTTTTCATTGCGCTTATCGAGTTGGGTTTCTTTAATATTGTCCTCAACCGTTTTTATAGTTCCTGTAATATATCGTGCTAAAAAATAAGCTAGAAATACTGCCATGATAACCATTAAAACATTGACAACGACAAGACGCCACAATATCTCTCGCATTTCTTTATTGATAAATGCATCACTATCCTCATATTGAATTTGGAGAATAGCCAATGGCTTAAAAGAAGGGTCATTGATAAAAGAATAGGAAAACTGCTGAGATATCTTCCCGTCAATTTTATCTACATACCGCTTCTCAGCAGAGCCTTCTAATTTGTCAAGTATTTCCTGTGAAATAGGCTCAGGTCTTCCACCTACCAACTTTTCTGTAGAAGAGATTAATGCTTTTCCTTCTAAGTCAAAAATGGTGAGGTTTTCTCCTTGGACTTTGGCAATTTCAAAAATTTCATCCTTAAAGATATAAGGGAGTTTTTCAGTGATTAACTCGTAACTCGTACTGCGAAGCACAAAATCAATGGTGGTTTGAATAGCGGACTCTTTTCGTTCTAATCGTTCTCCGTTATAATCACGTATTTGCTCCTTGTATTGGTAAAAGGTCACCCCAGCTACGAGAGCAAAAGTGATCACTACCAACAAAAGCATGGAAATGAATATATTAGACCCTAAGGATTTTCTACTGAATTTAAGCATCTGGATTTTTTTCTTGTATTTTCTTGTACAACTTTATACCCATCATCAATAATACAGCCAAACACACCAATCCAATCAGACCGTAGATCCAGTTTACAGCACTTTTAGTAATTACCAGAAAAATAACAGCAAATAAAATAAGGGTAGCTCCTTCATTCCAAAGTCGCATAAATCGCGATGTATATTTGAATTTTCCAGCTTGTAATTGTCTGTGAATGCTCCACGTCTTGGCGTGATAAAAATAGAGCGCAACCACAAAGCCCAATTTAATATGCATCCATGGCATCTCTAATAATCCAGGGTTTAAATACAACATCAAAAAGGCAAATACAGAACATAAAACCAGGGAAGGCCCTGTAATAATCTTCCAAAGCCTGTGTGCCATCAAGCCCAATTGCTTTCCTAATATTTCCCGTTCTGGAGATGGTTTGTTGTGTGCTTCAATCTGATAAACAAAGAGACGAGGCATATAAAACAAGCCCGCAAACCAAGTGACCATAAAGATCACATGCAAGGATTTAAAATAGAGGTAGTAGTCGGCCATGAATCAAAGATACAAGAAAAGTATGGGGCAAAAAGGCCTCAATAATAAGCTAAAAAGGCACTTCGTATAGGCTGAAAAAAGAAATCCCATTATCATAATGGGATTTCTTTAATAATTTATATGAGCAAATAGCTGCTATTCTTCTTCTATAAAGAGATATTTCAATTTTAAATTATTGAAAGCAGTATTGAACGCTTCAATCTCCTTAGAGATAAGAGCATCAAATTTCTCTAGTTCCGAATTGATTTGTGCGGTCAACTCATTTTTAACAGCTATATCCTGAGCTGTTGGACCAAAATCGCCCATTCCTACTAAGGAATTTAAGTGCCCAAGTTTATTAGTAAGTCTGATCGGGAAGTTCAATGGATCTTGCCCAGATCGGTTTTTGGTTTGATAGAGTGCCTTTTCAATTTCACCAAATTGTTTCTGAAGCGTATCTGATTTCTCCCGTAATTCTTTCGTACGTTCATCATCTGCATACTGCTTATTAAACACTTTAAACTGAGCATTGATCTTTCTGATTTTCTTAATACTTTGATGCGCGCGATTGATCGTCTTATTAACATCTGTGATAAAATCATGCTGTTTTTGCATATCTGCTAGCGTTGCCTCTGCATTTGGATTTGCAACCACTTTAAAGTTTTGATTTTGCACTTCGCCATTGACATTAAGAGATACTTTATAGTTGCCTGGAACAGCTTTTGGTCCGTCTAGACTCGCCCACCAAAGTATCATGCCCGGCAATCTTTCAGCGCCTTCAGTGCGCGTATCCCAAGAATACAGATTTCCGCCTTTTTTAACCTTCAATTTGTTTTTTGACTCCTTAGCTCCGGTACTTAGAGATTGCAAAGTATCTCCAGCCATTGTCATATACGTAAGAGAAACTGTGTCCTTCTTTTTATCATAGTCTGCTACATTAAAGTAGGTCATTACACCAGCAGGATGATTAGTACCTGACGTTAAACTACCTGCACGGCCTCCGCCACCCATTCTGTAGGTATCCTTAGGTTTGAAAAGTTTAGTTTTCGCGGAAGCGCCACCATTACTCATAGTCTGGTGCAACATCCCTAAATCGTCTATCATCCAAATACTTCTTCCTTGAGTAGCGACAATCAAATTATTGTCTTTAATAGTAAGGTCCGTAATAGGAACTATAGGTAAATTAAGCTGAAAAGATTCCCATTTTTTACCATCATCAAAACTGATATACATCCCCGTTTCTGTACCTGCATATAAGAGTCCTTTTTTCTCTGGATCTTCTCGTAATACACGTGTAAAATGCTCTGAAGGTATTCCTGTAGTTATCTTTTTCCACGTCTTCCCGTAGTCGGTGGTTTTGTATAGGTAAGGTGCAAAATCGCCCAATTTATATCGAGTACCAGCAACATAGCATGTTCCCTCATCAAATGCAGAAGGCTCTACACTATTGATCATCATATTTTCAGGCATCCCTTTAGGAGATACATTGCTCCAGTTTTTACCTCCGTCGCGAGTTACATGTACTAAACCATCATCACTACCTACCCATAAAAGTCCTTCTTTTAATGGTGATTCGGCAGCGGCAAAAATGGTACAGTAATATTCTACACTCGTATTATCTTGTGTGATTGGTCCTCCAGAAGATTTCATTTTCTCAGGATCATTGGTCGTTAAGTCTGGACTAATTAATTCCCAACTCTGGCCTTCGTTCTCAGACATATGCACATGCTGAGAGAAGGTATACAATCGTTTTGGATTGTGCTTACTAAAAATGATAGGGAAATTCCATTGGAATCTATATTTCATAGCTTCCACTCCATGTCCCATTGGGTTATCTGGCCAAACAGAAACAGAGCGAACAGTATTTTTGTCGTGATTTACTCGGGTTAAAAAGCCATCATAACTACCTCCGTAAACAATCTCATTATTATTAGGATCAACAGCAATATGAGCACTTTCTCCTCCAGCGGTACTTTCCCAATCGTCTTCTCCTATGCCACGACCTTCAGTTCTATGCGGAATTCGGATTGTACTATTATCTTGCTGAGCTACATAAATACGATAAGGAAATGCGTTGTCTGTAGTCACTCTATAAAACTGTGCCGTAGGTTGATTCATATACGTACTCCAGCTGCGACCACCGTCATAACTCACTTGAGCCCCACCATCATCGGCAATGATCATTCTTTGACTGTCTTCTGGTGCGATCCACAAATCGTGGTGATCTCCGTGTGGCGCATTATGAGTGCTAAAGGTCTTTCCGCCATCTGTTGACTTATGATACCTTACATTCATTACATAGACAGTATTCTCATCCTCAGTATCTGCATATATTCTTGTGTAATACCACGCCCGTTGACGAAGTTTACGCTCGTCATTAACTTTTTTCCAAGTCGCACCAGCATCAGATGAAGAATATAATCCTCCCTCGTCTTGATTTTCCACCATCGCATACAAGCGATTACTATTTAGGGGAGAAACCGTAATTCCCATAATTCCTAGAGTGCCTTTGGCAAAACCTTCGTTATTAGAAATCTCTTTCCACGACTCTCCGCGATCTGTACTTTTCCAAATTTTAGACCCATCTCCACCAGAACTTAAGCTGTAAGGTGTACGTCTAATATCCCAGGTGCTAGCATATAAAACTCTTGAATTGTTAGGGTCCATAATTAAATCCACCACTCCTGCATCTGCGGTAACAAACAAGGTTTGTTTCCAAGTCTTACCACCATCGATACTTTTATAAACACCTCTTTCGGTAGACGGCTTATAAATATCTCCAAGTGCTCCTACGTATACAATATCAGGATTTGTAGGATGTACCCGTATTCTTGGAATATGTCGGCTATTTTTTAACCCCATCTGCTTCCAAGTTTTCCCTGCATCTTCAGATTTCCAGACTCCATATCCAGAGGATACATTTCCTCTTACAGTAACTTCTCCACCTCCTACATAAATTACATTAGGATCACTTTGAGAAACCTCAACGGCCCCGATACTTCCTCCAAAAAATCCGTCAGAAATATTTTCCCATGTTTTTCCGCCATCGGTGGTGCGCCAAACGCCTCCGCCGGTCGCTCCCATATAAAATAAATCAGGTTGTCCTGGAACCCCAGTCACGGCAGCACTACGGCCACCTCTAAAAGGTCCTAAAAGTCTATATTCCAGCGCTTCATATGATGAGGCGTCTGGTGATTGTGCAAAACTGTCTGTAAAAATTCCTGAGCAGAGCCCCAGAAATAATAGGAGTAATTTGGTTTTCATTGGTTGTATTGGTTTGAATTTGATTGAGAAAGTTAAACAAATCTTGTCATTCTTACTCATTTAGTCGTCGTTTTAACGTGTGTAAGAATATAGAGTAATGCCTCCGCTTGCGCGAAATTGCGATCTATACCATTTCCTGCTGAACCGCAAGTGTATTCTTGACCTCGCGATTCAAGTAATATCCAGTTACCAAAGTTGCCATTACATCAGCAATAGGAAATGCAATCCATACTCCCCAAACGCCTAAGAAAGGGGGTAAAATTAGTATTAAAGGAATTAAAAAGAATCCCTGCTTTGTCAGACTTAATAATAAGGCAGGCACTGCCTTTCCTATAGACTGAAAATAAGCCGACCCAATCAATTGTACTACAATAATGGGTGTCGCTGCAAAAACCCAGCGCAAAGCATTAGGCGTACGAGCCAAAATCTCTGCATTATCTGCAATGGTTTGTGGTGAACCTCCTTTGTTACTTATAAATAAGCTCACAAATACATCTGGAAAACTCATGATCACCGCAAAAATTATAATCGCCAAAATACCCGCATACTTAATAGAGGTATTGATAGTTTCCCGCACTCGCTTGTACTTCTTAGCACCAAAATTATAGCCCGCTATAGGCATAAACCCTTGGGTCACCCCAATCACAGGAAATAAGGCAAACATCAACATCCGACTGATAATCCCATAGGAGGCCTGATCTAATTCGTCTCCATAGGAAATAAGTACATTATTAAGCAAAATACCAAGAACACTAATGGTTCCTTGTCTTGCTAAGGTCACCGAACTAAGACTGCTAATCTCTCTTAAAATCTTTCCTTTTAAGCGTAGGTAATACAGCGTAATTCTGAGTTCGCTCTTTGCAATAAAAAACCAAAGTATAAATCCAAAACAGATGGCATAACTTATAAAAGTCGCCCAAGCGGCTCCTTCCATACCATAATCTAAGACATTGATTAAGATATAGTCCATGAGAATATTACCTACAGCAGGCAAGATCATGGCATACATAGCAAATTTAGGTTTCCCTTCTGCTCGTATGACATTGTTTCCCATCATAAACATGGCAAGCATTACAATACCATAAAGGACTATCCTATAATACACTAAGGCCATCTCTTTATAAGATTCGGCAGCGCCAAAAAATTCAATAAAGAAATCTTGAAAAATCAACCCGATAGCAGCCAAAAAACCAGAAACCAAAAAGGTAAGAGTAATCTGATTCCCAAAAATACTTCGCGCTTTATCGTCTTCTCCAGCACCCAAAGCCCTTGATAAGACAGAGCTTCCTCCTATGCCAACAGCAAGTCCAATGGCTGCAATAAAAAAAGTAAAGGGTATTACGACCGTAATTGCAGCAATTGCCTGCGGTCCTATCCATCGGCCTACAAAAATAGTATCCACTATCATGTTTAATGACATGACAAGAATCCCAATGGAAGCAGGAACTGCTTGTTTCACCAGTAATTTTGAAATTGGCTCAGTGCCAAGAGTCGTAGATTTCTTTTTTGCCAAAGTTAATTTTCTAAGAAAATACAAGATGCAATCCCTTTCTCAGATTACCATCAATTTAGAATTTATTTAACGTTGAAAGTGCCTAAGCAATCGCCTTCCCTGAATGAACTATAGCCCACTCATTGATCCAATTGGCAATCACTTGTGCCCAGTCATCTCGATCGTTTAAACAAGGGATAGTAGTAAACTCTTCCCCTCCAGCTTCGTGAAAAATTTCTTGGCCTTCCATCGCAATTTCTTCCAAGGTTTCAAGACAATCAGATACAAAAGCAGGCGTTACAATGGCCATTTTCTTAAAGCCTTCTTTTCCCATACGTTCAATGGTACGATCTGTATATGGCTGTAACCAAGGGTCAAAACCTAAGCGGGATTGAAAGGAGGTTGAAAATGTCCCAGGCTCTAAGTTCAAATATTGCCCTACTTTTCGAGTCGTTTCATAGCACTGATGACGATAACAAAATTCATGTGCCTTGGATCCGGCACTACAGCAACTTCCATCTATTTTACAATGCAACTTAGTCACATCACTCTTCCTGATATGACGCTCTGGAACCCCGTGATATGAAAACAAGAGGTGTTCATAATCTAACTCTTTCAAATGCTCTCCAATACTTTCGGCAAGTACTTTTGAATAGTCTTCTTTATTATAAAAAGCAGGAACATTGGTGATTTTCATCTTAGGAAAAAACTCGGCGCGCAATTCTTCGGCTAGGACCAAAATGGTTTCTGTTGTCGCCATTGCATGTTGAGGGTATAGTGGCATTAAGAATACCTCATCTATACCTTGATCGTGTAGTTTTTGCAAACCCTCTTTGATGGAAGGCGTCCCATATCGCATTGCAATCTCCACTGGTAAATCTGTGCGCTCCTGAACTTTCTTCTGAAGTCGTTCGGTGAGAACAATTAATGGAGACCCCTCGTCCCACCAAATCTTACTATATGCTTTAGCACTCTGTTTGGGGCGAGTGTTTAAAATGATGCCTTTTACCAATATCGCTCTGGCAGCATAGGGTACATCAATAACACGCTCGTCCATCAAGAACTCTCCTAAATATTCTTTTACATCCTTAGGATCGGTGCTTTTGGGAGATCCTAGATTAACGAGTAAAACTCCTTTGTTCATTAGTTTTCTTTTTTGGTTCAACAAAAGTAAGAAGTATCAAGGGTAAAGTTGGCACAAAACAATAAGAGTTTTTGATGATACTATTCTAAACACCATAGTAGAGCTTCTTCCAAATGCCTTCTAAAGCCTTCTTCTGCAAAGGCTTCCTTAGTATGTCCACCCCCTGTATAAAATGCTTTTCCTCCATCATATAGGTGATACCAAGCTATGGGATGAAAATTCCCGTTGGTTCCTCCTTCATAAGTCAACTCATCCAAAGTCAAAACTGTGGTCACCGCAGGGTTGATATTTTTATAATTATACCATTCATCCTCTCGAGAAAATGATTTGGGATAATGCGCTACACTCTTATGTGAATTGGCCGTTCTCTCAACCATAGCTTTTCTAAGGTTTGGATTATTAGGATGACTTTCAAAATAGCCGCCAACTAACCTTCCATACCAAGGCCAGTCGTATTCTGTATCTGCAGCGGCATGTACTCCTAAATAACTCCCTCCTTTTTGGATGTACTTTTCAAAGGCATCTTGTCCAGCTTTGTCTAAAACGTTTCCTGTCGTACTTAAAAATACAATGGCATCATATTGGTCTAATCGCTTTCGGGAAAACACGATACTATCCTCCGTATGCTCAACAACAAGCATATGTTTCCGTCCAAATTCTTTAAAGGTCGCTACCCCTGTTTCAATGGATTTATGTCGCCACCCAAGTGTTTTGGTAAATACCAACACCTTCTTCATCTGTGTTTGCTCTACCTTCAAAACATCAGCAATTGCAGTTGAGTTAGTTTTCGCGCAAGCGGAAAAAAGAAATAATATCAACCCTAAATAAAAGAGATTCTTCATAAAGTACTAAAATCTTAAAACCATTTATTTTTCATTCAATCATTCAATCATTCAAACATTCACCCATTAACCCATTAACCCATTGAATCATTGAATCTATCCCATGGACATTAAATACTTCTTTGGCGTAGTCCCAAATTTCTTTTTAAAGGCGGTTATAAAATGACTTGCTGTGCTATATCCAACCTTTAAGCCCACTTCATTTACATTGTGTGACCCGGTTTCTAATAGTTGGCGCGCAACTTCCATCTTATAATCAAATAGGAAACTAAAAACCGAGTCTCCATAAATCTGCTTAAAACCTTCTTTTAGCTTATTGATCGATAGGCCGATCTCATCGGCCAGCGCTTGAAGAGTGGGAGGTTCTTGCATCCGACTAATAATTATTTGTTTGGCACGCTTGATCTTTTGAACATTATCTTCGTCTACTAAAAACGGACATTGTTCCACATCGGCATCGGCAGGACGATTAAAATACAAACTCAAGAGCTCATAGCCTTTCCCTTTAAAATAAAGTTCCTTAATACTGTTGTGTAAGTTATAGTTCATCAACTGATTGAGCGCGATGGCCATAGAGGGAGAAATACTGCCGTCCTTATAGTATTTACGATCCTTATTTTCATCACTTAAAAAAGTAATATAGTTTGCTTCGCTAGAAAACAGACTGTGGAATTTCTTAATGGAGATCAGTAGTGTGATCACCCAACTTTCAGGCTCTAACACCAAATTCATAGGCAAATCCCGCTGAGGATTATATAAAAGCAAAGAATTTTCTTCCCGAATAGGCAACTGATAGGCGCCATTATTAAAGTTGAACACGGCCGCCCCCTTCAGGCAGAAATGAAATTGGATAAAACTACTATCAATTTCGCGCACAACCTGCTGTTTCTGAGTCAACTCATTGTCAAAACGAAGCACAATAAAACCGGCTTCGATTCGTGTTTCATTCAATAGACCTTCAGCGACATTTTTTTCTAGACTGGGCTCCATAAATTAGTTTTTTTATTTAGAATGATTCTAATTAAAGCGACGACCTCCATCTCTTTAACAATGATTAACAGGCGGTTTATACAAAAATAATGCTTATTTAAGGGTTATCTAGCATCTTCCGATATAAATGGTACCGCTAGCGTTATTTTTTCCAATACTATCGAGATATTTTTGCACACGCCCATTAGAATCGTAACTACTTGAGTACACAAACAACATCTTTTTATGCCATAGGCCTTAGCTACCAAAAAGCTGATGCGTCCATTCGAGGGCATTTTAGTGTAGATGAAGCTACTCAGCAAGGGATTCTTGAAGAGGCTAAAAAACTAGGTCTTCCTGGTCTAGTTGTTATCTCTACCTGTAATCGTACAGAGCTATATGGATATGCCGATAGCGCCATGACCTTGGTAAATTTACTTTGTAATCAAACACAAGGGACGCTCGAAGAGTTTTTAGAGGTCGCCTATTTGCATAAAAACGATGATGCTATTGCGCATCTTTTTAAAGTAGGGACAGGACTTGACAGTCAGATTCTTGGAGATTTTGAAATTATTGGACAGTTAAAATTAGGTTTTAAAAAATCTAAGAAACTCTCCATGATCAATCCCTATATGGAACGATTGGTCAATGCTGTCATTCAGGCGAGTAAACGCATAAAAAACGAAACAGAAATTTCAAGCGGCGCCACCTCGGTGAGTTTTGCTGCTGTACAATATATCATGGCTCGTGTGCCCTATGTTTCTGAAAAGAACATCTTACTTTTTGGAACTGGAAAAATTGGACGTAATACCTGTGAAAATCTCATCAAGCATACTAAAAATGAGCATATCACTCTTATTAACCGAACCAAGTCTAAGGCAGAAAAAATCGCTGGCAAATTCAATCTAATCGTAAAAGATTACGCCGATATTCAAAGCGAAATCGCTCAAACAGATGTACTTGTTGTAGCGACGGGAGCACAACAGCCTACAATTAATAAGAGCCTAATTCACACAAAGAAACCCCTGCTTATTTTGGATCTCTCGATTCCAAAAAATGTAGCCGATGACGTCAAGGAACTTGAAAATATCACCCTTATTCATCTGGATCAGTTGTCAAAAATGACAGATGATACTCTCAAGCGCCGCCAAGGTTATATCCCACAGGCTGAAGCCATAATCGCAGAAATTACTGCCGATTTCAATGCCTGGTTGCTTACGCGAAAATTCGCACCGACCATACAGGCACTAAAACACAAATTGAACAGTCTAAAAGATGCAGAAATTGTCAACCAGCGGAAAAAAACTCCAGAACTTCTAGAGAAAGAAGCCGCCGAACTTGGCGATAGAATCATTCAAAAAATTACCAACCAATTTGCACATCACCTGCGCAATGCCAATGGCAGCACCCAAGAAAGTATTGCCGTAATATCTTCCATTTTTCAACTTGAAGAAGAAACGAATGACTAAAATCATACGTATTGGAACAAGGGACAGCCAACTAGCACTTTGGCAAGCCACTACGGTACAAGGAAAGTTGGAGGCATTGGGCTACAAAACAGAGTTAGTCCCTGTAAAATCCACTGGAGATCTTATTCTTGACAAGCCTTTATACGAATTAGGGATCACCGGGATTTTTACAAAAACTTTAGATGTCGCTATGCTTTCTGGCAAGGTAGATATTGCTGTTCATAGCATGAAAGATGTACCTACCGCTCTTCCTATTGGCATCGTACAAGCTGCTGTACTCGAACGTGCAGATACAAGAGATATTCTAGTACATCCTACAGCTCCAGATTATTTTAAAAACTGTACTATTGCGACTGGAAGCCTGCGCCGACAAGCGCAATGGTTACATCGCTATCCGCATCATAAAACCACCGATCTTAGAGGTAACGTAAACACCCGTTTGCAAAAGTTGGCCGACAGTGATTGGACCGGCGCTATTTTCGCGAAAGCGGGATTAGAACGCATTGATGTATTACCAGAAAATTATAGCCCTCTCGATTGGATGACTCCTGCACCTGCTCAAGGAGCTATGATGATTGAAGCTCTTGAAGATGATAATTTTTCAAGAGAGGCCTGCGCACAATTAAATCATGAACCTACAGCGCTTTGCACACATATCGAACGTGAATTTTTGCGAACCTTAGAGGGAGGATGTACCGCTCCTATTGGGGCACTTGCCACAATGGAAGACGATGTTATTCATTTTAGCGGAGTCTTATTTTCATTGGATGGGCAAACCAAACTTGAAGTGACAGAATTAGTTTCAAAACATAACGCACTTGGTTTCGGTACCGATTGTGCCCTTGAAATTTTAGATCAGGGAGGTCGTGCTTTGATGAAACAAATCAAGCAGCAAACCCAAAAATAATATCTGGATGAGAGTGCTTTCTACCAAAAAACTCCTTCAGAATCAGAGAGAATTATTACTCAATGCCGAGTTTAGTTTTCTAGATTATGACGCCCTTCAAATAACATATCTCGATTTAGAAATACCTGAAACAACAACGAATTCTATCATCACAAGTCAAAATGGAGCCCGTGCATTTTTAGCACAAATGCCGCAAGGGGCCAGTAAAACTACCTTCTATTGCGTAGGTAAAAAAACAGCTAGGCTATTATCAGAAAATGGCCTAAATGTGGCCCATATTGCGCAAAACGGAGCAGAATTGGCGTATTTTATCATAAAAAACCATCAAAACGAGGCATTTTCCTATTTCTGTGGCAATCACCGTCGCGACGAATTGCCTTCTTTATTAAAAGAAGCAGGCATCCAGTGTAACGAAATCATAGTTTATGAAACTCATGAACAGATCCAAGCCTTTAAACAGACCTTTGACGGAGTTCTTTTTTTCAGTCCGCTTGGGGTTTCTGCTTTCGCGAAAGCGAATCCAGTTCCTACCGCCTTTTGCATAGGAGAAACCACAGCCAAAGAAGCAAGAAAACACACAGATACAGTAATTGTATCTAATGCAACTACTATTGAAAGCACCATTGCCAAGGCAGTAAAATATTTAAATAACAACTGTCTGCAATAGACAGTCAGAGAGAGATACTATGATCAAGAACGATTTATTTTTAAGAGCCCTAAAAGGAGAAACCGTAGACCGCCCACCTGTTTGGATGATGCGCCAAGCGGGTAGATATCTTCCAGAATTTATGGAAATTAAAGCCAAGTATGACTTCTTTACCCGTTGTCAAACACCTGAGCTCGCAAGTGAAATTACGGTACAGCCCATAAGAAGATATGGAATGGATGCGGCGATTTTGTTTTCAGATATATTGGTGATTCCACAGGCGATGAATATCCACGTTGAGATGAAGCCCGATATTGGTCCGTGGTTACCAAATCCTATTCGAACGATGAAAGATTTGGATAATGTAATTGTACCAGATATTCACGAAACCTTAGGTTATGTGATGGAAGCCATCAAAATGACTAAGGAAAAACTAAATGATGAGATTCCATTAATTGGTTTTGCAGGTAGTCCATGGACGATTTTATGTTATTGTGTGCAAGGTCAAGGTTCTAAAAACTTTGATAAGGCTAAGGAGTTTTGTTTTACACAACCTGTTGCTGCTCATACACTACTACAACGTATTACAGACACTACCATCGCTTACCTGAAAGAAAAAGTCAAAGCTGGTGTGAATGCTGTGCAAGTTTTTGATAGTTGGGGAGGCATGCTTTCTCCTGAAGATTATCAGACTTTTTCATGGCAGTATATCCAGCAAATTATTGATGCCTTGAAGGAAGAAGCTCCCGTAATCGCTTTTGGAAAAGGATGTTGGTTTGCATTAGATACTATGGCCAAAAGTGGTGCTGCTGCCTTGGGTGTAGATTGGACCTGTAGTGCGCGTAATGCACGCTACTTAACAGGAGGGAATATTACCTTACAAGGGAATTTTGATCCAACACGCTTGTTTTCGCCTCCGAGCGAAATAAAAAGAATGGTTCATGAAATGATTGATGCTTTTGGGAAAGATCGGTACATCGTTAATTTGGGACATGGTATTTTACCAAATATCCCTATTGAAAATGCAGGTGCTTTTATTGAGGCAGTAAAAGAATATAAAGCCTCGTGAAAATAAGATCCATCCTACGATCGATGGATTTTAGAAAGCTTTGGAGTTTGTTTCTTCTGAGCCTTCGACACCCGCTTTTTGTGATTCCTACCCTTCAAGCTACTCGAAAATGTGTTGCAATTTGTGACACCCATTTCGGAAAAGCACATCACCGAAACGGGCCAGCAAATGCCTTTCGTCATGCCCTTTGGAATATGATGATCGTACAAAAAAGTGTATTTTCGGGTAGAGATTTTAAGGAGGCTATGGTTTGGGCAAAAACCATCACCAACTGGCATGAAGATTTTTCTCCCAATCGTCCTTTGGCGCGAGCAATGGATATTCACAATAACAAAGCAGGAAGGGATCTCATCACCATACATCAAGACAAGACGGTAGAAGAATTTACACTTTTACTATTGGAAATGCTCCCGCTTTCGCGAAAGCACACTGAACTACAAGAACTAATCAATGACACGGGTTATCTCGTACATATAGAAGATTGAAATGATTAAAGGTATTCTTAACGGATTTAAAAATTACGGAAGTTCTTTTGGGCTCATTAGCAAACTAGGACTTTGGAAATACTTTGCGGTACCCATTTTAATAAGTATCCTCACTGCGACTGCTATTGGATTTTCTGCTTGGGGATTTTCAGACAATATTGGGGGCTGGATTTCAAAAATATGGCCATGGGAATGGGGAGCAGATGCCTTTAGAACCATTACCGAAGTTTTTGGAGGAATTCTCATTATAGCTATTGGCTTAATACTTTATAAACACATTATAATGGCCTTAAGCGCTCCTTTCATGAGTCCGGTCTCAGAGAAGATTGAAGCTCATTTTAAAGGAGGAATCCACACACATAGAAATACTAGCTTTACTTCTCAATTATGGAGGGGTATACGCATTAACTTTCGAAATTTAGGAATGGAATTACTACTTACTATTCCTATTCTCATCCTAGGGTTGATTCCAGTTATAGGAATTATTTCTACCCTACTCCTCTTCCTAGTACAAGCTTATTATGCTGGCTTTGGAAACATGGATTATACTTTAGAACGTCATTATAAATATGGCGAAAGTGTCAACTTTGTTCAGAAAAACAGAGGGCAAGCAATTGGCAACGGTATTGTTTTTATGCTCTTTTTACTAATTCCATTTGTTGGAGTTATACTTGTGCTCCCATTATCTGTAACGGCTGCTACCGTACAAACCATTGATTTAATTGAAAAGAAACCTGCGATTTCAAAACTATGAAAGATCAATTTGTAAGCTATATCCACGCACTTCAAGATACTATTACCACGCGTTTAGAAGGAATTGACGGTACTGCTAAGTTTCAAGAAGACCTCTGGAAACGCCCAGAAGGTGGAGGTGGCCGTACTCGAGTTATTGAAAATGGCAAAGTCTTTGAAAAAGGGGGTGTCAACATCTCTCAAGTTCACGGGAAACTTCCTGAAACCATGCAGCAATACTTCGGAGTAAAAGATGCAAATTTCTTTGCTTGTGGCTTGAGTTTGGTATTACATCCGGTGAATCCAATGGTACCAACAGTGCATGCCAACTGGCGTTATTTTGAAATGTACAATCAAGAAGGAGAGATTGTAGATCAGTGGTTTGGTGGAGGGCAAGACTTAACACCATATTACCTATTTGACGAAGATGCCACGCATTTTCATCAGGTGTGTAAAACGAGTTGTGATGCGCATGACGCATCCTTCTATCCAAAATATAAGGCCCGTTGTGACGAATACTTTTACAACGCCCATCGCAATGAAGGTCGAGGTATAGGCGGACTCTTTTTTGACTATCTTAAAGCCACAGAAGATCGTAGCATGAAAGACTGGTACAATTTTGTCACTGAAGTGGGAGATAGCTTCTTGGAAGCTTATGTGCCTATAGTTGAGAAGCGCAAAGATCTCGCTTTCGCGAAAGCGCAAAAAGATTGGCAAGAAATACGAAGAGGTCGCTATGTAGAATTCAATCTCGTACATGATAAGGGCACTCTTTTTGGGCTTAAAACTAATGGCCGTATTGAAAGTATTTTGATGAGTCTACCCCCCAAAGTACAATGGGTATATGACCATCATCCTAGTCCTGGAAGTGAAGAAGAACGACTCCTCACCATTTTAAAACAACCCGTAAATTGGGTGTAATTTGATATAATGTTACTACTCCTTAAACGTGCTTTTTTAATTATCAATTGGAAAACCTTTGTCATTACGGCACTTTCCATCGCCTCTACTGCTTTTTGCCTTCACTTTCATATAAAGGCAGATTTTCCAATGACCCTAATAAGTACTGCTATTGTTTTTCCAATAGTGTTTTCTATAGGAGGAGCTTATAAGAGAAGGGAAGTAGCCTTAGACGAATACGGTTCTATTAAAGCGCATGGACGCGCTTTGTATTTTGCGGCCTCTCATTGGATGGAAAATGCTCCAGACGACTTAAAAGAAACATTAAAAGTTCATTTGGGCGAATTGCTAGTCTCCTGTCGTGATCTATTTTCGCAACCTATCGCCGAATTAGAAATTCACGAGCAGGAAGTATATAAGAGTTTTGACCAGCTCTCCCTTTTTATTCAAAGCTTAAGGAGTCATGGTTTGCCTTCAGGCGAAGCTTCTCGCTCCAATCAGTTTTTGAGTAAAATGATGATTTCCTTTGAACGCATTAAACACATTTATCAATATCGTACTCCGAGAACTTTGCGAACCTATAGTGACATTTTCATAGTGATTTTACCTATTCTTTATGGCCCCCATTTTGCAGAAAATGCAACCAATTTTAATTACGGATTACAATTTGCAATGCCCATACTCTTCAGTGTTATTTTAGTCGCTTTAGACAATATTCAATCCCATCTCGAAAACCCTTTTGATCAACAAGGAGAAGATGATGTACATATTAATGTTGAAAAATTCATTAGGAATTTAGACACTTCAAAAGCTTAAAATCATGTATCAACTGCGTAGAAATAGACGTTTAAGAACCTCAGAAAGCATTAGAAGTCTAGTGCGTGAAACTATTATTTCCCCGAGTGATTTCTTAGTTCCTTTATTTATTGTTGAAGGAAAAGGAATCAAAGAAGAAATTGATTCAATGCCCAATTATTATCGCTTTAGTTTAGACTTGATTCAAAAAGAAGTCAAAGACTTGTGGGCGATGGGGCTTAAATCTGTGTTACTCTTTGTCAAAGTGCCTGATGCCTTAAAAGATAATGCAGGTACAGAAGCTCTCAATCCAAATGGTCTTATGCAGCGTGCGATAAAAACGGTAAAAGATGCAGTGCCTGAAATGGTTGTAATGACAGACGTAGCCTTAGATCCATATTCTAGTTTTGGACATGATGGGATTGTGGGTCATGGTGAAATTGTAAATGATGACACCAACGCTATTCTTGCCGAAATGTCCTTATCTCATGCTCAAGCCGGCGCAGATGTAGTAGCTCCTAGCGATATGATGGACGGCCGCATTTTTGAAATGCGCACCTTGCTGGAAGACGAAGGTTTTCATAATACGGGAATTATGAGTTATAGTGCTAAATATGCCTCAGCCTTTTATGGACCTTTCCGAGATGCCTTGGACAGTGCGCCAGTAGATGCAAAAAATGTTCCTAAGGATAAGAAGAGCTATCAAATGGACTATGCAAATAGAGGCGAAGCGATTAAGGAAACCCTTATGGATATTAAGGAGGGAGCAGATATCGTGATGGTAAAACCAGGACTCTGTTATTTAGATATCGTTAGAGATATACGAGAAGCTGTAGAGGTCCCTATTGCTGTATATCAAGTTAGCGGAGAATATGCAATGTTGAAAGCAGCTGCTCAAAGGGGATGGTTAGATCACGATGCCGTTATGATGGAGCAAGTGACCTCTATCAAGAGAGCGGGTGCAAATATCATTGCAAGTTATTTTGCAAAAGATGTTGTGAAATTACTATCCTAAGACATTATTAGGGAACCAACTAGCATAAAGCACCAAAGCATAATAATTTACATACCTTTACAGAAACAGTATATATAACCATGGGCCAACTCCTTTTTTGGGCGACGATTTCGATATTCTTTTCCTTTTTGTGTTCCATTTTGGAAGCTGTTTTACTCAGTATTTCGCCAACATTTCTCAATGTAAAAAAATCAGAAGGTAAGAACTACGCTGAAACTTTAGAAAATCTAAAAAAGGACGTTGACAAACCTTTAATTGCTATTCTCACACTAAATACCTTGGCACACACCGTCGGGGCGATGATGGTGGGTAAGTTAGCAGGAGACCTCTATCCAGATTTTGGATTTTTAGGAATTAATTTTGTTGGCTTAGTTTCGGGAATAATGACATTTCTGATCCTTGTTGCCTCAGAGATTATCCCTAAAACTATTGGCGCTACATATTGGAAACAACTCGCCAATTTTACTGCAAAGACTTTAAGTATTATGGTCTTGCTATTAAAATATACAGGGCTTTTATGGTTGCTACAATTATTTACAAGACTCGTAGGAAGCAAAGGACATCACGGAAGCGCATTAAGCCGAGAAGATTTTACGGCTATGGCTCAAATGGCAAGTGATGATGGAGTCTTTGAAGAATCCGAATCTAAAATCCTAAACAACTTATTGACCTTTAAAGAGGTGCTCACCAAAGATGTTATGACGCCGCGAACCGTTATGAAAACGGCAAATTCGGCTACAACGATAGCCACTTTTTTTAAGGAAAATCAAGAATTGCGATTTTCTAGAATCCCTATTTATGAGAATAATGTAGATCACATTACAGGGATAGTTCTCAAAAGTGAAGTATACCGCGAAATGGCATTGGGTAATCACGGAAAAACCCTTGCAGATATCCAAAGACCCATTTTAATAACGAATCCTAGTTTAGCGATACCTGACCTTTTTGAAGAATTAATTTCCACAAAAAATCATATTGCCTTAGTCGTTGATGAATATGGTACTACCAGCGGTTTAGTTACTATGGAAGATGTCATCGAAACCTTGTTAGGGCTAGAAATAATGGATGAAAGTGACCACGTAGCCGACTTACAAACTTTGGCGCGAAAGAATTGGGAAAAGCGTGCTAAAGAATTAGGGTTACTGGACGAAAATGATAAAACCGATGCATAAATTAAGTATTTTCCTAAGCCTTGTTACGATGACGGTATTCAGTCAACAAAACACTCCTAAAGAGGCCTTTTTAGAAAAATGGGACAATTCAAAAGAGTATTTAATTCAGGTAGTAGAAGCAATGCCTGAAGAAAACTTTAAGTATCAACCCACAGAACGCGAAATGGATTTTGGCTCCCAATTATTACATATTCAAAGTAATATGAAATGGTTAGGAAACACCTATTTTTCAAACATCCCTTTTGATAAAAAGTCATCAAGTTTAGATCTCCCAGAAGCTAAAGCGGCTATTATAGAATCTCTCAAGGCATCCTTTGATAAGGTGTACGAATTAGTTTCTAAAACAACTGATGAAGACCTTAAGGAGACAGTGAAGTTTTTTGCAGGCCCAAAATCAAGAATACAAATATTAAATTTACTACAAGACCATGTCACCCACCACCGCGGGCAATTGATAGTATATCTCAACCTTAATAACATCAAGCCGCCTAGTTATAGTGGGTGGTAGTTAGTTAGGCCCTTTATGAAGTGATGCTGCATTAATATTCTTAAGAATGATAGTTAAAAATTGAGAGACGTCATAAGGTTTGAGAATAATATCATTCATTCCCGATTCCATTATAGTAGCTCGCATCTCGTCCAATTCTACCGCAGTAAGTGCAACTATAGGAGTAATCTTATTGAATTTTCGTATCTGTTTAGTAGCTTCTATACCATCAATCTTAGGCATGTGAATATCCATAAGTATGAGGTCATAGGAATTTGCTTTTGCTGCTGCTATCGCTTCCTCTCCATCATTGGCAAGGCTGCAGCTAAACTGCCGTTTCTCTAAAATCTTCTGTGTGATCTTTTGATTAATCCGATTATCATCCACCACCAAAATATGAACATTTTTTAAGGAGTGAATGCTATGCTCCTCTTGTAAGGCATCCATTTCCTGTTCTACTTCAATGGCATCCATAGAGTTGGCCTCTAGATCGATTGCAAAAGAAAAGGTGGATCCCAATCCAATCTGACTTTGAAGGTTTATTTCACTTCCATACAAGGCTAATAACTTTTTTACAATAGGTAAACCAAGTCCGGTGCCTTGATAATTATAGTTTCGGTTTACAACCTGTGAAAATTCCTCAAAAATAGATTTTTGCTTACTCTTAGGAATTCCAATTCCATCATCTTTGATTGTAAACTGAGTTCGATAAAGACCTTTAGAAGTTTTTTCTAATAAATCAATATGGACCCAAATATTCCCATTCTCATTGAATTTTATTGCATTTCCTATAAGATTCATAAGAATTTGAGAGAGCCGCACAGAGTCGCCAATAAGATTATTGGGGACTTCTTTATCTATCAATAGATGAATGGTATTCTTATTTTGCTCAAGGCTAAACTCAAAGGAACGTGTGATACTTTTAATGAGTGTTGTAAGACGAAATGGAGTATGTTCTAGCTTTACTCCATTTGCATCCATTTTATTAATAAGAAGCACATCATTGATTAAAGCCAGTAAGTAATCGGCAGAAAATTTCAATGACTGTAGATCTTCTTGATGGGTTTTAATGGCTTTTTCTTCCAAGAGAATTGAAGCAATGCCAATAACACCATATAGAGGCGTTCTCAATTCATGACTTACTGTAGAAAAAAATTGTGTTTTTAATTTCGATAGTTGCTCGGCTTTTTCCTTTGCTGCCTCGAGTTGCTCGTTTCTTTCGCGCAAGCGTTTTATATATTTTCTACGTGATTTAAAGGCAAAAAACAAAGCGATCAATGCCGTGAGAAGCACAACGGAAGAAAGGATAAATATTAAATTCAGCCTTCTTGAGGTATTGCCCAGTTTATCGCTAATAATTTGTTCATTTTTGGCAATCTCGACCTCTCTTTTGGCCTGTTCTACATTAAATTTTGCACTTGCCGCTTGAATTTCACTGAGTTTATCAGATTCATACTGTCGCTCATCATATTCTTTAAATTTTTGAAGGTATTTATAGGCGCTTTTAAAATCATTCTGAGCCTCTGCAAGTTGAGCATAATAACGGTATGCCTCACTCCCTTGGATAATCCAATCACCATAATCTGCCATTCGGGCCGCTTCGCTTAGTTGTTCTTCAGCGAGTATGTAATTCTTCTTCTTTAAATGATACCTTCCAAGTAAGGTCTTGATATTTGCTACATTTCTATTTTCAATTGAATCAAGCACTGAGAGATTTCTAGCTTTTAATAAATAAGGCCAGGCTTCATCTACTTGTTCCTCGTCAAGATAGGTCCACCCTATGTTCATAAAAGGAATAATATTATTTTGTTGTCTATTTATACGCTCATTGATTTCAATACTTTTTTCATAATAATCTATGCCTTTTTGGTAATTAACTTTCTGATCAGATTCTACATTTCCTAAGTTCAAATAGGCCCATGAAAGCAAATCATCCTGTTCGCTTCGAAGTGCCACCTCCAAGCCTTTCTCATAACTCAATCTAGCCTGTAAAGTGTCCTTAATATTTGAATAAACGGTACCAAGAATGTCATAACCTTCAAAAATAAAATAATCATTTTTTTGAGTAGTTGCCATGGATATAAGCGTACCACTAAGTTCAATAGCCGCTGTGATATTAAGCTGATTCAGGTTCTCCCGAGCTAAATCTCTATAGTATCCTAAACTATCATCAGTTGCGCTACTATCTTGTGCATTCAATGAGGAAGTTGCACAGAGAATAAATGAGACTAAGAAGATTCTCGTCATTAATATAGGATTTAAATTACATGCTTTCACACATCTACTTATTAAGCGGTTAATTATTAAAGGTCAAAAAGGAACTAAAAACGATGCTCTTTTATATAAAAATAAATACCTTTAAATATGGATACCGCATGGATACACTGCCCTATAGGGACTTTAAAATTAGAGGGAGATGAACAAGGCCTTAGTGCCGTTTCATTTATCGATGAAAATATTCCTGAAACAACGGTCATTCCTGAGAATCTCGCAGATGCCTGTAGGCAATTACAAGAATATTTTAGAAATGAAAGAACCTCTTTTGCTTTACAGCTCAATCCACAAGGTACTGATTTTCAGAAAAATGTATGGCAGAAATTACAAACAATATCTTTTGGAAAAACAACCTCCTATCTCTCCATGGCTAAAAAATTAGGAGACCCAAAAGTTATTAGAGCAGCCGCCTCTGCCAATGGCAAAAATCCAATTTCGATCATTATTCCATGTCATCGTGTTATAGGTAGCGACGGTTCACTCACGGGATATGCAGGCGGACTTTCTCGCAAAAAATGGCTTTTAGAACACGAAAGTCCTGTCACTCAAGGCTCCTTATTTTAAATAACACTCATTCATGAAATACATCAAAGGATTTTTAAAAGGACTCATTGGGCTTATCGCCATCATAGTTATTTCCTTATACATCACAGATTATGAGTATATCTTAAAAGGTGTTCGTGTTGTTTATATGACAGGGCATACTACAGCATATATTGATGATTATCCACATTTTGTAAATGCCTCCATAGAGAATGATACTGCTCAACCTTGGCCTGAACATAATGAGTACAATAGCGCCTCAGCAACCGAAAACCTCAACACTATCAACGATGCCCTGGGTACCGTAGCCTTCCTAATTATTAAAAACGATAGTTTGTGGTATGAAAAGTATGCAGAAAACTATGGTCCTGATTCTGAAACCAATTCTTTTTCTATGGCTAAAAGCATTACCTCTGCCCTTTTGGGAAAGGCCATTAAAGAGGGATACATCAAAAATTTAGACCAACCAATAGG
Organism: uncultured bacterium; assembly: GCA_963974305.1. Taxonomy (GTDB): domain Bacteria; phylum Bacteroidota; class Bacteroidia; order Flavobacteriales; family Flavobacteriaceae; genus Dokdonia. Next base: position 66,798 of record CAXBCS010000006.1, read on the forward strand.
TGACTTCTTTCCGCAATACGCTTCCGCGAAAACCACCGTGGGAGACCTTTCTTCTATGGCTTCTGGTCTCGACTGGCAGGAGAGTTATACGAGCCCCTTTAGTGTAACCGCGCGTGCATATTATGATGATGATCTCTCTGAAACCATCCTCAATCAAAAAGTTGTCGAAAAACCAGGGAGGCAGTTCAAGTATCTCAGTGGTAATACACAATTGCTAGGAATGGTCATTGAAAAAGCAACTCAAAAGAAATTGGCAACCTATCTTTCTGAGAGTTTCTGGAAACCTTTAGGGATGGAACAACCTGCACTGTGGCAAGTAGATGATAAGAAAAACCAACTCGTAAAAACCTATTGCTGTATCGCGAGCAATGCCCGTGATTTTGCGCGTTTTGGAAAGCTCTATAAAGACTATGGGATGTGGAATGGCACTCAGCTATTAGATTCAAGCTTCGTAGCTCAAAGTATTCGTCCGCGTTTTGAAAATGATTCAGAATACGGCTATGGATTTTGGTTAAGCGATTATAAAAACAAAGACATATTTGTGATGCGAGGCATCCTAGGACAATACGTAATAACCATTCCTGAGGATGATCTTATTATTGTACGATTAGGACATCAACGCGGTAGTTTTACGAGTGGAAACCCCTTTACTCAAGATTTCTATGATTATATAGATCAGACCTATACGATGCTAAACTCAAAATCTTAAGATTCTTTATTTAACAGATTGTTGTGAACAAAAGAACTGTCTTTTCCCTTTTTTTGAGAGACCAAGCAATTAAAATCTCTATGAAAAAATTAGCCGCTCTTCTTATATTCTGCACTTCTATTTCTGTTTTTGGTCAAGACAAAGTTTCCACTTTTGGCTTTGAAGAAAACGAACCTTTGACTTCAAAATGGTATGGCTATGGGGATGCAAATTATAATGTGTCTATAGACAATAAACTATATCACAGCGGTAAGGCTTCGGTAAGCATTCAAAGTAAGCCCGACAGTAAAGATTTTCAGCCTTTTTCATATTCAATTCCAGCCGACTTCGGTGGAAAAAAAATTAAGATGACTGGCTACATCAAAACTGAAGACGTCACAGATGGATACGCTGGATTATGGATGCGTATTGATCCTAATGTGGGCTTTGACAATATGGGAAATCGGCAAATAACAGGTACCACCGATTGGAAGAAATACGAAATCGAACTCGACCTTAAACCCGCCCAAGCAAAAACAATAGTCTTTGGTGCTCTTATCGCTGGCAAGGGTACAATGTGGCTAGATGATATTGAAGTTACTGTAGATGGCAAACCTTTATTAGATGCGGGACCCAAAGCTCTTAGTCCAGCACAAAAGGACACTGAATTTGATGCTGGATCTAACTTTTCAATAGAATCTCCTACATCACAACATCTGGAAAACCTCGCTGTATTAGGACGTGTTTGGGGCTACTTAAAATACCATCATCCTGCAGTATCTAAAGGCGAACTGAATTGGGATTATGAGTTGTTTCGTGTTATTAATGGGATCGCTTTCGCGAAAGCTGACGCCCAAAGAGATGCTGCTATATTCCAATGGATCGAAAGTTATGGAGATATAGCAAAATGCGATACCTGCAAAAAAACAACAGCTGAGGCGATTATCAAACCAGATCATCGATGGATCTCAAATAGCGGTTTATCAGAAAAACTTCAGCAAAAACTCAAGGAAGTATACGATAATAGAACACAAGGCGAACACTACTATGTAGGAAATATTCCCATGGTAGGAAATCCAGAATTTAAGAATGAAAACGCCTATGCCGATATGCCCTATCCGGATGCTGGTTTTCGCCTTTTAGGCTTATTCCGTTATTGGAATATGATTCAATATTACTTTCCGTATAAAGATATTACCGACAAGGATTGGGCAACTGTTTTGGAAGAATATATTCCAGAATTTATTAATGCCGAAGACGAACTTGCTTATGAAATTGCCAACATAAAACTCATAGGTGATGTAAAAGATACACATGCTAACTTATGGGGAGGTAACGACAAGTGGCAGGAAAAGTTAGGCTCAAATTATCCGCCGGTTCATGTGGCATTCATTGAAGACCGATTATTGGTATTAGACTATTATAATCCAGAAATGCAAAAAGAGCTTGGCTTAGAAGTTGGCGATGCCATTATTGCCATAAATGGAGAGTCCACAGCAGCTATTGTAAAGCGAAGTATCCCTTTTTACCCAGCCTCAAACGACGCTGCTCGATTTAGAGATATCTCAGGTAGTATACTACGCTCCACAGAAGAAGCATTAAAGCTGACCATTGAAAGAGATGGGCAAACTCTTGAAAAAACGATTCCTTTATTTGATAGAAAAGATCTCAATTATTATCGCTGGTATAAAACAGATAAGGAGGCACCTAGTTTTAAAATGCTTCCGGGAAATATTGGCTACATTTCTCTAGCCACCATTAAACGAGATGATCCTGCAAAAATTGAAAAAGCTTTTATCAATTGCTCCGGAATTATTATTGACATTCGGAATTACCCATCGGCATTTATGCCCTTTGCATTGGGGCAATTTATCGCTCCACGAAATTCTGATTTCGTAAAATTTACCACTGTTGATTTAAACAATCCGGGGGCTTTTCATATGGGTCAAACAATAGCAACGGGTAAGGGTGCTGAACCTACTTTTAAAGGCAAGGTGATTGTGCTTACAAATGAGCTGAGTCAAAGTCAAGCTGAGTATACTGCCATGGCATTTAAAGCAGCGCCTAATACTACCGTTATTGGAAGTACCACTGCAGGAGCCGATGGTAATGTCTCTATGATTAATTTACCTGGAGGGATGCGAACGATGATTTCAGGTATAGGAGTATTTTATCCCGATGGCACCCCGACCCAGCGTGTGGGCATTGTACCTGACATGGAAGTAAAACCAACCATCAAAGGTATCAAAGAGGGTAGAGATGAACTCTTAGAACAAGCGGTTAATCTTATCTTAAAGGTTAAACAATAGCATAGTCTTTTTATTCGTAACTTTCTTCTACAATTCACCAATACCGAATGAAGTTACTCTCTTTATCTGAATTTATTGACAAAGCAACTGAAGCTTTCAAGCGATTTCCGCTCACCTTGATATGGGCAATAGTAAGCACGACCATAGTGGTGGTTCTTATTGACAAGAACATAGACTACCTCTTTGAAGAAAACAATAGGTTATTGCTCGTAATGATCTTGGGTATTAGTTGGCTCATTGGAGCTCAATTTTATATTGAGCAATTTAAAAAGGCCCAGCAGCTCTGGTGGATAAAAATAATCGTGGTTTTAGCTGTTATAGGCGTTTATTTTCTCCTCCCGCCCAACGACCGCTCAAGCAATGGCCCAACACCATATATCCGTTGGGGCTTATTCTTTTTTGCTGGACATTTGAGTTTATTTTTTGCTCCTTTTCTCACCACTTGGCATCCTAAAGCCTATTGGAATTATCTGAGCAATATGATCATTGCTATTGGCCGAAGTATCCTATTCTCTGGAGTGGTATATCTAGGACTTTCATTGGCACTTTTGGCCATTCAATATCTTTTTAATGTAGACATCGATGGCAAGCGCTATGGACAGCTATTTGTGGTTTGTTTGGGGATTGTAAATACTTGGGTATATCTATCTGATTTTCCGAAGGAGATTCAGCATTCGATTCATATGTCTTTTAATAAGGCAACAGAGGTATTTGTAAAGTTTATTCTGATTCCTTTGGCGAGTTTATACATCCTTATTTTATATGCATACGCGCTCAAAATTGTTATCAATTGGGAGTTGCCTAAAGGTTGGGTAAGTTACCTCATCACTGCACTTGCCGGGCTTATCTTAGTGATACAGTTAATTATACACCCTATAAGAATTACGCATGAATCTCGGATAATTAGACGGTTTCAACCATTGTTTTATTGGCTTTTTCTACCCTTGCTTATATTGCTTTATGTAGCGATTTACAAACGTGTTGCAGATTACGGCATCACTGAAGCTCGCTACTTTTTAATTTTGCTAGCCTCCTTCATTACTGGTGCTATGCTCTATCTTATTTTTAGCAGAAAACAGCAATTAAGGTTTTTGCCTATGGCTTTAACAGGTCTCGCCCTTCTTGGTTCTTTTGGGTTTTGGGGAGCCTTTTCGGTATCCGCATGGAGTCAAAAGAAACAGTTTAAGGAGGTGTATATCGCTTTCGCGAAATTGCCTACTGGACAGGCTAGCGCAGACACTTTAACAATCTCTAGAGCACAAGCCGATCGCTTTGTATCTATCGCAAAATACCTCAACGAAAGAGATCTATTACATACTACTGAAGACCTTTTAGGTTACAACCCTAAGATTGAATTTCCGAATGCCTCTTCATGGAGTATAGGCGACGAAATGCTTAAGAAGGAGGGAATTACCTATTTGTCAAATCTATTGAATTATATTTATAAAAATTTCAATATAGATGCAACTGAACCTATTGATATAGAAGGATATTCATGGATGAATACTATGTATTTAAACGAAGACGCATCCAATCTAGAATACTCTCATATTCTTCAAGGGTATCGATTTTCTATCAATGTAGAAAGTGAGGAAGTTATCATTTCAAAAAACCAACAAACGGTCCTACGTATAGCGCTCACATCTTTGCGTAAAAGTTTATTTCAGCGTGATGATAGAGCTACGTATAATATCCCTCCTGAAGAAATGATGATTCAAGGCGAAAACGACAGTATTAAAATCAAGATATACTTTGATGAACTCAATTTTACTAAAAATAATAACACCTACGAACTAGAGAGTTCGCGTGCACGAGCCCTGCTTAACAAAAAACAATGATTGAAAGACTGCACCTAGAAAACATTCTTTTCTTAGACATCGAAACCGTGCCATTGCACGAAAATTTTAACGATCTAGACGAAACCCAACAATATCTTTGGGCCGACAAAACAAGATACCTGCGCAAGGACGATTTTACTCCAGAGGACTATTATGAACGGGCGGGCATATGGGCCGAGTTTGGAAAAATTGTCTCTATTTCTGTAGGGTATTTTAAGATGACAGGCGATGGGCGACAGTTCAGAACCACTTCCTTTTTTGGAGGAGAAAAAGAACTGCTTCAAGAGTTTAAGAATTTGCTCGAACTACATTTTAACCACAGAAACCATTTGCTCTGTGCTCATAATGGAAAAGAATTTGACTTTCCATATATCGCTCGCCGAATGATCATCAATGGGATAACTCTACCACCTAAACTCAATCTTTTTGGAAAGAAGCCATGGGAAATTCCGCATATTGATACGCTTGACTTGTGGAAATTTGGCGATTATAAACATTATACTTCGCTCAAATTATTAACCAATATTCTAGGTATTCCATCTCCCAAAGACGACATAGATGGAAGCCAAGTACGAGATGTCTTTTATGTAGAAAAAGATATCGATCGTATTGTAGTATACTGTGAGAAAGACACGGTTGCTGTGGCTCAAATTTTACTTCGACTGCGTAACGAAGAACTTCTAGAAGAACATGAAGTAATATCAGTATAGCAAACATTTGCTACTTATGATTACTGTCAAATAAAAACCCCGATCTCAAAAAGATCGGGGTTTAAAAATTTACACTTTATTGTACTTATTGCTTAACAAAACGTTCATTGATGAGGTCTTCTCCATCATTGATTTCAAGAATGTACATACCCGCTTGAAGGTTACTCACATCAATCGTTTGTGTAAGTGTTCCTTGCTTCACTTGTTGTCCTAATAGATTAACAATGCGATATGTCATCGCTGCATTTGAATCTACCATTTCGATATTTAAAAGCCCATTGGTTGGGTTTGGATAAAGTCGAATATCTCCTTCAAACTCAGATTCATCAACACTCAAATCATTGAATCCTTGTGGCGAATTCATAGCAACAATACCATCACCTGTTAAGGTTGCTGGTGCGTTTGCTGTAATTGTCACTGCGTCAATATAAATTCTATCTGCATTTGAACTTGCATCATTTCTAAAACGGAATTGCGCATTAGATGGGAAACTAAATGATCCACTGTCTAAAATAACTGTAGCGTTATAGAATGTGTCATTATTAAAGTCGGTACCTCTTGCATAACTCGCAACGGTTACCCATCCAGATCCACTATTATATTGTAACCAGAAATCTTCTCCGTTCTCCATGCTATTTGGATAGAAATAGAAATCTACTTCCACATTAGAATAGCCACTCAAATTAACATTTGATAAGGTCATGGTGGATGAATTGGTATTATCACGAAGTCTAATAGAGTAAGACCCTTCAAAAGAACGTGATCCGTTGTATCTGAAAGAATCAGACCCGCCATCTGCCCAGCCATCCCAGCCAGACTCAAAGTATCCTTGATGCAGTACAACAGGGCTTCCGCCACCGCCGCCAGTAGTTGTAGCCGACACAGCAGCACTTGCTGCCGAAACATTACCAGCTGCATCTCTTGCTCTTACTGTAAAGGAATAAGTTGTACTTGCGGTCAATCCAGTTACTTGGAAAGAAGCACTAGTTGTTGTTCCTGCAAGATTTGCACCTTCATAAACATCATACCCAGTTACACCAACATTATCTGAAGAGGCTGTCCACGAAAGATCAACAGTCGTATTCCCTACAGCGACAACACTAAGATTAGTTGGTACCGTTGGAGCTTGTGTATCTGCAGCTGTTTGAGTCGTAAAGCTTGTACTTCCTAATCCAGAATTATTACCCGCGGCATCAAAGGCGCTTACGGCATATGTATATGTCGTTCCAGGACTCAATCCTGTCGCATTGAATGATGTTCCAGCAGTTGTTCCTTGGCTAACACCATCTTCAAACACTTCATAACCCGTTACTCCAACATCATCGGTAGACGCTGTCCATGAAATGGTGGCAGTAGTCGTTTGAATACTAGAGGCAGTCACATTTGTAGGCGTCGATGGAGGTGTTGTATCTGCTCCCGACAAAGTGCTGAAAGTTACACTTCCTAAACTAGAGGTATTTCCTGCAGCATCAAAGGCGCTGACAGTATATGTATATGATGTTGCAGGGCTTAATCCTGTTGCATTGAATGATGTTCCAGCAGTTGTTCCTTGGCTTACACCATTTCTAAAAACCTCATAACCCGTCACTCCTACATCATCAGTAGACGCTGTCCATGAAATGGTAGCAGACGTTGCTTGAATGTTAGAAGCAGCAACATTGGTTGGAGTTGTTGGAGCCTGAGTGTCTACTGTTCCCGTAGTAAGATCAACGGTATAATCTTCAACCTCCCCATATGTAAAGGTTTCACAGGCTGTTGGTATACCATTATACTTCATCGAAACACGCATACGTGTTGAAGTTGCAGATGTTCCTGTAGGCACTGTAAAAGATCCACTCACTGGTGTTGCTGTTGTAGCCGCCTGAGACCAAACAAGCTCTCCAGCATCACTAAAGTCATTGTCATTATTATAATCTATCCAAACAGCATAACCTTCGTTGTAGATGGTTCCTGTCCACACTGGAGTTACAGTTACTGTATAGGTTGAACCTTCTGACAAGCTTGTAGATACTGATGTAAAATCAGTATAAAATTGAGCTCCAGAGGTATTGTCTATTGTTCCTACTTGTACACGACCTATATATTCGTCATTTACATTAGTACTCGCAGAAGTACAATAAGAAGTACCACCTCCGCCACCATAAGCAGCACCAACATTTACTGCATACATTGCATCTGTTACAGCAATTTCTTCAGGTCCAGCGGCACCATAAAGATCAATCGCCGATTGAATAAAAGCTGTTCTTGCCTGATCGAAAGTTGAATTTGCAGACAAATAATTATTGATTGCTCTATAGGCAATTTTAGCAGACTTGTCCATTCCGATTCCAGCTACGTTATAAACATCCCCAACGTCATTTGTTCCAGAACCACCAGCTACTGATAAGTAGAACATGTGATTTAAAACCCCAGAATTTGTGTGAACCCCACAATAGTCATTGGATTGTGTAGGAGTACCACAACTTGGGTTAATCCAAAAGGATCCTCCATACGTATCAGGTTGACCTAAAGACTTTGGATCACTCATTGAACGTAGCGCTGCTGAGCCTAATCGACGATCTATTTCGTCGCCAATTAACCAAATTTCAGCGCTTGGAGCGGAATCAATTCCATTCCCTTTTGCAAAATGTTCAACGGCCGCTCCCCAAATATCTGAATATCCCTCGTTAAGCGCTCCAGATTCTCTTTGGTAGGCAAGGTTTGCAGTAAACTGGGTAACCGCATGACCAATTTCGTGAGCCGCAACATCTAAAGATGTCAAAGCATCAAAAAATCCACTACCCTCACTACCATTAGAAGATCCATCTCCGTAAGACATTACACTTAAAAACCAAAAGGCGTTATCATAGTTATTGTCTACATGAACATAGCTTCTAAGTTGTGCTCCTGCATTATCATAACTATCTCTATTATGTACATTTAGCCAATAATCATAGGTTTGCATAGCTCCCCAATGCGCATCTAAGGCCGCATTGTCTTTTGCTGGGTTGTCATATTCTATCCAGTTATTATCCCCATCAGTAAACTCTGTATAATTGGTGATATATGGTAGCGAACTCCCAGAAGGAGCCAAATTGTTAGCGTTTCTTGTAAATACAGAACGACCAGCATCATTTAAAGTAAAATTACTCCCTGCAGCTGTTGTTTCAATTGTTCGTGTTCCGCTGTAACGAGTTGCGGCAGAACCAGCAACATAATCCTCAAATGTTTCAACAATAGCTTCAGCTTCTAAAGCCTCGGCATTTGTATTTGTTGAAAGTGCTCGGCCATCATGTCCAAAATTGTCAAGGTGTAATACTCTATTATTAAAAAACAAAGCACGACCATCTACAGCATCAATGTACAGATCTCCTCCACCTAAAGGTACAATTGTAAATATTTCAAATTTATAAGCCAACTTAACCGTTACCTTATCACCTTCAAAAAGTGGGAGTAATAATAATTCTCCACTTGGCTTTTCATAGCCTAGTTCTCTTGAGGCATCCACATCTTCCCATAAGTAGGAAGAAGCTGAAGTGTGGGCGATAGCTTTCGCGAAAGCGGAACTCGCATTCAACTGCGGCTCTACCGACATCTCCTTTATATCATAAAACTCACCACTAATCGTGGCAACCTTCCCATCTTTTGCATGCACTGTTGGCATAGCAAAGGCTACGGGAACTCATTTATAAGTTTGTTGAAACCTCTGATGTGTAAATCCTAATTGGTCTACCTCCTGTGTTTCAAGTTTAAAATCATTGTTGGGTGCAAGTTTTAAATTTTGCTGGATGACTGTTTTCGAATTTGAAAGAGACTGTCCTAAAGATGGATCCACCTTTATAAGTCCCGGAGATGTTCGAATAGCATCATCCTTTTCTGGTACTTGTTGGGCCATTGCCGAAAACGTACCAAATACTAGAAAAACGCACACTAGTGCGCGAGTTTGTAAACGTTCTTAATCTTCATAATTTTGAGTTTGGTTAATTAATTTTTGAGAGTCTTCAAATTAACATAATATTATGACTTACACCGCATTAGTGGCAACAATTATTGATATTTGTTGTGAAAAAGGGGGTAAACACCCTTTTATTGTATGGATATTATATTCTTTAAACATAAAAAACCCGGCATCTTTCGATACCGGGCTTTGTTCACAATAATGGTTAGTGTTAAAAACCTATTGTTTAATAAAACGCTTACTCATCGTAGCGTTTTCTACTTGAATTTCTATCATATATACGCCAGAATCTAAAGTAGAGACGTCTAAGGTGCTATTAAATGCTCCTGCTCTTACTACTTGTCCTAGTAAATTATAGATTGTGAACTTCTGAGCATCTGCTCCAATTACATTCACATTGAGTTGGCCTCTCGTCACCGGATTAGGGTAGATAGAGAAATCAAAATCGGCCTCAATACTCTCAGCAGTAATTGTAGTAGACGCTCCTGTAAATGTAGCAGTAGTACTGCCAATATTTACAATATAGTCTTCTACTTCTCCATAAGAAAAGCTTTCACAAGCTGTAGGAATCCCGTTGTACTTCATAGAAACACGCATGCGCGTTGGCCCAGCAGAAGCACCAGCAGGCGTACTAAAAGTACCTGTTACTGAAGTCGCTGTCGTCGCCGCTCTAGTGTATACTGTTTCTCCAGCGTCTGTAAAGTCACCATCTCTATTCCAATCTACAAAGACTGCATATCCTTCGCTGTACACAGTTCCTGTCCAAGCCGGAGTAATTGTGATACTATTACTTGCACTTGAATTTGTAGACAAGCTTGTAAAGTCTCCGTATCCACCAGCAGATGCACCAGTTACATTATTAATGCTTCCTATTTGCACACGTTGAATATATTCATCATTCGTATTATTACCGTTAGACGCACAGTAACCTGTTGGCGGTACTTGACCACCACCGCTACCAGCAGTTAAACGTGTATTATCGATAGCTACATCAGACTGCCATGTTGTTCCAGTAAGACGGTTGAAACGCAATTGAACACTTCCACCTAGATATGCAGCGAGATCAACACTTTGTGTTTGCCATGCTGTTCCTTGATGAGCAGATTGACTCCATACAGATGTCCAACTCGCTCCATCATCACTACTTGCTTCTAATGCTATGCTTCCCATTGTACCTGTTCCATTTGCATGGTAGTTAAAGGTGAAAGTAGCTTCGGTTTCTGCAGATAGATCAAAACAAGGCGAGTTTAAGATTGCACGCTTGCTAGGGTAACCTGTACCATTTCCTGAAGCTTCAACAAATAGGTAGAAAGACCCATCTGATCCTGTTGTTGGTCCTGTTCCTGAAGAAGGTGTTCCTCCTGAATCACGCGTCCAGTTTAAATCATCACCAGCCGCTTGAGACCAAAGACCTAAGCTCGCTTCAAAACTTTCAGCATATGGGAAAGCTGTAACGCCACCAGTACATCCTCCAGGAGTTCCTCCTCCAGTTGTTGTTGCACTTGCTGTATTACTATAGCCTGAAATATTTCCAGCTGCATCTTTTGCTCGTACTCTAAAAGTATAGGCAGTTGCGGCGGTAAGTCCTGTAATCTGTGCAGTAGTTCCTGCAACTGATCCAAGATTAGTCGCTCCTTGATATACATCATATCCAGTTACCCCTACATTATCTGTAGACGCATTCCACGAAAGTTCCACCGTAGTATCTGTTGCTCCACTAGCCGTTAAGCTCGTTGGATTAGTTGGTGCTTGCGTATCGGCAGCAACCGTTCCATCCAAACCGAAATCGTCAATTGCAATATCCCCAGACCAAGATGTTCCAGAGGTCGCAACAAAACGTAACTGAATTGTATTACCCGCATAAGCCGCTAGATTTACTGTTTCTGAAATCCATGCTGCGCCCAAATCTCCAGCTTTAGTCCAAACTTGAGACCAAGTAGAAGCGCCATCTTGGCGAACTTCTAATTTTACATTACCTACTGCTGTTCCTGTCATTTGATACTGGAAAGTAGCTTCTGGTGCATTCACTCCTGTTAGGTTAAAACAAGGTGAATTTAAAATTGTCGTTTTTGAAGGGTTATTTGGTGTTGAAGTTTCTGCATACACATAGTATGTTCCTGCTGCTGCTGCAGAAGGTCCTGTTCCAGATGAAGGAGTAGCTCCACTTTGAACTGCCCAATCAAAATCATCTCCTGATCCTTGAGTCCATTGCCCTAAAGTATTTTCAAAACCTTCAGCATATGGAAAACTTGAAACCGTAGTTGTACATACTGGAGGTCCCGTTACTACATAAGCGTCTCCTACATTAACCGCATACATTGCATTAGTTACTGTTTGTTCTTCTTGACCATCTGCTCCATATAAATCTTGCGCCGACTGAATCATTGCTGTTCTAGCCTGTGCAAAAGTTGAATTTGCAGATAGATACGTATTGATAGTTCTGTAGGCAATTTTACCGGCCTTAAGCATTCCAATTCCAGTTACATTATATACATCTCCTACATCGTTTGTTCCAGAACCTCCCGTTACCGCAAGATAGAACCAGTGGTTTAATACTCCAGAGTTAGTATGTACACCACAATAATCATTAGACTGTGTAGGCGTACCACAATTAGGCTCTTTCCAATAAGTACCACCGTAAGTATCTGGCTGGCCTAAAGATTTAGGGTCACTCATAGAACGCAAAGCTGCAGATCCAGTACGACGATCAATCTCATCTCCAATCAACCAAATATCGGCAGCTGGGTTTATATCACTTCCATTTCCTTTGGCAAAATGCTCAACAGCAGCTCCCCATATATCAGAATACCCTTCGTTCAAACCGCCTGATTCTCTTTGGTAAGCAAGATTAGCCGTAAAAGTTGTTACTGCATGTCCAATTTCGTGGGCAGCGACATCTAAAGATGTCAAGGCATCAAAATATCCATTTCCTTCAGCTCCATTTGAAGAACCATCACCATAGGTCATAACACTTCCATTCCAAAAGGCATTATCATATCCTAACCCTCCTGGTACGTCATCATAATGGATGTAACTATTAATAGCCGCCCCAGAACCGTTAAAACTGTTTCTGTTGTGAATATTCATCCAATAATCATAAGTCACCTCAGCTCCCCAGTGTCCATCAAGGGCTGCATTGTCTTTGGCAGCATTATCATATTCTGTCCAACTATTATTTCCATCCGTAAAATTAGTTGATGGGTAGGATGCTTGTCCGCCACTATTATAAGTGTTAACTCCATTTCCACGTGTGTTATCACGTAAAGTCCAGCTTCCGTTTATTTGACGAGTCTCAATGGTACGAGTACCACTGTAGCGCGTTGCAGCTGTTCCAGCAGCAAATGCCTTATCCTCAAAAGCACAAGCCTCAGCCTCTGTCATAGTATATGTAGGCACTTCCCCAACATGCCCAAAATTATCTGCATGCTTAATAATCGCATCAAAGAAAAGAGCTTGTCCATTTTGAGCATCAATATATAAGTTTCCTCTACTTATAGGTTGGGTAGCATATATATCAAATTTATAAGCCAACTTCATGCTAACTTGATCTCCATCAAAAAGAGGAAGTATTACAAGTTCACCTTCAGGCTTTTCATAGCCCAAGTTGCGTGCGCTTTCCTGATCATCCCACATATAGGCCGAAGCATTTGTGTGTGATAACGCTTTCGCGAAAGCGGAACCCTTAGCCAATCCAGCAGTAACTGTAAGATCATTGACATCATAGTACTCTCCACTAATGGTTTGTACTATTCCATTCTTTGCGTGTAAAACAGGTTGAGCAAACTCTACAGGGATACCCTTATAGGTCTGTTGAAAACGTTGATGTAGAAAACCTAATTCATCTGTTTTTTGTGACTTGAGTTGAAATTTGTTGTCGTTTGCAAGTTGCAAACGCTCTTGAAAAATGGCTTGAGTATTATTTAATGCCTTTTGTTCTGAAGCATCCAAAGTGATAATTCCAGGGGAAGTTTTAATAAAACCTTCTTCCTGAACCTGCTGTGCCTGCATCGTAAATGCACTTAAAGCTAGTGCGGCACAGGCAATTACGCCCGGGTAACGTTTTTTTCATAATCATTGAATATTAGTTAGTGTTTGAATACATTGAGTGAGTTATTCTCAATATTTCTCTAAATATCTTAAATTATTTCAATTATCCTAATTTTATTCGATGAATGACACAAATACTTTTTAACAAGACTTTAAGATTTGATCTTTTGAGGAAAAGCTTAAACAAATAATAACAAAACACTACTTTTAGGGTGTGAAAGAAAAGGCAATACTTGAGATTCGTCAATTGAAGATTCAATTTGAACACCAGGACCAGCTTCAAACGGTCGTGCATAATATTGGTTTTGAATTACATACAAATGAAATTTTGGCTATCGTAGGGGAATCAGGTTCTGGTAAATCTGTTTCTACCTTGGCCATTCTTGGTCTTTTACCCAAGAAAAAGGCTAAGATTTCGGGAAGTATTCAATTTGAGGGCAAAGAATTAATAGCCTTGGAAGATGCTCCTTTTAGGAAGATTCGCGGAAATGAAATATCTATGATTTTTCAAGAACCTATGAGCTCGCTCAATCCTTCCCTTCGATGCGGATACCAAGTAGTAGAAATCTTATTGCAACATACCTCCTTAAGTAAAAAACAAGCCATAGCCGAAACTATTTCCCTTTTTGAAAAGGTTAAACTCCCGAGACCGGAAGAAATATTTAAGTCCTATCCTCACGAAATTAGTGGCGGACAAAAACAAAGGGTTATGATTGCTATGGCGATTGCCTGCAAGCCCAAAATCCTTATTGCCGACGAACCAACGACAGCCTTGGACGTTACTGTACAAAAAGAAATAATAGAATTACTTAAAAGTCTTCAAAAGGAGACGGGGATGAGTGTCATATTTATTTCTCATGATCTTTCTCTAGTAAGCGACATTGCCAACAGAGTATTAGTAATGTATCAAGGAGAAATTGTGGAGTCCGCTTTCGCGAAAGCGATATTCTCCAACCCCCAACATCAATATACCAAGGCTTTATTGAGCGCACGTCCTTCTTTAGATACAAGACTAAAAACATTACCGACTATCGCCGATTATTTAAATGAAACCTCCCAAACGGCTGTTATCACTCCTGAAGAACGAGTAAAAAAACACTCCTTACTATATAGTCAACCCCCATTATTAGAAGTTAATAATGTTGAAAAAACATATATTTCCAAAAGCGGAATTTTTGGAAAAACAAGGAGCGTCAAAGCTGTGGATGATGTTTCTTTTGCAATCTATGAAGGGGAAACCCTTGGCCTAGTAGGAGAATCTGGCTGCGGAAAATCTACCCTTGGGAATGCTATTTTACAATTAGATAAAGCGACAGCGGGTAAAATTCTATACAAGGGAGTCGATATTACTTCGGTTAAAGGGCGACACTTACGCCAACTCAGAAAAGAAATTCAAATCATTTTTCAAGATCCTTTTGCAAGTTTAAATCCGCGATTGACTGTGGGGGAAGCTATTTTAGAACCTATGACAGTTCATGGGCTTTATGGCTCAAAAAAAGAACGGAAGGAAAAAGTTTTAGAATTACTGGAGCGGGTGGGCCTTAATGAGGATCAATACAACAGATATCCGCATGAGTTTAGTGGGGGTCAGCGACAACGCATAGGTATTGCGCGAACAATTGCGTTACAACCAAAGTTAATTGTTTGTGACGAGTCGGTAAGTGCTTTAGATATCTCTGTACAAGCACAGGTGCTGAATTTACTGAATGAACTGAAAGAGCGCTATGGCTTTACCTATATATTTATTTCCCATGATTTAGCGGTTGTAAAATATATGGCAGATCAATTGGTTGTAATGCAAGCAGGTAAAATAGAAGAAATGGGAGAGGCAGATGCAATCTATAAATCGCCTAATAGTCCTTATACTGAAAAACTAATTAGCGCAATTCCTAAAGGATCTTAAAGCATAAATAAGAAAACCTTCTTTGCGAGATATGCGCAATTCCCTACAAATTAAAATCCTGAACGAATACTTCTAAAGGTATTTTGAATGGGTTGTGCAGTATTTTGCATGTAGAATATGTTTGGTTGAAACTATCTAAAAACAAAATCCGCAAGGCTCCCCTTGCGGATTTCTAACAAATCATAACTTAATACACTCGTATGAGTTTAACAAAGTTATTCGGTTGATGACTTTACAACTTTAAAGACTTGGGGGCGTCTTTAGAGAAGTTCTGTCACATCATTCAATTATGATGATTGGGGACTGCTAATGTAGTATAAAATTACACTTCACCAAACTTTTATCATAAAAATTTGTGTCAAATGTTAAAAAAACGTGTATTTCATCGAATATATATGTTTTTTAACGTTAATATTTTTCAAAATCGTTCAAAACACACTTTATCAAGCCAAAATACACAGTCCTTAAATTTTGAAAAATTTAGCAATCCGGCCTTTGGGTTTTTCACCTTTTGTACGTGGCGAACAGACATCGTCCACTTCATAATAAGAGCGACCATAATTTGATCGCTTATCTTCTCCCAATCTTTTAGCAACTTGATTTGTCATACGAATTACAAATTCTTCCTCTTTATTAGGATATGACAAATCATGCCCTGCATGATCCAATTTTTTTCCTCGAGAGCTATAATCCTGTTTCCTATCAATATAGTCTTCCGTTTCGTATAGTTCGTTATAACAATGAATTAGTTCATGAGCAAGCACAGCCATAGGAGAATTGTATCCGCGATTTCGGGAAAACCATTTTTTACGGTGGTTCTTTCTAAAGAATACCCCATGGGTGTCGTAGAAGCCTACGGTATTTGTGCTAGGATTATAGTAGTTCCTAGCTTCCGAATAGATAATATTAATGCCATTAGTCGAGTCGGCCGTTAAAACATCGATAATATCTAGGGTTTTCTCACTTCCATCATCAAGGAAAACAATGGTCAAGGCATCTGTTTGGTGCAGATAATCAAGAGCCTTCAAAGTGTTTTTTAAAAATCGATCTTGAATAAGAGTATAATCCCTGTCCTTTATATATACATATTCATGTGCAATATTCTCAAGGTCATAAATGATCATGTTTTAAAACTTCATCTCTGGCACTTCTCCATCTACTATTAATGTCCCTTCTGTCGCTTGTTGAATCTCAGAGACCGTTACTCCAGGAGCGCGTTCTAAAAGTTTAAAACCATTAGGGGTGACTTCCAGAACAGCTAGGTTAGTAACCACTTTCTTTACACAGCCTACACCTGTTAATGGTAAACTACAGCGTTTTAAAACTTTAGATTCACCTGCTCTGTTTGTATGCATCATGGCTACAATAATATTTTCGGCACTCGCTACTAGATCCATTGCTCCACCCATTCCTTTTACCATTTTACCAGGAATTTTCCAATTGGCTATATCGCCGTTCTCAGCAACTTCCATTGCTCCTAAAATAGTAAGATCCACATGTTGTCCGCGAATCATCGCAAAACTGGTGGCACTATCAAAAAAACTTGCTCCAGGCAAAGTTGTAATCGTTTGCTTTCCAGCATTAATTATATCAGCATCTTCTTCTCCTTCAAAGGGAAACGGTCCCATTCCAAGGACTCCATTTTCACTTTGAAACTCCACATCAATATCGTTGCGTACATAATTTGCTACCAAAGTTGGAATACCAATACCTAGGTTGACATAATATCCATCCTTTACTTCTTGAGCTATGCGTTGTGCAATTTGGTTTTTATCTAACATAAAATATCCCTTTTAACAATCTGCTATTTTTTTGTTCGTACTGTTCGTTGCTCAATTCGTTTTTCATAGGTTTTCCCTTGAAAAATGCGTTGCACAAAGATTCCTGGAATATGAATTTGATTGGGATCTAAGGACCCTACTGGCACCAGCTCTTCCACCTCAGCTACAGTGATCTTTGCAGCGCCACACATATTGGGATTAAAGTTACGCGCGGTTCCTTTGAATACAAGGTTTCCTGCTGCATCACCTTTCCAAGCCTTAACAAAGGCAAAATCGGCATCAAAGGCGTATTCTAAAATATGCATTTTCCCATTAAATTCACGGGATTCTTTGCCGTCTGCGACTTCTGTCCCATATCCAGCTGGCGTATAAAAGGCAGGAAATCCAGCTTGGGCTGCTCTACACCTTTCTGCTAAGGTTCCTTGCGGAATAAGCTCAACGTCTAATTCGCCACTGAGCATTTGACGTTCAAACTCGGCATTTTCGCCTACATAAGAAGATGTCATTTTTTTAATCTGTCTTTGATGTAATAAAAGGCCCAATCCAAAATCATCTACCCCTGCATTATTAGAAATACAGCTTAGGTTGTTAATATTGAGTTTTACCAACTGTGCAATTGCATTTTCGGGAATTCCGCTCAGGCCAAATCCGCCAAACATCATAGTCATCCCACTTTGAACTCCTGTTAAGGCCGCTTCAACATTGGGTACATTTTTTGAAATCATAGGAAATCTAATTTGATTTAAAAATACGACATTTTACACGACCTACTGCTGCCTTTGGAGAAAAGGAAAAGAGCTCTGTGTACTTAAATCATTTAGAACTTAATGCCCAAAGGAATTATTTTGAATTGCCTATCCGCTCAATAAAAGAGCCGTTATTCAGTAGTAAAAAATGGTGAAAGAAAATTTTTTTAGGATAGAATTACTAGGCGTTAAAAGTCCAATTCGTCTGGAATTTCATCACTTACACCACTCCCTTTATACTTTTCACAGTCGATTTCTATGGAAAGATTTGCAGGTTTAATGAACTCCTCCTTGGAGATTTCCAAGTCTTCATTTGCATAACAATCCTTCATATACATTCCCCAAATTGGTAATGCCATAGTCGCCCCCTGTCCATATCTAAGAGTAGGGAAATGCACTGCTCGATCATCACCACCAACCCACACTCCAGTCACTAGATTAGGAACAATACCCATAAACCATCCGTCAGATTGGTTCTGTGTTGTTCCTGTTTTTCCAGCAATAGCGTTAGTAAATCCATAAGGATAACCTGTGACAGCGCGTTTATAATCTGTTCTTCCGCTTGCCCAAGTGGTTCGTAGTCGCTGTCCAGATCCAGACTGGGTAACACCTTCCATAAGTTGTAAGGTCACATAAGCTGCCTCAGCACTTAATACATCTCGTGTTTCTGGCACATGTTGATATAAAATAGTCCCATTTTTATCTTGAATGGTACTCACTATTTGTGGAGTAACATATACCCCTTGGTTTGCAAAAGCAGAATAGGCAGATACCATTTCATATAAACTCAAATCAGGCGTTCCTAAGGCTATGGAAGGCACCTGAGGAATTTCAGCTTCAATACCGAGTTTTCGTACAAGGTCGATTACTGGTTTAGGCCCTACCTTGTCCATAAGTCGCGCCGAAACGGTATTTACAGATTGAGCGAGTGCATCTTTCATGGTAATCATCCCTCCATATTGTCCGCCAGAATTTTTTGGCGCCCAATCTAAGGTATTCCCATGCTTGCCAGCCGGAATACTGTAAATAGTATTAGGCAAGGTATCACAAGGAGATAGGTGTAATTGATCTACAGCCGTTGCATATAAAAATGGCTTGAAGGTCGAACCTACTTGTCGTCTTCCAGTTTGTACATGATCATATTG
Organism: uncultured bacterium; assembly: GCA_963974305.1. GTDB lineage: Bacteria > Bacteroidota > Bacteroidia > Flavobacteriales > Flavobacteriaceae > Dokdonia. Next base: position 85,902 of record CAXBCS010000006.1, read on the forward strand.
GAAGTGACGCATATCAATACCTCCAACCCATGCGCGAACTTCACCTGTTTGTGGCACCATTGACATAACGCCGGTACGTAGAAATTTTTTATAGTAGCGTATAGAATCTTTTGGGGTCATTACCGTATCAATATCCCCTTGCCAAGAGAAAATAGACATGTCTGTTTTGACATCGAATGACTTACGGATCTCCGCTTCACTTTTTCCAGCCTTTTTCATCAAACGCCAGCGGGAGGATGATTTCATGGCATTTGCAAAAATCAAATCAACCTCTTCTTGTTCGATATCCCTGAAAGGTGCTGTTTTATTTTTTTCATTCTGACTATCAAACTCAGCTTGTAATTTTGTCATATGTGCAGTCACGGCATCTTCAGCCATTTTTTGCATCCGGCTATCAATCGTTGTGGTGATGGTTAGACCATCTCTATAGATATTGTAATATTCTAAATTTCCATCTGCATCTTCCCCTTTTGGATTATTTTTAATCCAATCGGCCATGAATTTTTTAAGATTTTCTCTGAAATAGGTAGCAATACCATCTGCGTGACCCTCTGGCGTATAACGAACGATCATAGGCAAGGCAGTCAAAGAATCTTTTTCTGCGGTAGTTATCGTTCCGTTGCGCTCCATTTGCTTGAAGACTTGATTTCTTCTGCCCAGAGATTTGTTTTTTGAAATCTCTCGGTGTGGATTATACTGTCTAGGATTTTTAAGCATGGCAACAAAAACTGCAGATTCTTCCATGCTTAGGTCGCTAACGTTTTTATTGAAGTAAATACGGGCCGCTGAACTGATCCCAATAGCATTGAACAAAAATCCTTGCTTGTTCAGGTACATGGTAATAATTTCTTCCTTGGTGTATTGACGCTCTAATCTTGTGGCAATTACGTATTCTTTGACTTTCTGGATGAGACGTTCTATTGTATTTCTTGGAGGCTTAGAGAAGAGGAGTTTTGCAAGCTGCTGAGTCACAGTACTTGCTCCTCCTTTGGTTCCTAAGTAGGCAAAAGCTCTCGTTGTACCCCAGAAATCTATCCCAGAATGATCAAAATAGCGTTCATCTTCGGTAGCCACTAAGGCGTCGACTAAATTTTGAGGTAAATCTTCATATTTAATTGGCGTTCTATTTTCATTGAAATACGTTCCTAATTGCTTCCCATCAACTGAGACAATTTTGGTGGCCAAATTACTATCAGGATTTTCTAATTCTTCAAAGGTAGGCAAGGTTCCAAATGCATTCCAACTAGCGAGAAGAAACACGAGCACGATGGCCAATAGTCCACCAAAAAATAAGCCCCAAAACCATTTGAGGTATTTGATAACAGGAGTTCCCGTTTTAGTGGTATTTTTCTTTTTTGCTGTTGTTGCCTTTTTTGCCATTTTAATCGTTTTCTGGTCTTTCAATACGTAGACCTACTTCTGTAATGCCCACTAATTTTTGATCGCCTGCAACATTGCCATTTTTGCGCATTGCTTGCTTTATTGTCATGGTATAGGTTCCGCTTTCGCGAAAGCGAAATTCTTCTTTATACCAAAGTTTACTTTCTTTTATGTCTCCTAAACCTTCACCCAACAACTCCCCTGAAGGTTTTGCCATTCTATATTCGAGGGTATCAGTTTCTTGTTTGCCATTTGGGTACCCTAACTGGGTGACTAAAAACAAATTATTATATGGGTATTTATGATTGGAACGAAGTGTAATAAACACATTCAATGGTTGAACACTATCGAGTTCGGAAACTTCGATAACCACAGCCTCTTCTTTATCCCAGCCTCCATTTATTGTTTCATAACTGTCAAAAATACGCCCGTCATCACATGAGATTACACTCAGCATAAGAAGCAACATCCCTATCCATTTACGCATCTGAACCAGGTTTTGGTTTACGACTGTTGTTTTTTGATCGAGAATTGTTCCGATTTTTGTTTGGTCTTTGACCTTCTCCCTCTTTTTTTGGTGCTCCTTGTTTGGCGCGCTGAGGCTTAGGTCTTGGTTTTGAGTTTTGTTTGTCTTGTCCTGCTTTTTGACCTCGTTCTTGTACCGCTCCCGCTGGTTTTTTACGATTTTTATTGCGATTGTTACGGCGCTTTGTATGTGTTTTGGGTTGGTCAAAACGAGTAAGACTATCTTGACCTACAACGTTGCCAAAATCCGTTTTAGTATCTACTATAAGTTCGGCGGCAAATTCTTCAAGACTTGCTATTGGCTCCTTAGCTTTATTTGCGGCAATAATCTCATTTGCATGCGCCGTTGTTAATTTATGCCAGTTCATCCACTCACCTTCATAAGCATACCAAAGTACCCCTTGAAATATGTCGAATTTTTGACATACTGCTGTTCCCTTTTCTGTAAACAGTTTCTGGTCGGTCTTAGGAAAATCTTTTAAGGCGTCCATATAAGCATCTAACTCATAATTTAGGCAGCACTTGAGCTTTCCACATTGACCAGCTAATTTCTGAGGATTTAGAGATAGTTGCTGATATCTCGCTGCACTGGTTGTTACTGATCTAAAATCGGTAAGCCAGGTAGAGCAACATAATTCGCGACCACAAGAACCAATACCCCCGAGACGGGCTGCTTCTTGACGAAGACCAATCTGACGCATTTCAATACGTGTTCGGAATTCTTGTGCAAATTCTTTTATGAGTTGGCGAAAATCTACACGCTCTTCTGCAGTATAATAAAAGGTGGCTTTAGAACCATCCCCCTGAAACTCGATATCCGAGAGTTTCATTTGTAGATCTAGTCGAATCGCTATTTGACGCGCTCTGACTTTCATAGGATCTTCTTTCTCCCGTGCTTTGGTCCAGATATCAATATCTTTCTGAGAAGCTTTGCGATAAATCTTGAGAGTTTCTTCTGTATCTTGTTTGATCTTTTTGCGCTTCATTTGTACCCGAACGAGTTCTCCTGTAAGAGTTACCATCCCAATATCATGGCCTGATGCTGCTTGTGTTGCCACAATATCACCAATGCTTAAAGTCAAGTTTTCTGTATTTTTATAGTAATCTTTTCTTCCGTTTTTAAAGCGAACTTCCATATAGTCAAAAGGAGCTTGTCCTTCAGGAAGAGTCATATTAGATAACCAATCAAAAACGGTTAATTTATTACATCCATCCGTACCACAGGTTCCATTATTTTTGCAGCCTTTAGGTTGCCCATCGGCGCCTGTGCCGCAATTTCCACATGCCATATTCCATCTATATAATGAGGTAAAAGGTCTATAATCAGCCTATTCGAGCTTGATTTGGACAACATTTACTCGTGATTATTACTTATATTTAACATCAATCTTCGTTAAAGATACCATTTTTGAAGTTCTTCTACGGAGTTTGAGGGTTGCGCTTTCCTACCCGACATCGTTCAGGAGGGCGCGAAAGCAAATTTAACATTAATCTATGACCCAATGAAACAAATCACTAGAAGCTGTCTCGCTCTTTTAATGGTGATCCCTTGTCTGGGAACATTTGCCCAATCCACCGATGTTTGGACAGGCGGATCATATGTTTATAACCCAACAAATCTCCCCTGTCTCACAGCCGAAGATTATGCATATTACCATCAGGTTGTGGCAGAAAATATCGCTGAATTAGAAAGTCGTTCACATAGGTCTTATGTAAAGGGTCGCACTTCTCTACAAGTGACTTTAGAATGGCCTATAGCACAAGCAGCTGGCTATGACTATACAAGTACATGGGCCATTTCAAATTATATGGATCATGATGACACAACCGGATCCTTGGAAGACTGGAATTGTGGAATACGGACCTATGATACCGCTAGTGGCTATAATCATCAAGGTATAGACATCTATTTATGGCCTTTTAATTGGCAGCAAGTAGATCGAGATCAAACAGAAGTAATCGCTGCCGCCGATGGCCAAATTGTATTTAAAAGTGATGGGGGTTTTGATATGAATTGTGAATTCAATAGCGATCAATGGAATGCTATTTATGTTGAACATAGCGATGGAAGCATGGCTTGGTATGGACATATGAAAAATGGCAGTTTGACATCAAAAAACGTAGGTGATATGGTTGTCACAGGAGAAAAATTAGGTGTTGTCGCTAGTTCAGGTAATTCTACGGGCCCTCATCTTCACTTTGAATTATATGATGACACGAGTGCCTTAATCGATCCTTATCTGGGAGACTGCAACCCAACCACTAGTTCAACTTGGTGGGCAGACCAAAAAAGCTATTTAAATACGGGAATTAATGCGGTCTTAACGCATACGGAATGGCCTGACTTTGGGTCTTGCCCAGATTTAGAAACAACCCATGAAAGCAAAGATTTTCAACCAGAAGCATTGGTGTATTTTATAGGATATTTCAAAGATCAAATTTCAGGAACCTCAGCATTGTATGAAGTATTTAAGCCTAACGGCGCTCTGTATTCAACATGGACGGTAGATTTTACGGATGATTTTTATTCTTCTTGGTGGGGAAATAGTGTTGCTATCAATTCAGATGAAGGAAGTTGGAAATTTAGAATTTCTTATAACGGAGAAATCGTTGATCATACCTTTAATGTTGCCGAGCTTTCTGTAGGTGAAGAAGAGGTTCTTCAATTGAGCGCTTATCCCAATCCTACGTTTGACACTATAAACCTTACAACAGTCGTTCCAATGGACGGCTATGTAGTTCGTGATGTTTTAGGCAAAACGGTTATATACAAATCAGGAGTTAATGATGTTAAGACTAAAGTAGATCTCTCAAATCTATCTTCAGGCATGTATTTTATAACCACCACTGCCTTAGATACTGAAGGACAAATAACCGTTCGAATCTTAAAGAAGTAGTAAGATAAAAACATAAAAAAAAGGCTCAAGAAAACTCCTAAGCCTTTATAAAAACCGTTTACGTTTAGTTTTTAAACTTTAATTTTTCTGAGCGTCCTTTTTTAAAGATTTTATTGCTATTTCCTTTACCGCTGCGAAGGGCTTTTTGCTCTTCATAAGGCAAGTGGATGATTTCTATACATTCTACAGAACAACAATTTTCCATAGTCTCTTTACAGGCTTCACATTGAATAAATAGGAGATGACAGGCTTCATTTGCACAATTTTCATGTACATCACAAGCTTCTCCACATTGGTGACATTGTGAGATTACGTCATCTGAAATACGCTCTCCACGTCTATGGTCAAAAACAAAGTTTTTACCTTTGAATTTATTCTCAAGGTGCTGTGATTTTACTTGACGTGCATATTCAATGATGCCGCCTTCAAGTTGATACACATTTTTAAATCCTTTGTGTTTGAAATAGGCGCTTGCTTTTTCGCAACGGATTCCTCCGGTGCAATACATCACCAATTTCTTATTCTCTTTGTGGTCTTTTAGGTCGTCTTCTATAAGATCTAATGAATCTCTAAATGTATCTACATCTGGAGTCACTGCATTTTTAAAATGTCCGATCTCGCTTTCGTAGTGATTGCGCATGTCGACTAAAACGGTATCTTCTCGCTCTATCAATTCATTAAAGGTAGCTGCATCCACATGAATGCCTTTATTGGTGGCGTCAAAGGTATTGTCGTTCAATCCGTCTGCAACTATTTTATGACGTACCTTCACTTTGAGTTTCAGAAATGACTTGTTGTCTTGTTCTCTTGCGATGTTTAGCCGTACGTTTTCCAGAAAGTCAATACTATCGAGAAAGGTTTTAAAGACGTCAAATTTTTTGGCAGGCACTGAGAGTTGGGCATTGATCCCTTCATGTGCGACATAAATTCGTCCGAGTACTTCCATATCGTTCCAGGCAAGGAATAGATGATCTCTAAAAAGTTCTGGATTCCCAATCTGGGCGTATTGATAAAAAGAGAGTGTGAGGCGCTCATCACCAGCCGAATCAATAAGGGCTGCTCTTTCTTTAGCGCTTAATTTGTTGTACAGTTGCATGCTATACTTAGTTTAAGTGTTATAGAAAATTTTTGCAAAGATACGCCATCCCATTAGAATTCAAATTTTTAGATGGCTGTTCATTTTTTACCATAAAAAATGCCCGGAACGTTTTGTTGCGGGCATTTTTTAGAACGGCTAATTCAAGATTGAACTTATTATTTTTTTATAAGTTTTGGGTCTTTCCAGCATTATCCGCCCTCCAACCTACGCTTATGCGCTACCAATTGTAGCCATATGGACGCAAGCTGAATTCTCGTAAATTGTTTTTGATGAACACTCATTTTATACATACTTCTCATAGAAAAGACTGAAAAAATGGAAAAGGTTGCGTAGAACTGAGCTATTCATCCTTAAATAGGTCCAAATTTGTTAAAAAGTATCTGCTTTCGCGAAAGCATGAGCCTAAAAGAAGTCCTATTTTTACAACACATTTTAAGCATAAAAATTGAAGCTATGAGCAGCGAAAAAGAAGCAAAACTAAAAGCATTAAAACTCACTTTAGACAAACTGGACAAAACCTATGGAAAAGGGGCTGTCATGAAAATGGGAGACCAAGCCATTGTTGATGTCGAAACGATCCCAACAGGTTCGTTAGGACTCGATATCGCCTTAGGCGTTGGCGGATATCCTAGAGGTAGAGTTATTGAAATATACGGACCAGAGTCTTCTGGTAAAACTACTTTGACATTACACGCTATTGCCGAAGCCCAAAAGGCTGGAGGAATCGCAGCATTTATTGATGCAGAACACGCCTTTGATCGTTTCTATGCTGAAAAACTGAATGTAGATATTGAAAACTTGATCATTTCTCAACCAGATAATGGTGAGCAAGCCTTAGAAATAACAGATAACCTGATTCGTTCAGGAGCTATAGATATCATTGTGATTGATTCTGTAGCTGCCTTAACGCCTAAAAGTGAAATTGAAGGGGAAATGGGGGATTCAAAAATGGGTCTTCATGCTCGTTTGATGTCTCAGGCCTTGCGTAAACTTACAGGGTCAATCAGTAAAACAAACTGTACGGTTATTTTTATTAACCAACTTCGAGAGAAAATTGGAGTTATGTTTGGGAATCCTGAAACTACTACTGGTGGTAACGCATTGAAATTCTATGCCTCTGTGCGATTAGACATTCGTCGATCAACACAAATTAAGGATAGCAATGCCAATGTAATGGGAAATAAAACTCGTGTCAAAGTTGTTAAGAATAAGGTAGCTCCTCCTTTTAGAATGGCAGAATTCGATATCATGTATGGAGAGGGCATTTCAAAAGTCGGAGAAATTATTGACATCGGTGTCAATTACGAAATCGTTAAAAAGAGTGGGTCTTGGTTCTCATACGAGGATACAAAACTCGGCCAAGGTCGAGATGCAGTAAAAGCCTTACTGCTGGATAATCCAGATTTAATGGACGAGCTTGAAACTAAAATTCATGCGGCCATTAAGTTGAGCAACGAATAAACAAAAACCTCCTATCTAATCAATAGGAGGTTTTTTGCTAATAGACGCAACCTTTTATAAAGAATAGCATCTATGAAGTAGAACCCCCCTAGAAAAGTGATTATGAAAAGGATTATTATAGTTTGCATGCTCGCGCTAACAGTGATGAGCTGCAGTGATGAAGATATACCCATCTTCTTTTTTGAATTTGTTCCTATAGAGTCAGTGATCAATGTCCCTGCTAGTTTTACAGTGAATGTTCCAGATACTTTACAGATTACGTACTTTAGGCCTTCTACCTGTCATGGTTTCGATGGCTTTGAGGTAGAAAAAGATGGTACTACAAGGAATATTGCTGTTATTACAAAGGTAGTTGAACAACGTGGCGATTGTTCAGATCTTACGGATGATGCACGTACAGCGCCATTAATTTTTAAACCAGAAAGTGCGGGAAGTGTAACCCTTCGATTCTTTCAAGGAAAAAATGATAATGGAGAAGACCAATATTTAACACTTGAAGTACCTATAGAAGATTAAGTGCTAACCATTAAAAGAATTTGTGAGCTTAGACCAACTCATTAAAAATTGTAAAAGGAACAATGCAAAAGCTCAAGAAGAACTCTACAAGCGATATGCTAGTACTTTGTTCTCAATTTGTCTAAAGTATTCTCCAAACTATGCAGACGCTGAAGATACGCTGCAGGATTCTTTTATTGTGATTTTTGATAAGGTGGGACAATTCAAAGGGAAAGGATCCTTTGAAGGTTGGTTAAAAAGAGTGACTATCAATACAGCCTTGCAGCGGTATCGCAAGCAAAGTGTTTTTGGAATCACAAATGAAGAAAATATTCGCGAAGTTGATATCGAGGTTGATGAAGAAAGCATACCCCTTGATTTTTTACTCCGCATAATTCAAGAATTGCCAGATAGGTATAGATTGGTTTTCAACCTTTATGTACTCGATGGTTATTCGCACAAGGAAATTGCAAACATGCTCGAAATTTCCGAAGGCACTTCCAAGTCCAACTTGGCACGTGCTAGAAATATATTAAAGGACAAAATAGAGGCTAGTAAAATGGAACCTCTTAGACACACTCAAACACGATGAAGGAGAGAAAGAACATAGATCGATTGTTTCAAGAAAAGTTTAAAGACTTTGAAGCACATCCCAGCGATCAAGTATGGGAGAATATCGCTCGTGCAAAAGCAATAAAAAAAGATCGGAAAGTAGTGCCATTATGGTTACGCCTTGGTGGCATTGCTGCCGCATTGGCAATTCTGTTTGCCGTAGGGAATACCTTTTGGAATTCACCAGATATTGAAAGCCAAGTTGTAGAAACTGAGATTCCTGTGCAAACGGAAAACTTTGATTCAAATAATACATCTGAGGATTCGGCTACGAAAAATGAAATTCCTGAAGTTATAAAACAGCAACCGTCTCAGCAACTCGCTGACCAGTTGGCAAATGAAAAAACCACGGATCCTTCAAATAAAAATAGGTTGACTCAGAATGCCTCAAAGGGCGTTAATTCTAATAAATCGTCTAATACTCAGCACTATGCTGCTATAAGCCAAAAGCTACAAAGTACAACCAAGAATACTCCATTAGAAAGAGACCAGAAATACACAGAAACTCCGAGCAATTCAGAAAATACTACTAATAGTACTGAAGTTGCTTTTAGTACTCCCTCTGATACAAAAACAAAAAAGACTCTTGAAGAAAATGACGGCTCGTTAATCATCGACCCTTCTCAATTGGATGTTAAGTCGGCAACAAACAAAACACAAGACGCCATCGCGCAACAGGAGGATGAGGTTACAGAATCAGAAAAGAAAAAATCCCTTATTGAAGTGGCTGAAGCTTTAAAAAATGCCGAAGCAGATGAAGCAATAGCCGAAGTTGACGAAAACTCCACCCGTGACCGATGGAATATTGGTGCTGTTGCTGCTCCTGTTTATTATGGAGACTTTGGAGGTTCTGGTATTGATCCGCAATTTAAAGACAACGCCAAGTCTGGTGACGTTAACCTCAGCTATGGCGTGCAAGTTAGCTATGCTGTTTCAAATAAATTGAAATTTCGCACCGGCGTTAATAATGTCGATTTAAGCTACGGTACAAATGACATTTCGTTCAGTCCTGATATTGCAGCCAACAAACTTGCCGGTGTAGCCTATAATAGCAACGGAAAGTTCCTTAGCGTCACTGATCGTGTTAGTCCGCAAGAACTTGCTCAAAGTGATTTTCAAGGAGGAGGCAGTAATGTTTCAGATGGTAGCATCAATCAGCGTATAGGATATATTGAAGTTCCTGTGGAAGCTGTTTATGTAATTTCAGATAAGCGACTAGGTGTTGAATTAGTAGGAGGTGTGAGTACGCTTTTTGTCAATGACAACGAGATTGCCATTGAATCTGGTGGTTTACGCACCCCAATTGGAGAATCCAGTAGTCTTAATGATATAAGTTTTACCACAAATGTGGGTGTTGGGCTCAATTATAAAGTGACTGAGAGTGTACTTATTAATTTGGAACCTAGCTTGAAATATCAACTCAATGCATTTGATAATAGTGCTGGAAATTTCAAACCATATTATGTAGGAATATATACAGGAGTGAGTTATCGCTTCTAGCAGATAGTTAGTTTTTTTAGTTGGTTAGGTTAGTTATTGCACTTTGCAATGATGACAGAAAGGCTCCGCTGGTTACGGGGCCTTTCATTTTTTATAAGTTTTTGTTATTCTTTGATTCTAACTCGGCCAGAATTATCGCTCTTGTCTGCTCCCTTAGAGATTTCTTTTCTATTTGCGTCATACCTTCTGTTGGTATAAACGCATGTACCTTTGCTCTCATTACTCCAACACTTCCCTCAAAGAAAGAGTATGGAAAGCGCTTTTTATTGTCATAAAAAGTTATGGGTACTACAGGAATCTGGTGATCTATTGCCAAACGAAAAGCCCCGTCTTTAAATGTATCAAGAAGCATTTTTGTATCATCAGGAACGCCTCCTTCAGGAAAAATACATATACTCATTCCTTGTCCTAATCGTTTCTGAGCTTGATCAAATACTTCCTTTCTACTACGAGCGTTGCCACGATCTACTAAGATACAGGTGCGCTTATAGAAAAATCCAAATAGCGGAATCTTAGCTAGTTCGGCCTTCCCTACAAAGACAAAAGGATTACTCGCTACATGTAGCATAAGCATAATATCGGCCATAGATGTATGATTAGAAACTAACATATACGACTTTCCTTTTATGAGTTTCTCTTCTCTTCGCACTATAGGAATCCAGCCCATACAGAACATAATGGTGCGTGCCCAGATACGTGCCAGCCTAAAAAACATAGGGTACCATGTCTCTTTGAGAATACTAATAATGAGTAAGGGAAGTAACAATACAATGATCACAAGTATCAAAAGGTAAAACCATACCTTCCATATTGCGATTACAATTTTCTGTAGAACTATCATCTGTCGCCAAAAATAGACATTTGTATTTATCTAGTTCATAGAAAACGGTAACTTTGCGATGATTTACAGAACGAGCTGCTACTGGAAGCCTAAGAAGAGACATCCTCCATATTAGGACACTTGCAAAACAGTACTCTATAACATAAGAATTCCGCATAGATGGAATTTGAATAAAATGACTATGGCAAGAATATTGACCGGTGTTCAAAGTACAGGAACTCCACATTTAGGTAATTTATTAGGTGCTATTATCCCAGCCATCAAAATGGCCAATGCCCCTGGCAATGAGTCCTTTCTCTTTATTGCAGACCTACATTCGCTCACGCAAATAAAAGATGGGGATACTATGCGTCAAAACACCTATAGTACTGCCGCAACCTGGTTAGCCTTTGGTATAGACATTGAAAAAACAGTATTCTATCGCCAAAGTGATATTCCTCAAGTGACAGAGCTTTCATGGTATTTAAGTTGTTTCTTTCCTTACCAACGCCTCACCTTGGCACATAGTTTTAAAGACAAGGCCGATAGATTAGAAGATGTAAACGCTGGATTATTTTCATATCCTATGTTAATGGCGGCCGATATCTTATTATATGATGCGCAGATTGTACCCGTAGGGAAAGATCAAGCACAACATATCGAAATGACACGTGATGTCGCTTCTCGCTTTCATGCCACCATGGGCAAGGAGGTATTTGTATTGCCAGAGGTAAAACACAATGAAGAAACGATGTACGTGCCAGGAACCGACGGCGCCAAAATGTCTAAATCAAAAGGAAATATTATTGATATCTTCTTGCCAGACAAAAAACTTCGAAAGCAAATCATGGGTATCCAAACGGATAGTACCCCAATGGAAGAACCTAAAGATCCAGACAGCTGTAATGTCTTTGCACTCTATAAATTACTAGCTTCACCAGAACAAATTTCTGAGATGAGAGCAAATTATGAAGGGGGTAATTATGGCTACGGGCATGCTAAACAAGCTGTTTATGAGGTTGTTATTGAAAAATATGCACATCAAAGAGAACGTTATAACCATTATATGGCCAATTTGAACGAAATTGATGCCGCATTAACCATTGGGGCGACCAAAGCAAAAGCAGTTGCCAATGACGTTTTGAAACGCGTTCGTAATCAAATAGGGTACTAAACATTCAATCTAAAACTCTTATCGTATGGATATCATGAAATTTATTAGTGGCAATGGATTATTCCTGCTATTGGGATTGATTCTTATTATCGTAGTTTTGTATAACAAATTTAAAAAGAAGAGATAGCTGTTGGTCTTTTCGCCTTCGCGAAATTGCACTCTTTCCTATTCCTTCTTTCATTAAAAATATCGACCCATCCATGTCCAAGATTAGAATCACAAAACAATTCACCTTCGAAACAGGTCATGCTTTATATGGCTACGACGGGAAATGTAAAAATGTACACGGACATAGTTACAAACTCAGTGTAACAGTTATTGGAACACCTATTTCCGATAGTACTAATGTGAAGTTTGGAATGGTAATCGACTTTGGAGATTTAAAGAAAATTGTTAATCGAGAGATTGTAAACGTCTTCGACCATGCCACCGTTTTTAATAAAAACACACCGCATGTTGAGCTCGCTAAAGAACTTTCAGACAGAGGTCATAATGTATTGTTAGTAGATTATCAACCCACTAGTGAAATGATGGTTATCGATTTTGCTACCAAAATTCAAGCCTTACTCCCAGAAAATATCCAACTACATTCCTTACGTCTACAAGAAACGCAAACCAGTTGCGCCGAATGGTTTGCTGCAGATAACTAGTCTATGAATATCCCTAAAGGTAAAAAAGTATATTTCTCAAGTGATAATCACTTAGGCGCACCTACACAGGAAGAAAGCAGGCCTCGTGAGCGTAAATTCTTGCGCTGGCTCGATAGCATCAGACCCGATGCTCACGCCATTTTCTTGATGGGAGATCTTTTTGACTTTTGGTTTGAATACCGTACCGTAGTACCCAAAGGCTTTGTTCGTGTCTTGGGGAAACTCGCAGAATTTCAAGATTCTGGGATCGAAATTCACTTCTTTGTAGGCAATCACGACCTTTGGATGGACGGCTATTTTGAAGAAGAGCTTGGGATCCCTGTATACCACGATCCTGCCACCTTTGTAATAAACGATAAGAAATTCTTTTTAGGACATGGAGACGGTTTAGGACCAGGTGACAAAGGCTACAAACGGATGAAAAAGGTCTTTCGCGGACGTTTTTTCCAATGGCTATTCCGTTGGGGACACCCAGATATCGGAATAAGAATTGCTCAGTATTTCTCTGTTAAAAATAAACTCATTTCAGGAGATGATGACCATATCTTCTTAGGCGAAGAAAAAGAGTGGCTTGCCACTTACGCCAAGCGAAAATTAGAAGCTGAGCACTTTGACTATTTTGTCTTTGGACATCGTCATTTACCAATGACTATAGAGGTTGGTGAAAATTCGACCTATTACAATCTTGGAGATTGGATTCACCATTATACTTATGGGGTCTTTGATGGAGATCAGTTTGAAATTAAGACCTTCGAGCTTACAAGTTAGCAATCCGTATATTTAAACAAACCTATATCCATGCGTAATTATATGCTTGTGGTTATGTGTGCGCTCTTATTTGTCGCCTGCAAACCCTATCAATCTACTATTATGAGAGATGATCAAATTACTTACGACTCCTTTCGCCATAGCCAAGACTCTTTCAAAACATCAGAAGGCACCTTAAAATATATCGACCGTGGCCAAGGCCCAGTTATTCTTTTACTTCACGGAGTTCCTTCCTCAGGATGGCTGTATCGTAAAATGATAGGCCCCCTAGTGGATGCTGGGTATCGCGTTATCGCTCCCGACATGCTAGGCTTTGGAAGTAGTGATTCTCCAGAAGGTTATCAAATCTATGCTGAGGATATGCATGCGCAACGCCTACTAGAATTGATGGATCATCTCAAGGTTGAGAAATGGACACATATAACTCATGATGCTGGCGGCCTTTGGACTTGGGAACTCTTGAAACAAGATTCCAAGAGGATTGAAAAATTAGTTTTATTAAACACCATCATCTATGAAGAAGGTTTTGATCCTCCTATACGATTTAAAAAGGGTTTTATAGCTCGTACAGCCATGTGGAGTTACCGCAATGGTATTACGACAAATTTGATGCTAAAAAACCTCTTTAAGAGTGGTATGACCGAAAACTTCCTTAATAAGACAGATGTTGAAGGCTATAAACGCCCATTGCTAGAAGGTAAAACAAATGCGATGTATTACTTCTTTACACAAACCTGTAATTCCTTAGCTGATTATCAGCCGATGATACAAGAAATGGAGGTGCCAACGGCCATTATTTGGGGTGAAAATGATTCGTTTCTCCTCATCGAACCGCAGCAAGAAGCCTTGCAAAAAGATCTTGATATCTCAGATGAAAATGTAAATCTATTAAATGCGAAACATTTTATTCAAGAAGAAAAACCAGTTAAAGTTGTTTCTCTAATTCTCGATTTTATTAAGTAAACGGGTTGGTTTATTAAAATAAGCTTAGTTAAGTAAATATTCTAATGTTAGCATATCCAGTTTCCCATCTGAATAGAGACTCTTAGATTCCTCAAAAGATTTTAAAGCATCAGAAGTTGCACGTTGAAAAACGCCATCTACAGGTATTTCATATCCTTTTTGAAGCAGTAATTTCTGTAGCTCAAATACTAAAGCTCCTCTACTTCCAATACGTAGTTCGTTATTAGAAGTGCTTGTAAACAGCTCTTTTAAAAACCTTGTTTTTTCAGCTTTTGCGGCTTCGTCTTTTAATTCCTGTACCGATTTACCAGTTTCCTTCAGCGACATGATAGCCCCATTGGAAAGCCCTTGGTCTTTGCTTCTTTTGAAAGTTTTAGCTGCGCTTCATAAAAAGCGATTTTCCCCTTTGTTTTACTGAAAGCTTTTACAGCTGCCTGTGTTTCCTCATTATCATCTTCAGGATTGCGAAGGTCAATTCTATTCATACTCCATTGTGACCCAATAAAAGTATTGTGTTCTTCAATAGCTTGGTGGTAGTTGTATACAACCTCTTGATCATAGTAATCTAAATCAATGCTATCGTCGATTGGATACGCAATGGTTTCTGAATTAAATCGCTGGTAATCTGAATACTTATTATATCCAAATATGAAAAGGATAATAACAATAAGGGCAATGAGCAAAGCCTTCGTACTATGGGGTGATTAATTGTGTGTTAGTTACTACAAAAAATAAGTAAATATAAATTCTACTTAATATCCTTCAATCTCAGCTGCAAACTTATCCTGTTATTCCATTCATTTTCATCTAAGACATATGCCGCCTTAAAGGGTTTCTTATTGGTGATTAAATCATATTTGTCACCAATGTTAAATCCAATCCCTCCAATGGGTTTTCCGTGTCCATTTTGAGTTACTGAGATTTTAAGATGTGTTTTGTCTGCCCCCACTTTTTTTCCGTGACCTGTATCTACAAGATTTTCAGTCATAAATGTAGGATGCATATTGCCGGGACCATAAGGCGCAAATTGTTTTAGAATCCGATAAAATTTTGGTGTAATATCGGCCAGGTCTATCGCCGCATCAATACTAATTTCGGGGATGAGCAGATTAGCTTCACAACTGCGGGCTACGACCTTTTCAAAACAGGCTTTAAAGCCTTCATAGTTTTCGGGAAGTAATGTAAGTCCGGCGGCGTACTTATGACCTCCAAACTGCTCTATAAACTCAGCACATTCGTGTAGGGCATTGTATACATCAAAGCCTTTTACAGATCGAGCAGAGGCTGCCAATTTATCTCCACTTTTAGTAAACACAAGAGTTGGCCTATAATAAGTTTCAGTCAAGCGAGAGGCAACAATACCTATGACTCCCTTGTGCCAATCTTCTTGATAAACTACTGTGGTTTTACAATTTTCCTCTTGATTCTCTATAATTTGGTTGAGCGCCTCTTGAGTAATTGTTTTGTCTGCCTCTTTGCGGTCGGCGTTGTATTGTTCAATTTCTCCTGCGTAGATCTGTGCTTGTTCGAGATTAGTTTCGGTAAGTAAGGTTACTGCATGATTTCCATGTTTCATTCTACCAGCAGCATTGATACGAGGAGCGATAATAAAAACCACATCTGTAATGGTCATTGTTTGCTTTTTCATTTGCTGAATAATAGCTTCGAAACCAGCACGAGGGGCCTTATTAATCACTTCTAAACCGTGATAAGCCAAGATTCTGTTTTCACCAATAATTGGCACAATGTCGGCGCCAATAGCAGTTGCAACAAGATCTAGATATTGAAGAAGGTCTGAAAAGGGTTGATCGCGCTTTCGCGAAAGCGCACTTATAAGTTTAAATCCAACGCCACAGCCACAAAGTTCATCAAAGGGATACTCACAATCGTCTCGTTTGGGATCCAAAACGGCTACGGCATCGGGTAATGCGGGCCCAGGTCGGTGGTGATCACAAATGATAAAGTCGACCCCTTTTTCTTTGGCATAGGCTACCTTGTCAATAGCCTTAACACCGCAATCTAAGGCAATAATAAGGGTCATATCGTTATCATGCGCATAATCGATTCCCATATAAGACACACCGTATCCTTCTTCATAACGATCGGGAATATAAGTATCAACATTGGGATGTATTGTTCGCAAATATGAACTCATCAATGCAACACTGGTGGTTCCGTCTACATCATAATCTCCAAAAACGAGAATGTTTTCGCCTTGAGCGATTGCCTTTTCAATGCGGGCAACAGCTTTTTCCATATCCTTCATTAAAAATGGATCATGCAAACCACTCAAGGAAGGTCTAAAAAAGTCTTTGGCTTTTTCGTACGTATCAATTCCGCGTTGTACCAGTAGTTGAGCAATAGGCAAATCTATTCCCAAGGCCGCGGAGAGTTTCTGAACTAGGGCTTCAGCTGGTTTCGGCTTAAGCGTCCATCTCATATTAATCCATGTTTATTTTAAGCATCCAAGCGCTTTTAAGCAGCTTCTTAGAACGCACTTTCTTTAAAGTTTCATAGAGAGCTACACCATCTTCTCCATGCGCAACAAAGACATAAAATAGATTATTATCAGGTCGTTGTAAGGTCTGAGGATCATAGTTCATAGTACGTAAAGTCGCAGACCACTTCGCTGCATTTGCAGCATTTGAAAACACATTAGTCACAATATAATATCCCTTTTGAAAATCAGGAACGGGAATAGAAGGCTTTTGTAATATTCTTTCAAGTTCTTTAGGATTAGCTGGGGTTTCAGAAACAGTTTCTTGCTGCTTAGTCACTTCGAGAATTACAATTTCTTCTTCTTCGTCATCGGGTATAATTTCAACAACAGCCTCCTTAGGCATAGAAAGGATTGGTACTGCTGGTGCGGCAACTATTGGGTTATTAGATTTAATTTTTTGCAGTGAATAATATTCCTCACTAATAGTGGTTTGGAAAGCCGTAAAGAACAGGAAAAAGCGGTCTGAACGTGTTTTATATTGCATTTTCACCCCTGTTGCATTGTTGGCGATGATTGCATTTTGCTCGTTAGGGATCTTAATTTTTGCAATATCAAACCCTAGAGTATTTGCAGAATTAGGAATACGATCCTTAAAAATGGTATCGTTAAGGGTAATAGTACTATTAAAGAAATTATCAGATGCTCTTACTTTGTTATCGAGCTTAATATAGGTCTC
>CAXBCS010000007.1:0-103042 GCA_963974305.1 uncultured bacterium
GTAAAATTGTAAAAATGTGTTTGCGCCGCATCGGAAAAGAGCGTGTTTTTAAGGTTACATCTAGCATTGGTGAAGCTTTTTTTTATGGGGTAAAGTCAATGACAACTAGTTACCACTTCAAAAAACATTCCCCTAGCCCCCCTCGAAGGGGGGGCTTTGTTCGTTTAGTCTATGATCTTGATTTTTGAGTTTGGAGGGTAAGTCAAGGACAGCTAGTTACCACTTCAAAAACATCCCCCTAACCCCCTTCAAAGGGGGACTTGGAAGGAGGATTTTGATATTGTTTAGTGGGAGATAATGAGACACAAAAAATCCCCAAACACATGAAGTAGATGGGGATTAGTATTTATGAGTTGGTCGGCTATTAAAGCTGGGTGTTATAGAACTAGCTCGTTTAAGTTTTATCTAACTATCAACTTTTGAGCAGTATTTTCTATCTGTAAGAAGTAAACCCCTTTGGGCAATTGACGAACAGGAATTTGACGATTTAATACCTCGGTAGATAGTTTATCTTCATATACTTTCTGACCAGTTATATTGTAAATAACAATCCTAGAAAATGTTGTAGCACTGCTAATTGTTACTACATCTCTTGCTGGATTAGGGTATAAACTAAAACTAATATTAAAAGCATCTGTAACACTAAAAGTGCCCCAAGTGTCTTCTGCCGCTGGTCCACCCCATATACGGGTCGCCAAAGCAGGATTATCTATAAAAGGATTACGACTGTCATATTCTGTTTCTAATTGCGGATTGCGTTGCTCTTCAACGGCAGAGACAGGATCTTCTGCATTCCATTCTAAGAAAAGTTGTAGCATATCTGTACTTCCTTCTGTACTACCTACACCTACCAAAGAGGGTAAACATTGATCACCATAACGGAGATACATAAACATCACTATACGTGCTGCATCTCCTTTCCACTCATCACCTGGGTACCAATTACCGCTGCCAACGTCCCCTGAATTCCCTGAGCCATCACCAAATTTTTTAGAACCTCTAGTTCCGTTACGTTGTACATCACTCGGGCGTAAATTATGAGGGTCGGCTAAAATGCCTGTTGATCCATTACTCGCACTTCCCATCGCGGGATTTGCTAAACTTCGAGGAAATGTATGTTCTCTATTGTATTGGCAACTACTACCTCCAAAATTATCATTAGCTCGAGTGCGATCTGTGGTACAGTTACCATCGGTATCATCATAACCATAAATGAGTAATACCTCACTGCTATCACTCGGATTTGCATCTGTAATCTTTGTAGTATCTCTAAAATCCCCGTAGGTATAATTTGTATTATAATCAGAAACTTTTTCTTGTAAGGCCTCATATAAGTCTTGACCTTCTAAAGTAAGATCGACATCATTATAGTATGCCTGCTGTGCAGTTACAAGAAAAGGGAGGAGTAGGAAGAGGGTACTTAATTTTTTCATTTTCAATATAATTATGCTCAGTCGAAATTGCAATGATTATGCCAGACAAAGGCCTAAAGGATTTACTTGCTTTATTCTGTTTTTTCTTTTTTCTTTTTCTCCGGTTTAACGACCTCAAGTTTACGCTCTAAAAGCGCCATATAAAATCCATCAAAACCACTCTTTGCAGGGCTTATTTTTTCATCTTTCACGAAAGTGAAATAAGACCCTTGTTCCGTAGCTAGAAATTTGTGGACTTGTTCTTGATTTTCCTGTGGAAATATAGAACAGGTAGCATACACCATTTTACCACCAGGCTTTACAATTTTACTATATGATTCAAGTAGTTCTTCTTGACGTTTAATTACTTTTCCGACAAATTCAGGTTGTAATTTCCATTTGATGTCGGGATTTCTTTTAATAGTTCCAAGGCCTGTACAAGGTGCATCAATCAAGACACGGTCTGCCGTTCCATATAGTTTTTTGAACACTTTTGTTGAATCAATAACTCTAGGCTCAATATTGTGAGCTCCCGCGCGTTTTGCGCGACGTTTTAGTTCTTTTAGTTTGCCTTCATAGATGTCCATGGCGATAATCTGCCCTTTATTTTCCATAAGCGCAGCAAGATGTAATGTCTTTCCGCCAGCCCCAGCACAGGTATCTACCACACGCATTCCTGGTTTAACATCTAGAAAGCGAGATACTTTTTGGGAAGAGGCATCCTGTACTTCAAAATGTCCTTTCTTAAAAACGTCTTTAGTAAAGACATTTTGACGCTCTACCAATTGCAGTGCATCTGGATGTCCAGGAACTATGGTTGTGTCTACGTCTTCTTCTGCTAAAGTATTTCGTAATTCTTTAGTAGTTGTTTGAAGCGAATTTGCTCGTAAAACTACAGGTGCCTGCTGATTTAAAGCAGCGAGTTCTGTATCCCAATGTTGTCCTAATGCCTTATCACCTAATTCATCCAACCAATCAGGCACTGATTCTCTGTACTTTCTAATTTTAGAAAGCTCATCAAATTTTCCTTTGATTCGTCGAGAAGGAATAGGTTCCATTTGCTTCCAATCGGGAACTTCTATTCCACGAAGAGTTGCCCAAACAGCAAAAAGACGAAAGGCATTTGCTCTAGAATAAGGGGCTTTTACTTCGGCTATTTCAGAGTAAAGTCGCTTCCAACGAACAATATCGTAAACAGTCTCGGCAATGAATCCACGATCACGTGAACCCCAGCGTTTATCTCTCTTGAGGGTATTTCTTATTACTTTATCGGCTTGCTTATCTTCATTGAAAATTTCTTGTAGAGCATCTACAGCAGCAAAAACCAAATTACGGTGCAATTTCATAGGCTTAAATCTGGTGCAAAGGTATTGCTTCTATGGGAGATAGTGTTATTTTTAATGAAAATTTGATGATGAAAATATCCCTTTTAATACTCGTTTTTATATGTATCGGCTGTCAAAACAATGCTACAGAAAAAGTTCAAAAATCTCAAGCGGATGTGGTGGCCCGCAATTTCACGCAAGTGGAATTAGAAATATTACTAAAAGACAGTATAAGTGTGCGAGCGATCGAAGTGACAAAGGATGCTCTATTGTTTGCTGGGGATAAGGGAAATTACGGGTCGATGTCCTTAGAAACTCAGTTGTGGAAGAGAGACTCTCAAAGTTTTGACAGGATGGTCAAGGACAGTTTAGAAGGGGCAGAGAAAATGGTATCGATGCCAATGGCTTTCCGCAGTGTTGCTTCAACTAAAAATTTCTATTTTATATTGAGTATTGGGAGTCCTGCCCAGTTATTTCGCATCAATAAAGTATCTGGAGCAAAGGAGATTGTTTTTACCGATACAGACCCAAAAGCTTTTTATGACAGTATGGAGTTTTGGAATGAAAATGAAGGCATAGCGATGGGAGATCCAATAAATAACTGCCTCTCTGTAATTGTAACTCGAGATGGAGGAAGCACCTGGCAGAAAATTTCATGTGATGTGATGCCCAAGGTTACAGAAGGAGAAGCTGCTTTTGCCGCAAGTGATACTAATATAAAAATTATAGGAGATGAAACTTGGATCGTTTCTGGCGGAAAGCAGTCACGTGTATTTCACTCTCCAAACAAAGGGATAAATTGGGAAGTTATAACTACACCTGTTACCCAAGGAGAGCCTACTCAAGGCGCGTACACCATGGATTTTTATGATCAAAATCAAGGAATAATTTACGGAGGCGATTACTTGAAACCGGGAGAAAACACCAATAATATTGCAATCACTTCAGATGGAGGGAAAACTTGGAACCCTATAGGGAGTGGAGCAAATGACGGGTATAAAAGTTGTGTACAATACGTTCCCAATCGCGGCGGAAATGAAATTGTAGCTGTTGGTTTTACTGGAATTTCATACTCAAAGGATGGAGGAGCTCATTGGACAGAATTATCAAAAGAAGCTTTTTTAAGTTTCCGATTTCTCAATGATTCTATCGCCTATGCCGGCGGTAGGAATCGAATTGCTAAATTGACTTTTAGGTAGTTTTAGTTCCTTTGGTTTGATCTCCCATTACGTAGACGATTTAATAATTTTCTTTTAAACTCTTCTTCAGCACGCAAGAGTATTAAAGTTTTCTTATACGATAGGGTAGTGCGAAGTTGGTCGACTAAGGATTCTTTAGCGTCTAGCTTTTGATGTTCATATTTGCGAATGTTGGCTAAGGCCGATTGTGCATCAGATTCTGATAAGCTTGCCCAATCTGTTCTAAGTGAGCGAAGTAATGCGCGCTCAGTAGTATGGATTTCGGCCATTTTATTTTCGTATACATTGTAAATAGGCCAAAATTGCTGAGCTTCCTTTGGCGTTAAATCAAGCTTTTCAGTAATAAAGGCAACCTTTAATGCTTTCACTTTATCTTGTCGGTTCTCTTGTGCAAAGCTCGTGGTTGTTATTAATACTATAAGTAGGGTTATTATTGTTTTCATAATGTTATTCTATACTGATTTGGTACATATCTGTACTTTCTTCAAGGTAATCTATTAGTTGCTCATCATTTAAGATAGCGGTATTTTCTGTTAAGGTATTTAATGCATCCTCACTCAAAAGGTCTGCAAGCTCATCGGTCGTAAAAGCCAAATCTTCATTATTCATATAATTTTCTATATCGGCGAGATCGAGGGTGTCAAAACTAGTAGGGTCTGTTATAGGATTTAAGAGACTGATCACAATTATTGCAATAGCGGCAATACTCAATCCTGTCCAAAGGGTTTTACGACTAAAAATAGAAATGACCTTCGAAGACTTTTCTCTTGTGTCCTGCACCGCAGTATTTGAAAGCGGTAAATGTTGCCAAGTGCGATTCTCAAAATAAGCATCCGGAGTACTAAAACCAGATGATACTTTTCCACCCAAGGCTTTCTCCAATGCTATTTGCGCTTGAAGTTCTTCTCCAAATTGCTCAAAATAATTATCTGGCAATTGGAAGTTAGGCTTGTTGATATCTGATTCGTTTGTATTCACGGTTCTTTGACTTTAAAAATAAGCAATAGTTTAATTGGCTTTTAAATGCGTTGTGATCTTTTTAACTGCAATATGGTAGGAACTTTTTAAGGCGCCTACAGATGTTCCTAATATCTCACTCATCGCATCATAGGTGATATCTTCAAAATATTTCATTTGAAAAACCTGTTGTTGTTTGGGAGGGAGACTTGAAATTGCCTGTTGTAATTTGAGTTGAATTTCTGTCCCTTCAAAATAGACATCACTCTCAAGATTGTCGACTATGTGTCGCTGAAGTTCTTCTGAAGAGATATTCTGTTGTTTGGCTCGTTTGTTTAAAAAAGTATAGGACTCATTACTCGCAATGCGGTATAACCAAGTAAACAACTTACTCTCCTCGTTAAAGTTGGCAATATTCCTAAACACCTTAATAAAGACGTTCTGTAATACATCATCTGCATCTTCGTGATTCTTCACTAAATTTCGGATATGCCAATACAGACGTTCCTGGTAAGACTTTGTCAATTGAGTAAAGGCTTCACTGTCACCACTTTTTAGCTTCCTGACAAGTTCTTGTTCTGATATAGGGACTTTTATCACATCCATTAGACTAAATGTACTCCAAATGGTTTAAAACCTAAAAAAAAGATATTTTTTTTAATATTTTTAAATTGAGGTTAATCAATTTAAAACCAATAGTTTAGTTAATTACACGTGTTTGTTTTATCGACGAAAGGCGCATAAACATAGATAAAATACACAAAATAGTTGCGCAGTTCATTAATCTAATATATATTTACACCATAAGAACGATGAACCCCAATTCATTTAGTTGATTTAGATTAATAAGTGCTTTTAATATTAGTACCCCAATATTAATATTAAAGAACCTACTTAACCTAAAAGGAGCCTAACCGGCTCCTTTTTTTATGCTTAATATGTTGGATAGTGAACTACAAAAAAATTATTCAAAAGATTGCATTTCGACCAGTTTATGATAGGTTCCTTTTTTATCTAATAAGTCCTGATGTTTTCCCTGTTCGACAATTTCTCCTTTTTGCATGACAATAATATTGTCTGCATTTTGGATAGTAGACAGTCTATGTGCAATTACAATAGAGGTTCTATTTTTCATCATGTTCTCTAGTGCCTGCTGCACTAATCTTTCGCTTTCTGTATCTAAAGCAGAGGTAGCTTCATCTAGGATCATGATAGGTGGATTTTTAAGAACCGCTCTAGCAATAGAAAGCCTTTGTTTCTGACCTCCACTGAGCTTATTACCACTATCTCCGATATTGGTATCAAGACCTTGGGGTAAGTCTTTTACAAACTCCCAAGCATTAGCAATTTCAAGAGCCTCTTTGATTTGGTCATCGGTTGCCTCCTGCTTTCCTAATTTCATATTCCCACGAATACTATCATTAAATAATATAGCATCTTGGGTCACTAGCCCCATCAAACTTCTCAATGAACTTTTAGTGAGTTTCTTTATATCTATGCCGTCTATTTGTATACTTCCTTCTTGTACATCATAGAAACGTGTTACGAGGTTGGCAATGGTACTTTTTCCAGAACCAGATTGTCCTACAAGAGCAATTGTTTGTCCTTTAGGAACATTGATAGAAAAATTCTTTAAGACGGTATCGGAATCATAGGCAAAGGAGATGTTGTCAACTTTGACAGCCGTTTCAAAGCTTGTTGCCGTAATAGCATCGGGGGCATCTTTAATTTCCGTTTCAGATTCTATAATCTCTAGAATTCGTTCTGCGGCGGCATTTCCTTTTTTGACAGAATAACTTGCTTTGGCAATGGCCTTAGCTGGTGTGAGTATTTGATATGCAAGACCCATATAGGCAATAAACTGAGCTCCGTTTAATCCTCCATCGTTCATTAAGACCATATTACCGCCATACCATAATAGTATCCCAATAACAGTGATTCCCAAAAATTCACTCACGGGAGAGGCCAAGTTTTGTCTGTGCGTAAGACTGTTACTATAATTTTTAAATCTATTAGTAGAAGCTTGAAAATTATCGGTCATGTGTTTTTCAGCCCCAAAACCTTTTATGATCTTTAAATTGGCAAGTGTTTCTTCAACCAAGGATAGAAAGTAACCTTGTTCCTTTTGAACCTGACCCGATTTCTTCTTGAGGGATTTTCCAATAAGACTAATGATAAATCCAGCAATAGGAATAAAAAGGAAAACAAAAATGGTGAGTTCAGCACTTAAGAAAAGCATGGTACCAATCGCAAAAACAATAGATAACGGCTCTCTAATGAATAATTCTAAAATAGAAAGGAAAGAATGTTGAACCTCTAAAACATCTGAGGTGATTCGAGCAATTGTATCACCTTTTCGTTTCTCGGAATAAAAACTCAAATTCAGATTTATGATTTTGTCATACATCGTATTTCTGATATCCTTAAGGACTCCATTTCGCAAATAGGTGATAAAGAAGTTGGCTAGATAGCCAAAAACATTCTTCAAAAAGAAAACGGTGATCACAATACCCACCATAATTCCAAGTACATATCCTTCTCCATGTTGATCTACTTGCATATTGATAAAGTAGTTCAAAGAATCTTCGAGATATTCTTTTAGTCCAATGGCATTCTCGTACACAGGTTTAACACGAACAGCTTCTGTTTGCTTAAGAAGCACCTGAAGCATGGGAATGAGTGAAATAAACGATAGTGTTCCAAATAGTGCATATAAAATATTGAATAGAATATTCAATAATCCATATTTTTTATAAGGAAGCGCAAAGCGCAATATTTTCTTGAAATAATTCATAAATGAGTATCAGCGATAATCTATGTATTTGAGCTTTTTGCTTATAGGAAAACATATTTCCATTAAACCCCTAGGTCACTTTTTATGCCATCAATCCTTTTGCCCAATGTAACTGCAACACTGTCATAGTCTGCAATAGATGCTAGCGGCTCATTGACGCTGATATAGAACTTTACCTTTGGCTCAGTACCGCTGGGTCTAGCGGCAATTTTACTTCCGTCTTCAGTGTAAAAAATGAGTACATTAGAGGTAGGAATATCCATTGTGTATGTTGATCCGTCTGTCAGGTTTTTACCAACAGATGTTTGGTAATCTTCTACACGAATGACCTTACTTCCATTAATTTCTTTCATCGGACTCTTACGTATGTCTGCGAGCATTTGCTTTATTTCTTCAGCTCCTGACTGTCCTTTTTTAACAAGAGAAATTAGTGCTTCTTGATACATACCATGTTTAACGTATAGACTTTTTAACTTCTCAAACAGCGTAAATCCTTCGGCCTTTGCTTGGGCAGCTATCGTACATGCCAAGAGACTGGCAGTTACCGCATCTTTGTCACGGACAAAATCACCAACCATATATCCAAAACTCTCTTCTCCACCACCAATAAAATGTTGAGTAGGATGATCTTTAATCATTTTGGCAATCCATTTAAAACCTGTCAATCCAGTTTTACACTCAACATCATAAGAGGCAGCAAGTACCTCCATCATGGGTGTAGAAACAATTGTTGAGCCTACAAAAGGGTCATTGCCTTGGTTTTCGCTTTCGCGAAAGCGCGCCAATAAATAATCAGTCATGAGAATCATAGTTTGATTCCCGTTCAATATTTGAAGTTTACCTTGATCATTGCGCACTGCGATACCTAATCGATCACAGTCGGGATCTGTACCAATAACAATATCTGCTTGGGTACGTTCTCCTTGCTCTAAAGCCATTTTTAAAGCTTCCGGTTCCTCGGGATTGGGAGATTTAACTGTTGGAAAATCTCCATTGGGAACAGCCTGTTCTTCAACAATCTGTAGATTGGAATAACCCGCTTGTTTCAAAGTGTCTGGCACAAGTGTAATAGAGGTGCCATGAAGGGAGGTAAACACAATGTTCAGTGCTTCCTTAGCGTCCTGTGATACGCCAAAATTTACATTGGCTACACTGGCATCAATAAAAGCCTTATCTACTTCAGTGTCGATATAGCTGATAAGGTCTGCATTCTTGCCTGCCGGCGAGGCGGGTTCGCGAAAGCGGATATCGGCAAATGATAAGGACTCTATCTCATTAATAATAGCTTTATCTTGAGGTGGTACTAATTGGCCACCATCTTCCCAATATACCTTATAGCCATTGTATTCTGGTGGATTATGACTGGCGGTTAAAACAATACCACATTGACAGTCTAAATGTCTTACAGCAAAACTCAACTCAGGAGTAGGCCTCAAATCTGAAAACAGAAATACCTGGATGTCATTTGCTGAAAAAACATCGGCAACGATTTTTGCAAGGGTGTCACTTTGATGTCTACAATCGTAGGCAATGGCTACTTTAATTTTTTGATTGGGAAACTGAGCGTGCAGATAATTAGAAAGACCTTGCGTAATCTTACCTAAGGTATACTTATTAATCCTGTTAGTTCCAGGTCCCATAATTCCTCTCATTCCTCCTGTACCAAACTCTAAGTTTTTGTAAAAACTATCAGCGAGTTCATCGGGGTTATGGGCAATGAGGTCTTTAATCGCCTCTTGCGTTTCTAATTCGAATGTGGGCGTAAGCCATGAATTTGCAGCAGCCAAAATTTTAGGATCGTGGTAAACCATATGAAACTGTTTTAGGGTAACAAAAGTACGGTTTTGTGTTAATTTTTATCGGGACTACCCGATAAGAATACAGGAATCACGAAATTTAGCTTTCATATGAGTCGACGTATCATAATAGTTTTCGGTTTTTTTCTATTCACTGCTACCATTTTTGGGCAGAAGGAAGCGGCTGTTTGGTATTTTGGGGAGCAAGCAGGTTTAAGTTTCGTAAATGGAAGACCTGAGGCTTTATTGGATGGTCAGATAGATTCTTTAGAAGGGTGTGCCTCAATCGCAAGTCCTGAAGGAGATTTGCTTTTTTATACCAATGGGGAAACCATTTGGAACCGAAATCATGAGGTAATGAACAATGGGGAAGATATAGGTGGTAACTTATCTTCTACACAGGCTGCTTTGATTGTGCCTAAACCAGGAAGCACTACCATCTACTATGTATTTACAACAGATGCGGTACAATTTTATCAAGGGGGTGGTAATGGCGGCGGATTTAATTACACAGTTGTCAATATGAGTAACGGCATTGGTTCGGTGGTTGATAAGGGCATTTCATTATTGCCACAATCATCAGAAAAAGTAACAGCTGTGCTCGCTGATAATGGCATTGATATTTGGGTAATTACGCAGCATGAAGATATATTTTACAGTTATTTGGTTTCTTCTGCCGGTGTAAATACCACTCCAGTTGCTTCTGTAGTTTCTTATGGAGTTTCAGATTATAACAACATTAGAGGATCCTTGAAAGCATCACCAGATGGTACGCGCCTTGCTAATGCTTTTACTTTGTTTGAACCTATTTTTACAGGCAAACTATATTTATACGATTTTGATAACAGTAGTGGAGTGGTTTCTAATGAGCAATTGCTTGGAGATCGCTTTGGTTTTTATGGTGTTGAATTTTCTTCAGACTCACGACGCCTTTATGCTAGTGGTAAAATGTTAAATACCGAGAGTGTTTCTACCTTGGGAATTATCCAGTACAATATGGAAGCCGCCGATATCTCGGCTAGTGCCTTTGAATTGGAAAGTTTGCAAACCACTTTTTTGAGTGATATAGGTGGAACCTTGCAATTGGGAATTGATAAGAAAATTTACTTTACAATCCCTGGCTTTCAATTATCGGTGATACAAAAGCCAAATATTTTAGGTAGTGGTGCACGTTTCGAAAGGGATATTATTTCCTTGGGAGGTAGAAATACCAATTTTGGACTTCCGCCTTTTGTGCCTTCATTTTTTGAAAGTATTTTTGACTTTGAAGGGATTTGTTTTGGAGATATAACTCAATTTGAAATATATCCAGACGCTCCCGTGGCTAGTGTGGTTTGGAACTTTGACGATCCAGATAGTGATGCAGCAAATACCTCCATTTCTTTCAACCCTTCACATCGGTTTACCGCTTCAGGAGCTTATGTAGTTTCTGTTGACGTCACCTTTTCTAATGGGAGACCTATGAAACGCTTTATTGAGGTAGTAGATATTCGATTAACGCCTGCGATTTCTGAGGAATTAATTTTGATACAATGTGATGTAGATGGCATCGATGACGGCAAGACGGTATATAATCTAACTCAAATTGAAGATGTTTTTGACATGGACGAGGAAACCTATGACTTTAGTTATTATGAAAAAGCCACAGATGCTGAGATTGGAATAAATGAGATAGAAGCTGTGGGATATGCAAATATTGTAGCTGGGCAAATAGTATATATGCGAGCTTTTAGTGACCCAAGCTGCCTTAGTGTTTTTCCTTTAAGATTAGGTACTCAACTCGCTTCAGATGCGGGAATTATTGATTTGACTGTTTGCGAACTTGACGAATCTTCTGCTAATCAGATTTCATTGGATGGCGTTCGAACCTTATTGGCTGCTGAGTATCCAGGCTATGAATTGACTTTTTATTCGACTAAAGAACATGCGCTCCTTGAGGAATTACCCCTATCAATCGACAATTTTACATTGGTAGATATAAGCATTCCTGAATTGTTTTTTAGGGCAGAACAAACCAATGATTGTGTAATTGTTGGGGGAATATTGTTCGATTTGATGGGGGAAGTAGTGGTAGAAGATCAGCAAGTGTATCTGTGTAATTCAGAGAAGGAAACGGTTTTAAATGCCGGCTCATCTTTTCAAACTTATGAATGGTCTACCGGAGAGCAAACTCAAACCATCACTGTCGATGCTGCAGGAGTATATGAAGTGACTGTTAGCCTTGGTCCTGGGTGTTCAGATATAGGGATATTTACAGTTAAAGAAACTCCAGATATTATTATGGAAGTAAAAGTTCGAGATTTCCAACAGCGTAATGAGCTTTCTATTTTCGCTTTAAGCGAAATTGCGGACTTACAATATTCGATAAATGGAGGGCAAAGCTTTCAGTCTAGTTCGCGATTTATTGACGTGCCACCTGGATATGTGGAAGTAGTTACGAGCGATCTCAATGGTTGTGCGATAGCAACTAAAAGGGTCTTGGTTCGAGGGACTCCGCGTTTTTTTACACCTAATGGAGATGGAGTTAATGATTACTGGCATGTAGATCGTTATAGGGAATATCCTGATATGACAGTTACTATTTTTGATCGATTTGGGAAGGTAATGACTCGGTTAGATTCAAAAATGAAGGGTTGGGATGGAACCTTTGATGGAAAAGAACAAAAAACAGGAGCTTTTTGGTATGCCATTAGCTACGGTGAAAAGACTTATACAGGACATTTTGCCTTGATTAGGCGTTGATTTTAGTTACTTTTATTAAAAATTTCCCTTCTAAGGGGTACTATGAAAAAAATACTATTCCTTATGATGCTTTTGTTCTCGCTTTCCTTCTATGGACAGCGACAGGCATCAAATTGGTATTTTGGAAATAATGCAGGCTTAAATTTTAATAATGGCGTGCCAAGTCCGTTATTAGATGGTCAAATTGATACAGTTGAGGGTTGTACTTCCATTTCGCATAAAGAAACAGGGCAGTTATTATTCTACACCGAAGGACGGCAAGTGTGGAATAGAAATCATGAACTCATGCCCAATGGTGATGAATTACTGGGTAGTTTTTCATCAACGCAATCGGCTTTAGTGATTCCTTTACCTGGAAGTGATACTTTATTTTACATCTTTACTTCTGATGTTGTGCGTCAATATCAAGTTTCAGGATCGGGCAATGGTTTTAACTATTCCATTGTTGATATCACCCGTAATGGTGGATTAGGGGATGTAATTGAAAAAAATATAGAACTGTTACCCAATGGATCTGAAAAACTAACGGCCGTAAATGCAGCAAATGGAGAGGATTTTTGGATTCTCACACATTTTGGAGCTAGTTTTTATGCTTATAAAGTTACGAGTAGCGGAGTTGATCCAGCGGTGGTGTCGACTATTGGGCCCAATATTTCTGATTTTAATAATATAAGAGGAGCCATTAAAGCATCTCCAGATGGAAGTAAACTAGCGGTTGCCCACCTGTTTTTTCAACCATCGTTTGGTGGTCTTGCCTATGTCTATGATTTTGACAGTGAAACAGGGGTCGTAAGTGATCAAATCTTATTGGGGGATGACTTGGTTTACTATGGCACCGAGTTTTCGCCTAATTCATCCAAGCTATATTTTAGCAGTAAGTCATTGGACGAAGACGGCAGAACAGATCGTATTATCGTTGAACAATTCGATATGGAAGCCTCAAATATTCCAGCTTCACGTTTTGTAGTAGGAGACTATGCAAACGAATTGATAAGTGATTTAGCAGGTACTTTACAGGTAGCCATTGATGGAAAAATTTATCATGCGCTACCGGCTACACAAATATCCATTATCCGAACGCCCAATTTGGCGCAGTATAATGCAGATTATCGCCCCTTTGCTATAGGTTTGGGTTTACGTTCCAGTAATTTTGGTTTGCCTCCTTATGTACAATCATTTTTTGAATCGATTGTCACCATAAAAGATTTGTGTTTTGAAGATACGACTCAATTTATAGTAGATCCTACTGCACGGGTTACAGGGGCTACATGGAATTTTGGCGACCCAAGTACAGGAGCGGCCAATACATCAACCAGCATTTCTACATCCCATGTTTTTAGTTCGCCAGGTTTATATACAGTGACTGTTGATTTTGAATTTGAGAATCGTATTCCAAAGCGATTTATTGAATTTGTCGAGATTAGTCCCATTCTTGAGGTTAATGAAGATGTCGTTCTTACCCAGTGTGACATTGATGGCATTGATGATGGTCGATCACTTTTTAATTTGAACGAGGCTATCATTCCTATTGTAGGAACTATGCAAGGCAGTGATGCGGACTTTGAAATTGCAGCCAATTTTTTTAAAACCGAGTCGGATGCTATAAATAATCAAAACCGTTTAGATCCAATAGGGTATCGTAATACCGCAAACGGACAGGTGATTTATGCTCGGGTATTTGAAAATGCCGAGTGTTTTTCGATTGCACCCTTGGTGCTCAACGTGGAACCGATGTCTTTTGCTGATCCCATAGTAATTGCGATTTGTGATACCGATGCTGCTCCCTTGAGTACGACCATTCAAACCACTGATTTATCCAATTTCTTTTTGGACACTTATCCCGATACTTCAATAGCCTATTACGATACACCCAATGATGCTTTACTGGAATTCAATCCGTATGTGGATGAGATTTTATTTGGACCTTTTCAAACTCCCGCCTTGTATTACCGGATCGAGTTTGAAGAAGGATGTGTGGTTATTGGCTATGCGAGCTTTGACATAAAATTACCTCCAGAACTGGAAAATCAAGATGTTTACTATTGTCAAGTAGATGGAAGCGTGACACTAAGACCTCCAGGAGATTTTAATAGTTACGATTGGGAAACGGGTGAAACCACGCCAGAAATAGAAGTAGATGAACCTGGTAATTATGAAGTCACTGTCAGCAATGGAGAGGGATGTACGGCTACCATGGCGTTTTTTGTAAGCACATCATCGCCTATTGATATTGAGGTGATCATCAGTGAGTTTCAACAAAGTAATAGCTTGACCATAAATGGATCTAGTGCCTCGGGAGGATTACTTTATTCTATCGATGGCGGCAATACGTTTTCAGACACCTCCATCTTTACAGACCTTCCACCTGGTTATTATACTGTTGTTGTGCGTGATAGAGAAGGATGCAGTGAGGCTCGTGAGCGCGTGCTTGTAAGGGGAGTTTCTCGATATTTTACACCTAACAATGACGGAATAAATGATACTTGGCATGCAGATCGTGCAAGAGAATTAGGCGGAATGAAATTGCAAATATTCGATCGTTTTGGAAAGCTCATCATAGAATTAAATAGTCAAAGTAGGGGATGGGATGGTACTTTTAACGGAGAACCTCTGCCTACGGGCTCCTATTGGTATCACTTAAAATATGAGAAGTCATCCTATACAGGACATTTTATGCTAATCAGGCGATAATGCTATTATTCTCTGCGATCTGATATACGATAGCGTTCCTTATCTCTTTGTGAACGAAGCACCAGCTCTCCCACGAATCCGGCAATAAATAACTGAACACCAATAATCATACAAACGAGCGCAATGTAAAACTGTGGACGTTCTGTTATAAGTCGGCCGCTTGGGTTTAGAAATAGCTTATCTATTCCTAGATAGAAGGAGAAGCCAAATCCTATAATAAAGGTAAGGACTCCGAATGCACCAAATAGGTGCATAGGTCGTTTTCCAAATTTAGAAAGAAACCAAATGGTTACTAAATCTAAAAAGCCATTAAGGAATCGTTCCATACCAAATTTCGTTTTTCCATATTTCCGTGCCTGATGTTGTACTACTTTCTCCCCAATGTTTGAAAAGCCAGCATTTTTAGCAAGAACAGGAATGTAGCGATGCATCTCTCCATAGACATCTACATTTTTTACAACTTCATTTTTATAAGCTTTCAAACCACAATTAAAATCGTGCAGTTTGAGTCCGCTCGTTTTTCTTGCAGCAGCATTAAAGAGTTTGCTAGGCAAGTTTTTGGCTATTACAGAATCATAACGCTTTTTCTTCCATCCTGAGACTAGGTCATAACCTTCAGATGTAATCATTTGATATAATGCAGGAATTTCTTCGGGATTGTCTTGAAGATCTGCATCCATGGTAATTATTACATCACCTTGGGCGGCGGCAAAACCAGCATGTAAGGCTTGAGATTTACCATAATTTCTATTAAAACGAATGCCTTTGGTGGTATCATGCTTTCGCGAAAGCGCATCAATCACACTCCAAGAACCATCGGTGCTACCATCGTCTATAAATAACAATTCATAAGAAAAACCATTGGCTTTCAGTACTTCTGAAAGCCAATGGTGTAATTCTGGAAGAGATTCCTCTTCATTAAGAAGCGGAATGACAACGGATAGTTGCATATATTAATCTTGTTGTACGTGTTCGTATGGATCGTCCTTCTTCATGAAAAGGCCACCTATTAGAGAAATAATAAATCCTAGAAATAGACCCATCATAAGTTGTACGGCTGCAAATACCCCAGTGTTCATAAAGGGTTTCTGCATTTCCATACCTGCATCTATTTGTTTTATTTCGGCATCAGTGGCATTTGGACGAGATTCTAAAACCGTATCTCTTTGCCAATCGGCATATTCTACAAAATAATTGGTTTCAATAAACTGCGTAAATATCACGAAGTAAATAACTCCAATAATTGCTGATACTAATGCAATACCGAGTCCTATTTTCAGAGCTTCCCCTAATTTTAGAAAACCACCTTTCTCCTTTTTAAATGCATTAACTCCACTTAAAATAAAGTATATAAAAGTTAGGAAGCCAATCAATTGTACAGACCAGTGTGGCTGAAACTGATTACCCATTACGTACGAAATCACCGAGAATAAAATGGATATAATACCAAGGGCTACACCATTATTGATGATTATTTTTTTCATTACTGCTTTTGAATCTATAGACATAATAATAATTGAATGGTTACAACCTCATTAGTATACAAAGATACCAAAACGTTACGTAGCTTTATTAAATTTATAAAGATGGAAAATTTGTTCTTTTTTTTAGTCGAAAAGTATTGTAGGTTATTAAAATATAACTAAATTTGCAGCTCGAAAATCTCGATATTAAAGTTTATAGATTATGAAAGCAGGAATACACCCAGATAATTTTAGAGTAGTAGCATTTAAAGACATGTCTAACGATGAGGTGTTTTTAACTAAGTCAGCTGCCGATACTAAAGAAACACTTGAAGTAGAAGGTGTTGAATATCCATTGATCAAATTGGAAATCTCAAGAACGTCTCACCCATTTTACACAGGGAAGGCTAAACTAATAGATACGGCTGGTCGTATTGATAAGTTCAAAAACAAATACGCTAAATTCAAAAAGTAATCTAGCGCTGTTCATATATAAAAAAGCCTTCCAAATTGGAAGGCTTTTTTAGTTTAGCTTAATTATATCTTATTTTAAAAGATAGATTTGGCGTAAACCGCAATGCTCTTTCACGCAGCGTATTGGGCGTGTCTTCAGATAAAAGGAAGTACTGGTTTACCACATTATTGTTATTGAGTAGGTTCCAAATTGAAATACCTAATTCCCCCACAGTTTTCTTACCTAAGCTAAAGTCATAGGTTCCAGAGATGTCAAATCGAATATATTCTGTGAGATGTGAGTTGTTAGGAGTATTATAGTTTAGGCCATTGTTTTGAACCTCATTTCCTGCCACCAAGGTAGTTGTCGGTTTTCCTGTATGCCAATTAACACCCAGTGCCAATTGTAGATGATCTCCAGTATATGAAAATGCTGTTTTTATAATATGACGTACATCTACATTATTATGGAAGTCACTTTTTATATTATTAGGTAGGTTGTCAAAAGAATAACTATTAACCGCATAGGTGTAGCCCGTACGGAAATTAAAATGTTCCCAACGTTTATGGACGAGTAAATCAATACCCATCGTTTCGTAATTACCTATACCCTGTACAAATTGTAATTGATTTTGAAATCCTTGGCTTTGAACGGTAATGCCCTCAACCTGTTTAAAATAACCCTCCCCACTAATAAGCCATTTGCGATTGTCGTAGGTAAGTCCTCCTGAGGCTTGTACACTCGTTATAAGAGGTACAGATTCATTGTTTGCTAAAACCCATCTTCTACTCTCAATACCCAGAAAATCACTCTGAAAATCTACTGTTTGGGAGGTAGCCTGACTTTTCATTTCTCCAGCAGCATCTATGGTGAGTCCTTTGCTTATTAGGTAAGAATAATTTAATCGAGGCTCTAGTCTAAAGACATCCAGTTTATCATAGTATTGACCTCTAATTCCTGCAATAAATTCAGACCTACCATTAGGTGTCGTATAATTTAATGATCCATAGATTGCATGTGCGCGAATCACTTCCTTAATAGACTGTCTGAATAATGGATTGTTGAGGTCTTGAATATTAGTTATTCCTGTCTCGATAAATTGATAACCACCCCTAAGTTTTAATAGGTCTTTATCCCTATAGGCACCTTCTAAACGCACAGCATTCTCTAGAACATCATTGGTCTGGATGAGTCGGAAGCTATTTATTAAATCAAAATTGGTTCCTTCTAGGGTATAATTTGTAAGATATACTTGTGCGAGCGTACTAAATGTATCATTCCAGTCTCTTTCGTAGCTAATTCCAGCGGCGAGGTTATCTTGGCTTGCACTACTGCGTTGTCGCTCGCGTACCCCATCGATAAAAGCGGTCTCTCTAAAGCTAATTTCATTATTTACTATCAGCCCATTGATCTGAATTTTATCACGCTCGGTAGGTTGATATAGCCAGCGCACACTGGTGTCAAAAAAGGAGAAGAGCTCTTCGTCAGTTTCTGTAGTTGTGTTTGCTCCGTCACGAATTACTTCGGTATCTTGAAAAACACGATTGAAATATTCTCTATAGGTTAAAGTTTCTAAGAGGTCACTAAAGGATTTTCGTGCAGAAATTTGTACTGATGATTTCTCACTTATGGGAACATCAATAAACCCTCCATAGTTTATGAGATTAACATCTATTTGAGCCTTTACTTCTTGGGTAAGGGTTTGCTGACTTTGCATTGCTATCGTCCCCGAAACTCCATCTGAATAAGCCGCAGGTGTTCCATTTTTATATAGCCTTACTTTTTCGGTTATATTAGGATTGATAGAAGAAATGAGGCCAAAGAAATGTCCGCTTTGGTACATTTTTATTCCGTCCCATAATATTAAATTTTGATCTTGACTTCCCCCTCTAATATTGAGATCACTTACGCGTTCATTTACACTTTGAATTCCTGGAAGTGCCTGTATCGCCAATAAAACATCAGATTCAATTACCCCAGGAAGGAGTCCAACCTCTGTAAAATCAATATTGATGCGTCCATCACGTTCTCTGTTAATTCCCTTGGTAATATAATCGGTAATTACGACCTCATTTAAATCTATAATTTCACGGGTGAGTGGAATGATTGGACATGGGTAGGCTGTTGGTCTATTTACTATTTGCTGCACCGTTTGGTAACCTTGGCTCGAAATAGTTATGATACCTTCTGCGCTTTCAAATGGAATAGAGAAAAAACCAAAGGCATCTGTTTCTACGATACGTTTTGACGTACTAACCTTTGCACCACGAATGGGCACCATATTCATGTCGGTTATTAGTCCGCAATAAGATTCCAAGTATTTTTGAGCGCTAATTGCAATTTGATTATCATTGATGAAGGTGTAATCTAGAGGGGTACGTTGTTTGAGAAACAGTATGCTTTCGCGTAAGCGTAATTCTTCCCCTGGAATACCCACTGATATTCCCTTAACATCATCGTCTAGATAAGAAAATCGAGCATTGAAACGTTGCTCGATAAGATCTAAAACCTCCAGAAGGGGCTTTTCAATCTGTTCTTGTCCTTTGACAAATGTTGCGGCTAAAAGACAAAAGAGGAGTAGTAATTTTTTTATCACTAAAGCTTGGTTAACGTAATGTTGGCTCCATCTATAGTGTAGGTCAATTGCATAGGAAGCGTGATCATTCTCAAGGCTTGATTTAGATCGGTATGTGTGAAGCTTCCGGTAAATAGTTTGTTTTTTTCAATGTTTTTAAAAGTGATACGAACAGCAAATTGACGCTCTAGTTCTTCTATCACCATATAATAGGGGGTACTCTCAAAAATACTACTTTTTTCTGTCCAACTCGGCACGCTTGCTGTAGAATGCGATTCATAAGGAATAGCTTTACCATTAACAATCTGCACTCCTTTTCCTGCTGTTAATAAAGCTGCAAAGCTAGAATGATTAACACTTACACGTCCTTCATAGGTCTGCACGGCATAGTAATCTGTACGATCCTTAATATTAAATTGTGTCCCAAGTACCGTCACCTTTCCCTGTAAAGATTGAACATCAAAGTTTTTGCCTTTAGCGACTTTGAAAAAGGCTTCTCCATCTAGATATACCACGCGTTCCTCATCCCAATCTTGTTCTGAAAAGCGAAGGGAAGACTGAGCATTAAGTACGATTTCTGAATTGTCTGGTAGCCTAACTGTTTTTTGCTCAGATATTTCTGTGGTATAGGTTTCTAAACGATTGATTTGGGTAAAGAAATAAGACCCAGCGGCCAATAATAGTATTGCGGCAGCTATTTTCCACCACTTATTATTTTTCCTTGCTTTTTGTGCTCCTTTTTGAGCTTGGATACGCTGGTATACACTTTGGGAGTCAAAATGAGGTGCTGCAAATCGAGTAGCGGTTTCACTTATCTTGAGGTAGTCAGAATATTCAGGCAATGCTTTAAATGCAGCAAGTTCTTCACTAGACAGACTGCCTTCAAACCATTTATTAACAAGTATCTCTTTTAAACTTTCTTCCATAACTCACACCTATAACAATTGTATTCCGATTTTTCCTACCCTTAGTTTAAAGTTCTTTGATTTCAAGACGCAATTTTTCTAATGCCTTGTACAATCTTTTTTCTACCGCTTTACGCGAAATGTCTAAAAGTCCAGCAATCTCTTTATGTCTTTTCCCTTCAATACGATTAAGAAGGAACACTTCTCGCTGTCCATCTGTCAATTTAGAGAGCGCTTTCATGTATTTTTCTAGGTACTGTTTCTCTTCCAATAGAAATTCTGGATCGTAATGATCTCTGTCTTGCGTTGGGGTTTGCTGGTAATTGAGTTTTACTTTTTGATGCTTTACTTCATTGAGCATCATATTATTTCCAACGGTAAAAAGATAACTCTTGGCTTTTGAAGGAGGAATATTTGCACAGTTATTCCATAATTTGATGAATGCCTCTTGAACTTTATCGCTTGGATTGAATTGAGAACCAAATTTGTAATACAAGAAGTTATGTAAATCCTGTGCGTATCTATTATATAGACTCGTATATCGCTTTTCATCACAAACATTTTCATGTAATTCTTCTGGCATTCATAGTAGATTTAGATCAAATGTAAATAAAAACAAATTCTATGGTAGGATTTTTTATAATTTGGTTGTTTTATTAGTAATAGCTATAAATGAAACAATCTTCATGAAGATTTTAGTTCAATCCTTGGGAATACTTTTGTGCATTGTCATTCTTACTTCTTGTCAAAAGGAGGAAAGTACCCTTCTTAGTGATGATCAAGAAATGAGTGCTTTGCCTGATAAAGCAATTACCATTTTATCCCAAATTTCTATCAACGATGGATCGCATGATAATATCGTAGATGGAGCAAGCTGCATCGAATTGAAATTACCGATAACTGTTAATGTCAACAATAATCCGGTGACTATTACAGAGAATCAAGATTTTGAAACGATAGAATTACTTCTTGAAGAACATACGGATGATGAAGATTTTATTGCGATAGATTTTCCCATTGAAATTATTCTCTTAGATCACACTATTGTTACTATAGCCAACATAGATATCTTAAATCAATATGTCGCCGATTGTCAAAACGGTGAAGGGGAAGAAGATGAAGATATTGAAAGTGTAGATCTCCGTTATCCAATCTCATTTCCCATCTTTAATACTATTACGGCAGATTCAGACCGAACACAGATCCATTCAGATGCAGAGTTATACTCCTTTTTGTCTGCTAGGCAGGATGCTGATATAATAGGTATCGATTTTCCGGTTACCTTTATTTTGAGCGATCAAACTGAAGTTATAATTGACAATTATGATGTACTTGAGAATACTATTGAAGTAGCTGAAAGTAATTATGATGATGATGACGATTTAGATTTTAATGATGATGATACAGTAGTTTTATCAGAAGGAGAGTTTATAAATATAATAACTCAATGTGGCTATATCATCGATAGATTAACTGTAGATGGATCTTCCTTGGAAGATGATTTTGATGGCTATCATTTTGAGTTTTATAATTATGAAAATACTGTTACAGCCTGTCTAGGAACTCAATTGTCTGTGGGCACTTGGGAGGTAACCACTGTTAATGATAATTTACGCTTGCAAATTGATATTCCAGGAATGGATACTATTAATAGGAATTGGATAGTTCACCGGTTTGATGAAGGCACAGAAATTTCTTTTGATTTGAGGTTGGGAGAGGATGTTCTCGATTTTAATATGGATTGTATTGATCAAACACCAGATATCATCGCCTTACTTTCAACAGATATATGGAGTGTATATTATTTCCAATATAATGATACTGATATCACAGGGGAGTTCTATTATTTTGAATATAATTTTGTTACCAATGGGAATGTGTGGGCGACAGATGTAAGTACTCAAGAAGTTTTCAACGGACAATGGCAAGTCTTTAATTTTGGTTTAGAACTCAGTCTTGACTTTGGGAGTTATGCACCTTTAAATACATTAAATGATGATCAATGGCATATAGTATATTACGCAGCTAATTTTATACAGCTGTCTAGCAATACGGGCAATATCTTAGTTCTCGAAAAAAATTAATCCTACTAAGTAAGGGTACATTTGCATCATAGAAAATACGGCATAACTACAATGTATGAAGAAGCATATCTAAGGTAGTTTCTATCTTTTATAATTTGGTTGGTTATTAATAGCTTCCATTACAGCTTGTATTTTCTAATTAAAACCACATCTTCGGATGTGGTTTTATATTTTTTTATGAATTTGATGTAAATAAAACGCAACCATTCTCTTTTATGACGTCTTTAGTATGTCATCAAAAATCAATCTTATGAAAATTAAAGGCTTATTATTTCTATGTTTTTGTCTTCTTGCATTCAATAGTTGTAACAATGAAGATGTAGATGATCTACTCAAAGCAGATGTAACAGATCTTATCGCTGAAGATTCAGAGCTTTTTGGATTGCTAGAGCGTGCAACGACTCCTATTGAGGAATCAGATTTAAAACCTATTACTTGTATTCGATTTATTTATTCTTTCACCGTAGTGATTTACGACGAAAACACACAATTTGAAACAAGTCAGATTGTTAGTAATGATGCCGAATTTTCGGCCTTATTAGGCAGTGTACCCGAAGGAAAATATGTGAGTGTGAGCTTTCCAATTACGAGCCAACTAGAAGACGGCAGCACCTTTCAAGTAAATAATCAAGAGGAGTTAAAAGAGGCTATTGACGCTTGTGTGCAGGAAGAGCAGGATGAAATTGCAGGTCAATGTGAAGGCTTATTACAAACCTGTGTATGGGAAGTGCAATTAGCTGAAGGAAATACAGCTTTTGATACCTATGAGAATGCTGTATTTGACGTTGATGCAGATGGGACTGTCGATTTCTATCACAGAGGAGCGCGATACGATGGGACATGGACAGTGTACTTTATAGAAGATGAACTTCATATCAATATTAATCTGGATGATGATTATCCTACAGATCCTTATAACACAGAAGCCGACTGGAATTTTGATTGGAAAACGGTAATTGTAGATGCCGAAACTATGAACATCCAAATTGACGGAGGAAAGAACTATGTTTTAAAGCAAAGGTGTGATGCTGCAGATTACTGTACTACTTTTTCCTTTGTGGAGTGTGAAGGTCTTGATACACCTGATTTTGCCGAGTTTATCCTAGAAAATTATATTGAGTGTATTGATATCATGGGATCACCAGAGCCTATTGAAGACAGTGCGCCAGGTATGGACGATGATATTGACTATATATTTACATTTCATTTGTCAGAAGCCGATGCCGACACCAATGTCAATGCGCTTGATGCCACAATGCCTTATACCAAT
Organism: uncultured bacterium; assembly: GCA_963974305.1. Lineage (GTDB taxonomy): Bacteria > Bacteroidota > Bacteroidia > Flavobacteriales > Flavobacteriaceae > Dokdonia. Next base: position 23,668 of record CAXBCS010000007.1, read on the forward strand.
ATCACAAATCCAGAAGAAATATTCGTACGTATCGAGCACCCAGATACACAAGAATACTTGATCGTTGTCATTTCGCTTGTTGTTATAACATGTCCGTAATGCTGATCTCCTAGGCAGGATGAGGCCTGTCATTAAGAGGCTATTGCTTAATTGCAATAGCCTCTTTTTTTTTGATCTTAACTCTTCTAATTGAAACCTTTAAATTCTCGTATAATTCCAAGGGGAACAGACTATGTAGATACACTTCAAATCACTAAATTTGCAGCCCGATCGTCATCGGATTATATATTTAATAGCAGATTATGTTTGATAATTTAAGTGATAAGTTAGATAAAGCCTTACACGTCCTCAAAGGACATGGTAGTATTACCGAGGTAAATGTTGCCGAGACTTTAAAAGAGGTTCGTAGAGCCCTTATAGATGCCGATGTAAACTTTAAAACTGCCAAGGATTTCACCAACCGTGTGAAAGAAAAAGCATTAGGTCAAGATGTATTAACGACCTTACAGCCAGGCCAATTGATGGTTAAATTGGTGAAGGATGAACTGACCCAACTCATGGGAGGTGATGCTGAGGGTATTAACCTTTCTGGAACACCATCTATTATTTTGATGTCAGGACTTCAAGGTTCTGGTAAGACTACTTTTTCTGGGAAACTCGCTAATTTTCTTAAGACAAAAAAAACAAAAAAGCCTTTGTTGGTTGCTTGTGATGTGTATCGTCCAGCAGCGATTGATCAATTACATGTTGTTGGAGATGCTATTAAAGTAGACGTTTATTCAGATCGTGATACTAAAGATCCAGTAAAGATTGCTCAAGATGGTATCGCTTTCGCGAAAGCAAACGGACACAATGTAGTGATTATCGATACAGCAGGTCGTTTGGCTGTAGATGAGGTCATGATGAAGGAAATTGCCGATGTGCATGCGGCTATACAACCACAAGAAACCTTGTTTGTTGTAGATGCAATGACAGGACAGGATGCGGTTAATACTGCCAAAGCCTTTAACGATATATTAAATTTTGACGGAGTTATCCTTACCAAATTGGATGGGGATACTCGTGGTGGTGCAGCGATTTCTATTAAATCGGTAGTAAATAAGCCAATAAAGTTTATTGGTACTGGTGAAAAAATGGAAGCGATTGATATCTTCTATCCATCTCGTATGGCAGATCGTATCTTGGGAATGGGGGATGTTGTTTCCTTAGTTGAACGTGCCCAAGAGCAGTTTGATGAAGAGGAAGCGCGTAAATTGCAAAAGAAGATTGCTAAAAACCAATTTGGGTTTGACGATTTCTTAAAGCAAATTCAGCAGGTTAAGAAAATGGGGAACATGAAAGACCTTATGGGTATGATTCCTGGCGCTGGGAAAATGATGAAAGATATTGACATCGACGACGATGCCTTTAAACATATTGAAGCGATCATTCACTCAATGACCGTTGAAGAACGTACTAATCCTTCTACTATTAATGCGAGTCGTAAGAAACGTATTGGGAAAGGATCAGGAACTTCTGTGCAACAAGTAAACCAGCTGCTTAAACAGTTTAATCAGATGAGTAAAATGATGAAGATGATGCAAGGCGGAGGAGGCCGTAAGATGATGCAGATGATGAATAAAATGAAGTAAAAAGAGATTAGAAACAATCAGTGTTTATATACATCCATTACCTATGACCATACTCGACGGAAAGCAAACATCTAACGACATCAAGAACGAAATCAAAGCCGAAGTTGATAAAATGAAGGCTAATGGAGAGAAAGTGCCTCATCTAGCTGCAGTTATTGTGGGTAACGATGGAGCAAGTTTAACTTATGTAGGTAGTAAGGTTCGCGCTTGTGAACGCATAGGTTTTGAATCTACTTTAGTCAAAATGTCAAGCACAACTAGCGAGATTGAATTATTAGATACGATTGAAGAATTAAATAATAACAGCGATATCGACGGATTTATCGTGCAATTACCATTGCCTCCGCAAATCGATACGCAGAAAGTATTACTAGCCGTTGATCCAGACAAAGATGTGGATGGTTTTCATCCTACCAATTTTGGAAAGATGGCCTTGGACATGAGTACCTTTATTCCTGCAACTCCGTTTGGGATTCTTGAGTTACTAGAACGTTATGGTGTTGAAACAAAAGGAAAGCATACGGTTGTAATAGGTCGTTCTCACATAGTGGGGCGTCCTATGAGTATCTTGATGGGCCGTAAAGGTTTCCCAGGAAACTCAACGGTGACCTTGACACACAGTCATACTAAAAATATTACGCAAATTACCTCACAAGCAGATATCATTATTACCGCATTAGGTGTTCCTGGATTCTTAAAAGCCGAAATGATTAAAGATGATGCTGTAATTGTAGATGTTGGAATCACTCGTGTTCCTGATGAAACCAAAGAAAGAGGGTATTATATCACTGGAGATGTAGATTTTGAAAACGTAAGTAAGAAAGCTTCTTTTATCACACCAGTTCCTGGCGGTGTAGGTCCAATGACTATTGCGATGTTACTCAAGAATACATTATTGGCTAGAGAGCGTCACAGAGCTGCTGCTAAATAGGATGCTGTTTCTAATAAGGGCTTTTGGTTATGCTTCTAACCAAAATAAAACTGTATACAGGCACTTAAAATATACAAGGAACCTAAGAGTGTAATAAACCAATTGTATTTTTTAAAGAGAAATCGGGAGAGTCCGTAAAGGATGAGCGTACCCATTCCTAACATAAAGGGCAGCCAAACAACTACAAGTAATGCTATTCCTTCAGAATCATTATAATCTGAACTTACCATAAAAAGTGTACCTATAACAATTACGATTAATATTGCTAAGATGTTCCACTTGGGTCGATTGAGTAATTCTTGATTCATAGCAGGTTATTTAGAGTGTGGTTGGTCTCTAAGACCTCAATATTATTTACTGGATTCCATGGCTGCAAAAGCAGCACCAATTAATCCAGCGTGGTTTTTAGTTTTAGCAGCAACTAGCGGAATCTTAGTAGTTAACACATGCTCAAATTCATTTAAATGTTTGCTAATCCCTCCTCCTAAAATATAGTGATTAGGAGTACAAATCAATTCGACTTGCTCTAAGAAGAAGTTAAATCGCTGTGCCCATTCTTCATAAGAAAGCCCTTCACGTTTTCGTACCGAATTGGCGGCATATAGTTCGATTGCTTTCTTTTTGTATGGAATTCGTCCTAATTCAAAATTAGGTATGAGTTGGCCATTGTAAAATAAACCACTTCCAATACCAGTTCCCACGGTAATTACTGCCACGAGTCCTTTCAAATCTTTCCCAATACCAAAGCGCATTTCTGCGAGTCCGGCGGCATCTGCATCATTAATAACGGTACATGGGAGTCCAGTCTGTTTTTCAAACAATTCATCGATTTGTACATGAAGCCAACTAGGATCCATATTGCCATATGCCATGGCTTTACCGTCAACGATTATGGTAGGAAAACCGAATCCAATAGGTCCTGTCCAGTTAAAGTGATCGACAACTTGTTGCACACATAATGCGACTGCTTCTGGGGTAGCTGGTTGTGGAGTAGAGACTCTAAAACGTTCTCCAAGATACTCTTGTTTTTCTAAATCCACTGGCGCTCCTTTGATTCCGGTTCCGCCAATGTCGATGCCTAATATCTGCATATATTGATTTCGATTATTCGGTTTGAAAGATAGGTATTTTATATAAAACCTAGCTAACTAACAGTTACCATCTAATTGATAAATTTTTGAGTTAAGTTTTATATTAAGAGTCGGTTGCAAAAATTTGACTATCATCTCTAAAGGCTTTAAACTCAAGTGCATTTCCGCATGGATCATAAAAAAACATGGTTGCTTGTTCTCCTACGAGTCCTTCAAAGCGAATGTAGGGGGCAATAATAAAACTCACATGTGGGGTGATCGCTTTCGCGAAAGCGTGAAAGTCATCCCATTCTAAGACAACACCAAAATGAGGAACTGGTACTGCTTTCCCATCTACTTCATTATGTTGAGTGTTATCTTCAGATTTTTCCTTGTAATGAATGACTAATTGGTGTCCAAAGAAATTAAAATCTACCCAATGGTCACTACTACGACCTTCTTTGAGTTTTAAAATGTCTCTGTAAAATGCTCTGGCCAAGGCCACATTGTCAACAGGAATTGCAAGATGAAAGGGTCTTAAAGTGCTCATAGATAAAGTATTAATTTTGGTCGCGTGTAAAAGTAAATTCTCCCCCGCCTTGACGAAGGATAAAGGATTGGTATTGACTTCCTACAATTGCATCAAATTGTATAATTAAGCCAAGGGCTGCAAGGGAAAATTCGGTGTCACTATCTGTTTCCAATACAAATGCTTGTTGTCCACTTGCTTGGAGTACTATTTTTCCTTCCTTATTTGTAATGGTTATTTTCAATGGAATTTCTGCAGAAGTATACAATCCTGAATACTTTGCTAATTGTTCTTCCGAAAGTTCTATTTCTGAAAACAAAGGAATTTCTACCTCCTTCATGGTTGCCGCATCAATGACAGTTTTGGCAATGGCTGCCATGTCATAATTCAATCCATTGGATAGTATGGTAATGGCAAGATTGTGATCCATAAGATAGGCGGTACGTGTTCTAAATCCGTCAATAGATCCTCCATGACCATAGGCATTTATCTCTTCATAAGGAAGTTTAAAAATACCATGTCCATATCGTTCTTCATTAGTCGTGAGCATTAGATCTCGGGATGAATGTTTAAGAAGTTTTTCACTTGACAATAAGGTGGTTATAAAGGTGTTTACATCAGCTGCATTTCCTACGACTGAGCCTGCGCCCATGGGTATGCTCATATGTGTTTCTCCAGCAAATTGCCAAAACTCTCCTGTGTACATATATGAGAAAGCATCATTGTTGCTAGTATTTGCGGCATCACCAAAGGCGATAGATTGTGTTTCAATACTATCTGTGATGCGTGCTTTTAGGCTTTCGGCATAGGTGCTTTCGTCAAGATCTTCAATGATGTAGCTGAGTAGTAAGAAGTTTGTATTGCAATAGTCGGCTCGGGTTCCTGGTTCAAAGGCTGGAGTACCCATTTGTATAATTGATAACAAGCTATTTCGACTTGTTTCGGTATACATATAAGAGGTGTACTTGGGATCTGAAGTATAGTCAAATAGTCCGCTTTCATGACGGAGCAATTGGCCAATAGTTATTGTTACTGAATTAGGAAGGAGGGGGAAATATTCGGCGAGGATGGTATCTAAACTCAGTTTTCCCTCTTCGATCAATTGAAAAATCATTGTCGCTGTGAACATTTTACTAATAGAGCCTAGCCTGAAAACAGTCTCTACAGTATTTAAGCGATTTTCATCAATGTCTCGGTAACCTACAGCTTTTTGATACAAAATGCTGCTATCCTTTTGAATTAGCACGGTTCCCATAAAGCGTTCGTCATCGGCTAGAGTGTCCAAGTAGGAGTCTAATGAAGCCGTATCGAGCGTTTGAGCAGTAGTGGAAAGGCTGCAACAAATACTTATTAAAAGTAAAAGGGTGGCACGCATATCATGTGATTTGGATCGTAAATATATGGAGAAAGCCTTAGGCAATAAAATCGATAATTGCTTTACGCACCTCGTCTTGATAGAGGGAGTGACCAAATCCTTCGGTTTCTATATAGGTGCTTTTTTCCCAATTCCTGTGAAAAGCTCTTGAAGAGCTCACAGGTGCTATGGCATCAAGTTTGTCGTGAATAATGAGTCCTGGGATAGTAATCGCTTTCGCGAAAGCGGAACCAGAGAAATTATCAAATGTAAAGCCATACCTTTTGTATATATATTCATCAAGTGCATGCATAACACGGTCGGTCATTCCCAGAAGGTTTTGGTAATCAACCATAATTTCAGACAACTCTGAAGGCGCTCCAAGCACGACCATTTTCTGAATATGTTCAGGATTGTGTTTGTGAAAATGGTAGATGTTTGTCATGCCACCAAGGGAGTGTCCTATGTGAATTTCGGGTTTAAAATGCTGTGTAATGACCTCTAGACTCTTAGTGTAGAGAGGAACATTAAAGATCCTTCCACTTGATCCTCCATGAGCCGGAGCATCAAAGGCAATGATATTATAATCTTTTTCACGTAATTGATCGATGAGTTTCCACCATCTGTGAGCATTGCTTTCCCAGCCATGAATTAGGAGCACTGTTTTTCCCTTTCCTTCCCATCGATAGGTTTGGACGGTTAACTTCTCATCTATGGAGATTTTTTCTTGTTGGGAACTATTGAGATATTCTTGCTGTTCAGGGTTGGTTCTAACAGCCCGTGGCATACTGAAAATGAGAAAGGCCTTTTTAGCAGCCGCTTCTTTATTGTAAAGAGCAAGTAGGTTGATTTGACTCCCAATAACTTTCGGAAGTATTTTTTGTAGGATTTTCTTCAAGGCAATTATTTTTCTTCTCTGTGAACAGCATCCATAGAAAATGCAGGTGTACAAATGGCGATATACTCACAAGCTTCTGCAAACGGATTACTGTATTGTACTCTCGTATTTTTTTCAATTTTAATTGACTGCCCTGCTTTTAGGATAATTGTTTCTCCATCAATAATGAATTGCTTTTTCCCTTTAAAAACAAAAGTGAATTCATCAAATTCGGGTGTTTGAAAAGGCTCGCTCCAACCAGAAGGTGCGATCATATGAGCAATACTTATTTCTGAATTGCCGTCGGTTGCTAAGCCCCAATGTTCGGCGATATGCTTTCCATCGTTTGTTGGAAAAATAAAAGGGGAGGATTGGATGTGGAATTTTTTCTTCATTACCAACCTACCATCATGTATTTAATAGGAGCGTCATCAGGAATCTGAGTGGTTTCTATTTTTGTAGCAGTAGAAACACTTAAGTCACCGGGAAGATGCTTTTTATCAATAGTAAAGTAGACATCACTTTCATTGACAAAAATAACGGCAGCATTTATAATATTATCAATACGCTTAATTGTATAATTATTTGCAATATCCTTAAAGGTACTTTTTATGGTAATTCCTTTGTCGGTGGTATATCGATCGTCCATAATTTGAACATTGTCCACTAGGCTGCTATCTGAAGCACTTTTGGGCATGATACGAAGGAGTAGCTTTGATGAAGGCACTTCGAAAACTTGAATTGTACTTCCTGAGTTTACATATTCAGAACGACCATTCAGGATAACTACACTATCGTTAACAAAAACTTTTTCTAAGTCTCTAATGAGTGTCGTTTTTGATAATGGACCTATAGTATCCGTTCCAATAGCAAATGGATCATTTTGAGTGCAAGATGCTATTGAAATCGCGGCAATAATAGTGAGTAGTGATTTTTTAATCATGATCTGTGAGCTTATTTAAACATTTTGCCAAGTATACCAAAAACGCCACGAATAACCGTTGCACTTGTCAATACTTTAACGATGGCTTTTGAAGTAGCGCTTTGAGTCGTTCTTCCTGAAGAAGATCGTGAGCGTCTAGAAGATTTTTCTGTTTTTGCTCTTTCTTCTTTGGCTTTTTCTTTGACCTCTTCTTCGTTTGCCTTTTCTATCTTTTTATTAAGAAGTTCATAGGCACTATCCCTATCTATTTCTTCGTTGTATTTCTTAACTAGTTTTGATTTGGCATTGATATCGTCTAACTCAGACTGGGTAAGGACATCCATACGAGACATAGGAGCTCTCAGCATAGTTGCTGCAAGTGGAGTAGGGCGGCCTTTTTCATCTAAGGCAGAAACTAATGCCTCTCCAATCCCTAATGAAGTCAAAACAGTTTTGGTATCGTAATAGGGCGAATCTGGATAGTTTTCGGCTGTGAGCTTAATTGCTTTTCTGTCTTTAGCAGTAAACGCTCTTAAAGCGTGTTGGATTTTTAGTCCTAGTTGGCTCAATACTCCTTCTGGAATATCGGTTGGGTTTTGTGTTACGAAATAAAGACCAACCCCTTTCGATCGAATGAGTTTTACAATACTTTCTATTTGACTGTGTAATGCTTTTGAGGCCTCTTTAAAAATAAGGTGTGCCTCATCAATAAATATAACTAGTTCTGGGCGATCGCTGTCTCCTTGTTCTGGAAAAGTAGAGTAGATCTCGGATAGTAAGCTTAGCATAAAAGTTGAAAAAAGACCTGGGCGATCTTGAATATCAGTCAATCGGATGATATTAATCATGCCTCGACCATTTTTATCAATACGCAGAAGGTCATCTGTATCAAATGATTTTTCTCCAAAAAAGATATCAGCACCTTGTTGTTCTAGTTCAACTATTTTTCGAAGAATAGAGCCTGAAGAGGAGGAAGAGATTCTTCCGTATTCTTTTTCTATTTCCTCTTTCCCTTCGTTGGTGGCATACTGGAGGATTTTCTTAAAATCTTTAAGATCTAATAGCGGTAATTTATTGTCGTCACTATATTTAAAAAGTATGGATATAATACCCGATTGAGCTACTGTAGCATGAAGAATTCTTGAAAAAAGAACAGGTCCAAATTCGCTTACGGTTGCTCTTAATCGCACACCATTCTGTTCAGAAAGTGTAAGAATCTCAACAGGGAAGTCTTTCGGATCAAAAGGCAATCCTATTTTTTCATGTCGTTCATCTATTTTAGGATGCCCGGGACTAGCTTTGGCAATACCAGAAAGATCTCCTTTCATGTCCATAAGGAGGACAGGAATTCCTTTGTCAGATAAATTTTCAGCGATGATTTGAAGGGTTTTGGTTTTTCCTGTTCCAGTTGCACCAGCAATTAAGCCGTGACGGTTTAAGGTCTTTAACGGAACTTTTACATGTGCATTGGTAATGGTTTCTCCATCCAGCATAGCGCCACCCATGGTGATACAATCACCTTTAAAGGTGTTACCTGCTTTAATAAAATCACTAAACTCTTGTTTCTTATCCATTTTGGTTTGATTGGCAGTACGCTCAAGTGAGGCCTAATTTGCATGAGATCTCTCTCGCTTTCGCGAAAGCATAAAAATAAGCATTCCCCTAAAAAAGCGAGAATATTCTGCTACATTTATATATCTAAAATCAAATTATGTCTAACTACTTTTCCATTTCTATTATTCTACTGTGTCTTGCAGTAGGGTGTGCTCCCAAGAATCAAGAGGAGTCTTCGGCAGTTACTTTTCATAAGAGCCATGAGGCCAAAAAGGCAACGGCACCGTTTTCAGACATTGTTCAAGTGGGCAACACCTATTATTTGTCAGGACAAATAGGGATGGATCACGGCAGTCGGATCTTGGTTACTGGTGGGATCGAAGCAGAGACCAGACAAACCCTGGAAAATATAAAGGAAGTGCTCGCTCAGCATCAATTGGAAATGAGCCAAGTGGTAAAAGCGATGGTTGTATTAGATGATATTAATGACTTTGCTGCTTTTAATGAGATTTATGTCACCTATTTCCCACAGAAACCTGCTCGTACGACCTTTGCCGCAGAAGCGCTTGCTAGAGGAGCTAAAATTGAAATAGAGGTGATTGCTGTTAAGAATTAACGAGTCACTTTAATATCTGTAAAGTAGAGCTTAAAATCTCCACTTGCATCTTTGTGCTCGGTAGCAATTTGTAAACCATTAAAATCTTTATAGCCTTCAAAGGTGGTAGTCATAGAAGCAGTTTCACTATTTCCTTTTCGAAACACCCATTCTTCAATAAAGAAATCTTTGTTGTAATAGAAGTCATATGCATCACCTGGAGTATATCCCCCTTCATCTCCATAAAGAATCGTAAGCTTTTTGGTAGATTTCTGAGCGAGAGGAGAGGTAGCAGTATCTTGAACGCTAATTGTTGTTCCTTCGTCCCAAACCAATTGGTAAGGAGCTAATAGCCAGAATTTATCATTGATAAAACCTTGGTCTGCTCGCATAGAGGTACTATCGACAGTTGCTCTATTATAACTTACCGTTTCATCCCCTTGGACCATTGTTACATCACCAGTTTTTGGTTTCCATGACCAAGATCTTTTTGCAACATTTTTTCCTCCTCTGTCTACGTTGAAGGTGAAATCAATTTGGCTCACATATTTCCATTTTTCCAATCCGTGTTTGATAGCAATGGTTTCTGCTTCTGATAGCACAGGAGAAACCTCTGGCGTAGTAGAAAGTTCAATTTTGGTTTGTTCTTCATTGGATACATCATTTTTACAAGAGGTCAAACAAAGAATTGCAAAAGGAAGGATATAAATGGCTTTCATGTGAATGAGTTTTATTCAAAAATACACAAAACAAAAGTCGTCCGACACTATTTGTCGGACGACTTTCTATTCAGAATTATTGTATAAGTAATTAGGAAATAATGTAACTTAAAAATTAATGTATTTAGATTGTTTTTGAGTCACAATAATAATCATGCAATTGATGCTGGCTACAGTGGCGTTGAACATTTAATTTTTGAGCCAATTTTTGAGATCCTTTTCTAAAGATTTCTATTAAATTGAAAATAGAAGTATGTGATGATTTCATATTTATTATATTTAGTCAGTCAGTCTCTAGAAAAAAATATCCCTTACAATAGCAGGAAGTCAAGTTTATCTTAAAAGTCTGTAAACCTTATATTATCGAGTGTTTAGGAATATTTGGCGTTAGGATATAATAAGCATTGTAGTGGCGGAATGAAAAAAATGAAAACCTTATGATCCAAACAGAGGTTTGCGATCGTATATAGAGTATCATAATTCAAAAAGGTTTAAGTATATAAAGTTAACGTCCCCCTATTAGTTAAGTTTAGGTTGAAAATCCCAGCGTACTAGCGTTGGGATTTTCTGTTTTTAGGCTTAGGTAATGTGCCTATTAACGGACTGTGAGCGTGAATCAATTCTGCTAGAATTTGGCTATCTCGCTCAAAGTGGTCGCTTATTGCTGGAAGCATAAGCCATGCTTTGATGCCGATGTTTTCAATATTTTTTACGCTAGAGAGTTTTTGTTTTAGTTGTTGGTGGTGTTCTTTTTTGGTAGCGATCCAAATACCATTGTCTACGGGATTTTTTTCTTTTTCACGCAAAGCGACTATCATTTTGTCATCTAAATAATAGGCATCTACTCCAAACATTTTTTTACGTCGGAGTTCCAGTGGATATAATAAATCCAGAAAGAATTGGTAAGGAGGCATAAATTAAATTTAGAAGGTGCCAACTATACCGACACGACCAAGCCCGACCTTAAAATTCCAGGAAATTTTTGTTGAGTGAGTACCGTCAGGATATAGATTGTTTTTTTTATTTAAGAAATTATCAATAGAGTCGACAGTTGCGATACTTATCGCTAAACTTAAAACTACGTCAGTGAGCCAGTGCGCGCCATCCCAAATACGAGAAACAGGAGATATGAGGCCTACGGTATAGATTCCAGCTTTCACCCATGGGTTTTCAAATTGTTTTGCTATGGCATAAGCAGCAGTAAATGACAATATCGTATGACCAGAAGGGAGGGATCGAAACCCAGACATACCACTAAAGGGTTTAAAGTCAAATTTGTCATTTCCGTTTTGCGGTCGAGAACGGCCAACAGTCGTTTTAAGGACAGTTTGTAATATGCCGGCGGCTGTGGCGGAGGAAATCATAAGAACCCCAGTCTCCCTAATCTTTTGATTTTTTGTGAGTAATCCAAATAAATATACAGATCCCGTAAGTCCATATGCTACTTGCGGACTCCCAAAACGATCTCCAAATTGGCGCAGGCCATCAGGTAATGCATCTCTTTGGCGTCTAAAATAAGAACTCGTTTCATCATCGAGAAAGTAGAGCATGGCGGTGCCTCCAACTACAAATCCTGCAGTAGCCCAATCATCCTTATCCCAATGAACAGGGCGGCTATAGGCATGTAATACCCCTCCAACGGCCGCTTTAGTATCGTATTTAGCCAATTGCCAGATATTTAAGCTGTCTTGTGTTTTGGTGGTCAAAGGAGTTTGTCCGGATACATTTAAAGGTGCTAAGCTGATAAAAAGGAAAAAGAATAGATATTTCAAGAGCTAAATTTTTAAGGATAATAAAGATACAGGGTTTAATAAGCACTATTCGGCAATTGATTGCGCAGAGAAAAGTACAAAACTAATTTGTTTTACACATCTCTATAATGACTCTTATGAAGGTAGTGTGTAAAATGTAGGTACTAAAAAACAGTCTTAGTTTTTGTGTAATTGTAAGACTGTCCACTGATCTTGAAGACGAACAAATTCTTTTAAGGCTCTTGATAAAGCAGAACAATGCGAAGAGTCATGGGGTCTCTGTTTGCGAAGCATACTAAGATGATGCTTCACTTGTTTTGTTGCCGTTTGCATATAGTTAAAGAAACCATGTTGAGCAAACATATCCTTAGTTACAGAGGCCTGAGCAATGGTTTGAGGTAAGCCTATTGCCGTAATGATCAACTCTTCTACGTGATGATCGGACGTTAAATTATTGGTTGAATGGTCTGTAGACGACAATTTAGACACATACAACGTTCGCAAGCTAAAAGATAGGTTACAAATCTCCAAAGCCTTTTTGTAAAGCGGGAGCTGAGTAACGGCAGTTACAGAGGAATTTGAGTCTGTGGTATTCTTAGTCATAACACCACAAATGTACTTCTGTATTTTGAATAAATACTTTCGTAATTAAGGATAAATTGTTAATTTGCTTTCGATTCTAAGGGAAATAGGATGTATAAGTAAAGAATGTATGGATTCAACAAATATTAAAATTTTAGCCTGTTTACAGCATAACGCTCGAATGACTAATACGGCCATTGGGAGAGAGGTAGGAATCTCTTCTCCAGCAGTTGCAGAACGTATCCGTAAGATGGAAGATCTTGGAATCATTAAAGGTTACAAAGCCCAAATTGATCCTTTAGCTTTAGGGTACCAAATGAAGGCCATCATAACCTTACGAGCATTTATGGGAAAGCTAAAGCCTTTCCTTGAAGCAGTAAAGAACTGGGATGAAGTGGTGAATTGCTATCGAGTGACTGGGAACGAAAATATCGTAATGGTAGTAACTCTAAAGAATCAAAAGCATTTGGAAGCCTTTATTGATCAGATTATTGGGTACGGAGAATCCAAGACTCAAATTGTACTAGCCAAAGTTGTCGATGGAAACCCAATATTATAAACGGCTATTTTTTAATTCTTCATTCCTGGTTGAAACATCTTAAAGCCTTCATCTGCCTTAGCTTTATCAACCATAGCCTTCACATCTCTTAGGAGTTGTTTAGCATCGTAGATGATTCCATCTTTAATGGTGTATGAAACTCCTCCCGCACGTACGACTTCGTTGTCTTCGGTCAGTTTGATAGCACCAGTTCCGTACAATACTTTCAAGTTTTGCAGCGGATTTTCAGAAACTATGACAAAATCGGCGAGCTTGCCTACTTGAATAGAACCAATTTTATCATCCATACGAAGAGCTTCTGCCCCATTAAGCGTGGCAGCTCTAATCACTTCCATAGGATGGAAACCAGCTTCTCGTAATAATTCCATTTCTCTGATATAGGCAAACCCATAGAGTTGGAAAATAAACCCAGAATCAGAACCTGTAGTTACTCGGCCTCCACGATTCTTATATTCATTAATAAACGTCATCCAAAGGCGGTAATTTTCTTTCCAATTAACTTCTTCTTCTGTGCCCCAAAAATGCCAGTAGGAGCCATGTGATATTTTACTAGGTTGATAAAATCGCCATAAGGATGGTAAGGTATAATCCTCATGCCACTCGGCGCGTCTTGCTCTCATTAAATCCCGACTTGCTTCGTATATATTAAATGTTGGATCAAGCGTAAAGTCTAAAGCCAATAATTCATCCATGACAGCATTCCAATGATCAGAATATGGTTTGGCTGCTTGTTGCCAGAGTCTGCCAGCTTCTCCAAAACGATGTTGCTCATTATTATAATTATAGTCCAAGGGATAATTTTGAACAGTTCTGTCTGTAAATAAGGCTTCTGGCAGGCCGTACCAGTGTTCCATTGAGGTTAAGCCAGCTCGTGCACTTTGTAATACATTCCAACGAGCAACACTCATTTGTGCATGGTGCATAGAGGAGGTCAAGCCTAATTTTTGGTTTTCGTCAAGAGCGGCCTCCATTATATGTGGTTCTGCTCCAAAAAATTTAATTCCATCTGCACCTTTTTTTGCATTTTCTCTCACCCAAGCACGCGCCTGTTCTGCTGTGGTAATTGGCGTTTTTGAACCAGCTCCAAAACCTGTATGAGCCACCAATCGCGGAGCTATGATTTCATTTTTGGCAGATCTTCTTTTAAGATCTAAAGTGTACTCTAAACCACGACCAGAAGGTTCTCGCACTGTAGTAATGCCATGCGCCATCCAAAGTTTAAAGACATAATCCCAATCGGCGCCTTGTGAGGTTCCTCCTATATGGCCATGCATATCGATAAAGCCAGGCAAGAGATACATTCCCGTAACATCTAGTTCTTTTCCTCCCGTTTTGAGTTGGGGTCGTTTTTTGGCATCAATAGGTACACCAGGATATCCTACGACTTTAATTTCTTTAATGACATTATTTTCAACAACAATATCTACAGGACCAATAGGTGGTGCACCATCGCCGTTAATGACAGTTACTCCTCTAATGATGAGTTGTTCAAAAGGTCCTTGCTGTGTTTGTGACTGCGCTTTCGCGAAAGCGAAAAGAAAAATAATCGTCGCGAGATAGGATAGTACTTTTTTCATAGATTGGTTATTTAAAATCTCTCAAAGGGAGAAATAGGATAGTATTAATTGATCAAGCTTCCAAAGAACAATGCATTTAAAAATAGCTTGTTAGTTCCATACCAACTCCCTCTAAAATTTGGATTATCGGCAAAAAGGATTACACGACCACCTCCAACTCGGCTTACAACCAGAGAGGCACTCTTTTTCATATAATCATTCATATTCTCTTCAGAGATAAAGCCATCAATATGTGGGTCTTTTGTATACTGAGCCACTGTATTATACTCACTCTTACTTGGTTGTAACCACACATTATTATTCTTGTACACTGGTAAAAGCTTATCTGTATAACCAAAACCTAAAGGATGTGTAATATCAAGGTCTACTTCAAAAATCGCGCCTCCAAGTCTTTGCTTACCACGATTAGGCCGAGCATCTACATAGGGTTGGCGTTCTTTAGTCTCTGTGGAGTCCTCCTTCTTTTTTGTCAATTTTTCATTGACAATTTTTGCATTTACAGCCCAGGAAGAAGCGCGCCCAATGGTTATAAGTGTGTTCCCATCACTTATCCAACTTTTTATCGCTTCCTGATCTTTTTTGTCTAAGCTTGAGTAATTACCAGACACCATAACCATGGTATTGTAATTACTCATTTTGACTCTGCCAAAGTTTTCCATGAGTACTTTGGTTATAGGCATATGAACTCTAGTATCTAATAAGTGCCAAACTTCTCCGGCCTCATAGGAGCTGGTGCCATTCCCAATAAGCATTAGCGCTTTTGGTGTTTCGACCGCTGGAAAGTTGCCACTTCCAAGGTCGATTCCTTTGACACTAAAACCTGTTTTGGCAGCATAGATAGGTAGTTGGAAAGTGCGTTGTGCTTTGGAAATAATGCTATAAACTTCATCAGATTTTTTGTCCTGTTGTGATACAGGAATCATGAGGGTTCCATAGTTAAAGTCTACATTGCCCGTATTTGTTTTAGCGGTAAAAGGTTTGAAGGCGGTTGCAACGGTAAGTCCTTCTTCTTGTAAATAATGTAATACGGCAGTTGCATTATAATCATTGTAATCGACTAGGTAGGCATAGTTCGTTTTAGGTACTGGCGTTACATTGATCAGATTTTCAGTCGATGTTATTTCTTGACCTAATCCTGAAGCAGATGACAAGGCACGATACTTCATATTGTAGAAATTCCCAACAGACCATGCACTAGCATCGTAATAGGCACTATCTCTATAGGTTTCATAGGTTTCAAAGAAGGATTGCACCATTCTTTTTTGAGACTGTAAGGTTGGTACGACATAGCGACCATTACCGCTCGCATATGTTTTGATGCGGTGCTTAAGTAACTTGTCTATAAAGGCTTTGGTTCTATTGGCATCTTTAGGATCTCCAAATTCATAAGCAGGAGCTTGATCTGTTTTCCCTTTCGCGAAAGCGGAAACGAAAAAGTCTTGCTGATATTTACGCAAAGCGGCTTTATTTTCAACGGCTGCTTGTATGGTTGCCATCCCAGAGGTGTACTGATTACGAATCGTAAAGGCAAAACTCATGGTTCCATAATCGGTGTCTTGAAGATGTCCTCGACTACTTGCTTGTTCAAAAAGTAGTGCCAAGGCCCCTTGTAAATCTGGATAGGATGATCCATAGCCAGGATAGGTGCCATCAAAGGCTTCTTTTGTAAAATATAAAGAACCTATTTCGTCTAGGGCATTGGAAAAGTAAGGAGCGAATAGATTGTTTAAATCCTCATAATTTTCTTTGGGCATGATTGGATCTTTACTACCAATAGGCAGCATAGGCTCAAAAAAGTGGGTACTATTGGTTCCCATTTCGTGAAAATCGGTAACCACGTTTGGATACCACTCATGATACCAATCTAGTTTACCTCTACTTTCAGGGTTAATGGCGAGTAGCCAATCGCGATTTAAATCAAACCAATAGTGATTAGTTCGTCCACGAGGCCACATTTCGGTATGCTCTGCATCGATATTGTCAGAAACTAGCGGACTACCTTTAAAGCTATTTGCCCATTGGGTATGTCGGTCGCGACCATCAGGGTTAATGGTTGGGTCTAAAAAGATTACGCTATTTTCTCTGTATTTTTTGATTGCTGCATGCTCAGAAGCCACCATAGTGTAAGCTGTAAGCATTGCTGCCTCAGAACTAGAAGGTTCATTGCCGTGTACATTATATCCCAATTGAATAAAGACTGGAACGGCATCATAGTTTGAGACCGAGCGCTTGCCATCTACAAAAGATAAATGCTGCTGCTTGATGGCAGATAGGTTTGAAAGGTTAGTAGGTGTTGTTATGGTAAGCATAACTAGCTTTCTATTCTCATGTGTTTTACCATAAGAGGCAATTGTTGCTCTGTCTGAAACACGAGCAAGTTCATGCAAGTAAGCCACAATTTGATCATGACGAGTGTGTTGTTCGCCTATTGGATACCCTAAAAAGGCTTCTGGAGAAGGAATATCTTTATCAAAAGGAGCATATTTTTCGAGGAAGTAATCTTGTGCAAGGAGGCTAGTCTGACCTAAAGCAAGGAAGAACAACACTATTAGTGTTGCAAAGGAGTTAATTTTTCGCATTGGTTGAGTTTTAGTATTCTAAAAATAAAGAAAATACCTTGTACAAATTGTTAAAGGCGTGCGGAGTTTTTTCCTACCTTTAATTTGTGCACGGTATTTGATACGTTGTGACCTAGACTTAATTGAACTCTATGCGATATTTTATTTTATTTCTTTTTTCTATAACCACCTTATGTGCACAGCAGCCTATTTCAAAGGGGGTGGTTGTGCCAGCTGTCCAATTTGTTCCAGGAAGTGATGATAGTTTTGCTATTTATCTCCCGAGGAATTATGATGAAAGCAAAACCTATTCTACAGTCTTTATGTTTGAGGAATCAGGAAAGGGTGCTGTGGCGGTGCAACAATTTACCATAGCCGCAGAACTCACAGGGA
Source organism: uncultured bacterium (assembly GCA_963974305.1). Taxonomy (GTDB): domain Bacteria; phylum Bacteroidota; class Bacteroidia; order Flavobacteriales; family Flavobacteriaceae; genus Dokdonia. The sequence continues at coordinate 41,270 of CAXBCS010000007.1, forward strand.
GTATTATCGTAGCTCCTAATTTAGTTGTAAGTGATACCTTAAGTGTAGGCTTACGCCAAAGTGCTGCTTTTATTAATGCAGTTTATGAGCGTTTTTCAGTTGATAAATCGAGGATGATTCTTGCAGGGAATGGCAGAGGAGCACTTTTGGCAAGTACAAGTGCACATTTGACTGGAGATATTTGGGGAGTCATTGCTATGGATGATGCCTATGTAGATTTGTCAATATTAAATACATCCAAAAAAACAAAGTTTGTGATCCTGAGTGCTGATGAAGGGGCCAACTATTATAAACTGAATACTTTAGGAGCTTTATTAAAGGGAAAAGGAATTTTGGCCAGTTTTCACATATATGAAGGCCCAGAAGAACTGCCACAGTCTGGATATTTGGCCGCTGCCTTAACTTCATTGCTCCAACAGCGCAATACACCTTTAGAACAGTTACGGGCGAATTACGAAAGTGACTTGGCGTTTGGAGATTTACTTTACAAACAACGTAAACCCTTGGCTGCACACAGTTTTGTAAGTAGCCTAAAATCAAAATATAAAGGGAAATTAAAAGATTTGTCTTTACAAAAAGACCTATTTAAAAAAATTAGAAGCAGTAGAAATTACAAGGTACAACGCAATCAGCGCAGTGCTGTAAGGGAATCTGAGATTCTTCTTGCCGAAGATTTTTCCTACTACCTGGATGAGGATGTCAACAATGCTTATTTTGATAATTTAAGTTGGTGGAATTACCAAATGGCCGAGCTAGATTCTAAAATAGATAGTACTGCCGGGCATGAGCAAGAGCGCAAAGCCGCTATTAGATTAAAAAAATACATTCGTGGAGCTACAGAAGCTAAGTATCTTCAAATGAATACCACTAACTCAAAAATTGCCCAACTTTTGTTTGTTAATGTCTTGCGCACTCTGGTAAATCCTAAGAATAGCGATGCATTTATCCAAGCAATATCCTACAGTGCTTTAGAAGGAGATACCAATGCTGCCTTGTTTTATTTGGAAGAGTTATTGAAAATGGGATTCACAGATTACGATGCCCTGTATGAAATCGAAGGAACGACTGCCCTTCGTATTGGTGAAGAATACAATGCAATTATCAGAGCGTATTTAGGGGACTCTAAATTTCACTAAATCCAAGAAATTTATTTTTCAGTTTTTATAATGAGATGTGGTACTTCTTCAAGTTTCCAATCAATTACTAGTCCGCCTGCTAGCGATCTTGCTATTTCGGCTCCGTAAAGGTGTTCTGCGAGGTAAAGGGCAGCCTCAAAGCTTTTTGCTCCACCTGCTGAGGTGATATATTTTCCATCATGAACAAAGAGTACTTCTTTGCGAATATCCAATTGAGGAAAAGTTCCTCGCATTTTATCGATATCACTAGGAAAGGTTGTTGAAACATGATTGTCGAGTACACCGGCTTTGGCAAGCACAAAGGCTCCATCACAATGTGAAGTCATAAATTGGGCCTCTTTATCGACTTTTTGCACAAAAGATATTAGTGATTCGTCCTCCAAATCTGTATCGAGATGATGCTCTGCACTTGGAACAACTAGAATATCAATTTTAGGTAAATTTTCCTGAGTGTAATCAAAATCGGGTAGGAGGTACATACCTTCAAAAGTACGGATTGGGTCCAAGGTGTTTGCTACTGTAAACACATTCATCGCTTTAATATTCTCTCTAAAAATTGTGTGTTGAAAAATATCGAAAGGGGCTGTCAGTTCTGTGTTAAAGGTGCCATCCATAATGAGAAAGGCGACATTGTATCGTGTAGAGTCTAATACAGGTTTCGCTTTCGCGAAACTGCTCTGAACACCATTAGTTGCTGAAGAAAGCTGTTCAGCAGTCGGATTTGTAACAGGACTGCTTTCTACCTTTGTGGCGTTATTACATGCTGTGAAAATAGAAAGAGTTAGGAGAAGGATGAAATATTTCATTTGTCGAGTTTAGGTGATAAAGATACGTTTTGTGCCCCAGATTCCTTGGCTACTAAACGTCTCACCCAGATTAATAAAACCCAGGCAATTGCCGCTAATAGTCCAAAAAATAGCCATGTTGTTGTAAAGCCATATGCCGCAGTTATTTGCATTCCCGCATTGTGTCCAAAAATATGTGCAACTGAAAATGCCATCGTGTATAATCCCATAAAGGCGCCTTGTTTGCCAAACTTGGATCGATCTAGGGCAAACTTATTACTGAAGGGAAAGGAAATCATTTCTCCTACGGTTAAAAAGAGCATAGATATAAGCACAATACCTGTCCACGATTCCCAAATAAGCAGGAGAAAACTAATACCGGTTAATACCAAGCCAAATATAGTATACCCAATATCTGTCCACCGTTGTTTTTGTAGCCAGCTGATTAATGGCATTTCAAAAATTACAATTAGAAATCCATTCATACCTATAAGAAGGCCTATAGAGACTTCACTGAGTTCATGAACTGTACGATAGAAAACTGGAACTATTGAAAATATAGGCACAAAGATGGTGGCAAATAGCGCTAATGCAACTATAAACAAAACGTACGGAAAATCCTTTAATGGAGGTCTCGGGTTTTCTGGAACTACTTCTTTGTCCATTTCTCTAGCTTTTTTAGGGTGTAAAACTTGGGTCATAAGTACCGCGGCAGCCAAACATGTAATACCATCAACATAAAACAAAGCTTGGTATCCAAGAGTGCCAATCATAAGTCCGCCCAGCATAGGGCCAGCCCCCATTCCTAAATTGATTGCTAAACGAATTAAGGTAAGTGATCTCGTTTTGTTTTCTGGCTTAGAATATGCATTTAATGCCACATAAAAAGCTGGTCTCCCCATATCGGCTAGAGTGATCAGAACGAAAAAAGATGCACAGATCATCCAAAAACTCTCCACATGCATCACCCAGAGGAAGTTGGCTCCAGTACAAATAAGACTAATTAATATAACTTTATAATACCCAATCTGATCGGTGAGTTTTCCTCCCAACCAAGAACCCGAGACTGATCCAATTCCATAAGCTGTCATTACCCATGAGATGTCTGTAAGCGTAAATTTCAGACTTTCATTAAGATAAATAGATAAAAATGGAATAACCATGGCTCCGAGGCGGTTCACAAAAGTAATCAAGGCTAACCACCAGATTTCTCTTGAAAGGCCATCGAAGGTTTTGAAGTAATTGCGCAGTAATAGGGTCATAATTGGTTGTTTTGAGCAAGCTAAAAAGCCTGCGCCAACTTTATAAAAGTAAAAAGTCCGACGTAGGCGTCGGACTTTTTCTTATGGGTTCTTTTTATCTAGAGATAGTTATAACACATACATCCGACCGACTTCGTTTTGAAGTGATTGATTCATATATGAACAGACTAGACACATTTGTTTTTTTTATTTGTTATTGTAAAACTAGGCAAAAAATCCGTTTCTTGTGTTTTAAGAAAAAGAAACCTATGAAATTATTGATATTATTCTTGTTTTGTACCTCCTTTACAATACATGCTCAAATCCAAGAAGAGACCAATAATGCTCGAAGTGCAAGGGAATATCAAGAAGCCTTAGATGCGACCTATTCTAATGCCGATTCTACCATACTATCGCGCAAGCAATTGAGAAAGTTTAAAACATTAGGCTTCTTTCCGATAAATTTAAAGTATCGTGTGCAGGCAGATTTTAAAAGAACGCCAGCTGCTGTTCCTTTTATGATTATGACTTCTTCTGGAAGTGAACGTGAATATGTATCTTATGGGATACTCTCCTTTGCGTTAATGGGGCAGAACTTTGATTTACCAATATATCAGAATACTAAATATGTTAAAGAGCCCAATCAAAAATATGGGCAGAGTTTATTTTTGCCATTTACAGACTACACAAGTGGAGTAGAATCATATGGTGCTGGTAGGTATATATATGTTGAGATTTCAGATATTGTGAATAATAAACTTATTATCGACTTTAACAAGGCCTATAATCCTTATTGTGCCTATACCACGGGATATTCTTGCCCTATACCACCAGAAGCCAATGATCTAAAAATAAGAATTGAAGCAGGTGTTAAGGCCTATGATAAGGAACATTAATATCCAATGTAAGGTGTTAAGTAGAGACAGCTATATGAGAAATGGAGTGCTAATTTTTAACCGAGTAATTCGACATATTATCTGTGGCATTATATTTTTCATGGCTCTTGTTGTTCAAAGTCAGGAATTACCGCCTATCGTTAATTATGAACCTTCAGAGTACAAAGCAGATAATCAAAACTGGATGTTGTCTCAAGACAATCAGGGCATAATATACTCTGCAAATGACAAAGGATTACTCAGTTTTGATGGGATTCATTGGGTTTTAAATCCATCGCCCAATGAAACCATTATGCGATCTGTTTCAGCTATTGATTCACTTGTGTACACGGGTGCCTATATGGAATTTGGTTAGTGGCAAAAGGATGATACAGGGCAATTGATCTACACCTCTTTAGTAGATGAATTAAATATAGAAATGTTAGTGGATGAGCAGATATGGAATATTATTTCCTATCGTGATAAAGTCCTTTTTCAGTCTTTAAATCGCATTTATATTTACCAGCCTTCAAAAAAGTCCATACGGTATTTAGAGTTTGATCAAACCGTCTTTAAACTTTTCAAAGTTAAGGACGAGCTCTTCTTTCAAAAGCAAGGTGTTGGAATGTTTACCTTAAAAAATGGCATTCAGCAATTGTGGAGTGAATCAGAAATACTTAAAACGGAGACTTTAATTAATGTATTCAAGGTTGACGGCGCCTTTATTGGGATTACACGTAAAGGAAGTTTTTATATCCTAAATGGTAATAATGTAGAGCCATGGGAAGGAACTGCTTTGGCAAGTTTTGATGATGTAAATGTATATAGTGCTATTCAACTACAAAATGGTTCTTTAGTAATTGGCACCATCTCACACGGAATAATAATGATTTCTAGCAAAGGAGATTTATTATATCACATCAACCAACAAAAGGGTTTAGAAAACAATACTATCCTATCCTATCCATATTTGAAGATAGAGATGCCAATATTTGGTTGGGATTAGACAGGGGGATTTCATGTATTAATAATCATTTGCCTTTTTCTGGGTACATTGATTTAGAAGGCAGAATGGGGACAACGTATTCTGCAATAAAACATAAGGGTTATACCTATTTAGGGACGAATCAAGGATTATTTTATAAATCGAATCTAGAGGAGAATTATCAACTCGTTCTGGGTACTGAGGAGCAGGTTTGGATGTTAACCGTCGTAGACGACACTCTTTTTTGCGGGCATAATAAAGGAACTTTTGTAGTAGAAGCCGGGCGTGTAAAACAGTTGATTCCCATACAAGGGACTTGGGCTTTAAAAAAGGTGCCAGAGCATCCAAAGTGGCTTATTCAAGGAAATTTTGATGGTTTATACATTTTAGAGAAAAGCAATGGCGAGTGGGCTGTGAGAAATAAAATTGAAGGCTTTGATATTTCTTCCAAGTTCTTTGAATTTGCGAGTCCCAATAAAATCTTAGTAAGTCATGAGTATAAAGGGGTTTACGAGATTGAGGTGGATAGCGCTTTCGCGAAAGCGAAAAACTTTAAAACCAACGCAACTGTTGAAAAGGGGGAGCATGCTGGATTAGTAAAATTTGACTCGGAAATCTTCTATGCCAATAAGGAAGGTATGTTTCAATATGATTCGGAATCTGCAACTTTTGTACGCGATGAATTACTAAGTGAGATATATACTAACGAATTTGTATCTGGGAAACTGGTCAATGATGAGCATGGAAGGATGTGGGCGTTTACAAATGATTTTTTGGTGTATATAACAAAGGATGATTTAGAAGCAAGCTATGGAATCAATAAAATTCAATTACCTCATTCACTAAGAGCAACTAAAAAAGGCTATGAGCATATCACACGTTTAGAAGAGGATTCTTATTTATTGGGAACTGCAGACGGCTATTTAAATATTAATCTTTCAAAGAAAAGAACTACTGATTTTCAAGTGTCTTTACAAAGAATTTTGGTTGTGGATAATACATCTGAGTCTCATAGACTCCCTTTAGATTCAAAAGTAAAATTAAGTGCAATTCAAAATAACATGTCTTTTTTTTACAGCGTCCCTGAATATGATAAGTATCAAATTACGGAGTATTCGTACCTATTAGAAAATAATGAAGGAGTCTGGAGTCCATGGGATTCTAAAGCCTTTTATGAGGCAAAGAATTTATCGTTTGGCGACTATAGCTTTCGAGTAAAAGCCCGTGTAGGAGATCAGGAATCAACAAATATTGCTCAATTTGACTTTGTTATTGAACGGCCATGGTATCTGTCTAACCTCGCAATTTTGGTGTATTCCCTTTTTACCATTCTACTATTTGCAGGCTTAAATTGGTTCTACAAACGATATTACAGAAAACAAAGAGAACGTCTTTTAGAAAAGACAAGGAAAGATATGCAACTTAAAAACCTGGCTTCTGAAAACGAAGTCGTTGCTTTGAGAAATCAGAATCTGCAAAAAGATATAGAGGCTCGAAATCGCGAACTTGCGACCTCGACCATGACCATGGTTAATAAGAGTAAGACTCTGAATAAGATAAAAGAGGCGCTATTGCCTTTGAATACAGACAATTCCTTAGATGAGATTCTGGTATTAGTAGATGCCAATATAAACAATGAAGAAGATTGGGATTTCTTTGAAGAAGCTTTCAATCATGCAGACAAGGATTTCTTTAAGAAAGTGAAGGATGTACATCCAACTTTAACAGCAAATGATTTAAAATTGTGTGTGTATCTCAGACTCAACATGTCTTCAAAAGAAATTGCCCCCTTGCTTAACATTTCCCCTCGAAGTGTTGAAATCAAAAGGTATAGACTGCGTAAGAAAATTCAGTTGGATCGAAGTATTAACCTTAATGACTACTTCATCAACTTATAAGACTACATCATTGACTAACAAAAACTATACATTACCACAACATTTCACGATTACACTCTAATTCTAGTCCATATTTTGATATGTTGGTAAAGGGAGATCTTTAAGATATTCCTTGTGTTTTTGGTGCATAGTTGAGGATTTGATAGAATAATGGCTATTTTTTTGTGATGTATGTTTTTTGTAGGGGTTTGTTTTGAATATTGTGAAAGTAAGCACAATACCTTAGTGGAAAATTGTTTCCATGATGCAACGCATTTACTTTTTAGCTTTTTTGCTAATCCCCTTACTAAGTTTTTCACAAAATTCTTCTTTTAGTGGAACCATTATAGATGAAAGCACTAATATCCCTTTAATAGGAGCTACTATTATTGTTCAGGGTACAAATAATGGAGTCACATCAGATTTTGATGGAAATTTCACGATTAACAATGTGAAAGTAGGTGATGTTATTGAAGTTTCATTTCTAGGATTTGTTACTCAATCTATTTCAATAAAAGATTTTAACTCCAAAGTCATTCTGATGGAGGAAGATGCTGCCTCTTTGGAACAGGTACTTGTTATTGGGTATGGTTCTCAGAAAAGAAAGGAAATAACTGGGGCTGTTGCCGTGATTGGTAAACAGACAATAGAAGATTTAAAACCACAACGTATAGAGCAGGCCATTCAAGGGCAGGTAGCTGGAGTTCAGATTACATCAAACTCTGGTGCACCTGGAAGTGGCTTAAACATTAATATTCGTGGTATTTCTACAAATGGGGATAATAGACCTTTGATTCTTTTAGATGGAAGTAGAATTGAAGATTTAAGTGTTGTTAATCCAGCAGATATCGAATCAATTAATGTACTGAAAGATGCAACAGCTGGTATTTATGGAGTACAGGCAGCCAATGGTGTGATTATCATTACTTCTAAAAAAGGACAAAGAGGAAGCGGTTTAAAAGTAGATTTCTCTAGTTATTACGGAATACAAGAGACAACGCGAAAGATTCCAGTTCTTAATGCAACCGAATACGGTTTACTTGTTAATGAAGCAAGGGCAAATGGCGGACAAGGCCCTTTGTTTACTAATATAGCTTCCTTGGGACAAGGAACCGATTGGCAAGATGAAGTTTTTGAGGCTGCCCCCGTATTTAATGCAGCAGTAACTGTTGGCGGTGGAGGTGAGAAATCGCGTTATACCTTTGGAGCTTCCTATTTAACACAAGACGGAATTGTGGGTGGTGATAAGGCAAATTTTGAACGTATAACTGCACGTGTTGGATATAATGTGGATATCCTAGATAACCTCAAGTTTAACTCTTCGATGTTATATACTGGAACGGTTAGAAGTGGTGTCTTAGAAAATACAATAGGGTCTATTTTGTACAATGCCTTAAATAACGCACCTACTTTTGCAATTAGAGATGAGGCTGGAGCTTTCACCTTGGCAGAAGGTTTAGGGAATGAGGTTATCAATCCCTTAGCACAATTAGAGAATACATATAATGAAGGAACTGTAGATAGAATATCAGGAAGTTTTGGTTTGAGTTATGACTTTTTAGAACATTTCAAAGTTGAAACACGTTTCCAAGCAAATTATGCCGATGTAGACGGTTTTTCTTTTTCACCAACGGCTTTCTATGGGTCAGGAAAGGTTTTTAATATTGCGCGTAGTAGTGTTGTAGAATCGAAAAGTATCTTTAAGGATTATATTTTTGATGCCTTTGCAACCTACCAACGAACCTTCAAAGAAAGTCATAACCTAACCGTTTTATTAGGAAATTCAATTTCTCAAACTGTAGGTAGCTTTTCTGGCTTTACAGGTTTCGATATCGAAAATAACTCCGTTGCTAATGCGAGTATAAGTCAAGCTAATGATGTAGTAAATAATTTCCCTAATGGAAATGCATCTTTTGATTCAAGATTACTGTCTTATTTCACACGTGTGCAATATGATTACAAAGGGAAATATTTGTTTTCCGGTTTAGCGAGACGTGATGGCTCTACAAAATTTGGACCTCGAAATAAATTTGGATTTTTTCCTTCAGCATCTGTGGGGTGGATCGCCTCAGACGAATCTTTTCTGGAAGATTCATCAAGTATCAACTTTCTAAAGCTAAGGGCTTCTTATGGAATTATTGGAAATGATCGTATTGCCGACTTTGGTTTTGAATCGTCATTAAATGGGGAAGGGGTTTATGTCATTAATGATGCCTTAGTCTTTGGAAGTGCAGTAGGCACCATATCCAACCCTGAAATTAAATGGGAAGAACAAAAAACATTTGACATTGGAGTTGATGCCCGTTTTATGGATAATGCTTTGAATGTAACCGTGGATTATTTCAATAGACGCACAGAAGATTTATTAGTAACTGCACCTGTTTCTGGAATTCTTGGGGCCTCGGCACCTGGTTCTGGACCACCTATAGTAAATGCAGGTACCGTTGTAAACAAAGGATTTGAATTTAGTATTGGATATAATCACGAGTTTTCTGATGATTTTAGAATGAATGCCAGTTTCAATCTTACGACTATAGACAATGAAGTGGTATTTGTAAATAGTGAAAACGCTTTCATCCCGGGTGGTTCCTTCGGAGTTGGCCAAGATTTCCCCGCCCGAATGGAAGCTGGTTTCCCTATTGGTTATTTTAGAGGGTACAAAACCCAAGGGATTTTTCAAACACAGGCCGATGTAGATGGGCATGCTACTCAAATGAATGCTGTCCCTGGTGATATTCGATTTGTAGATGTAAATGGTGATGGTATTATTACTGTAGATGATCAAACCAATATTGGAGATCCTATACCTGATGCAACCTTTGGAATGAACTTCTCTATAGATTACAAGAATTTTGATTTTCTAGTGTATGCTTTTGCATCGGTTGGAAATGATATAGTGCGCAATTATGAGCGGTTTCAACAATTGACAAATAGAAGTACAAGCTTCCTTGACCGTTGGACGGGACCGGGAACTAGTAACAGTTCGCCACGAGTAACAACAGCAGCGACCTCCAACACTCAGTTTTCTGAATTTTTTGTGGAAGATGGATCGTTTATTAGGATTCAAAATATACAGTTCGGATATACGCTGCCAGATGCATTTTCAAAGAAATTAAAGTTGGATTCTTTTAGAGTTTATACTTCAGTAACCAATGCTTTTACTTTTACAAAGTATAAAGGATATGACCCAACAGCCTCTTCTGGCTCGCCTATAGGCGCAGGTATCGATAACGGATTCTACCCAACCCCAAGAACCTTTTTAGTAGGTCTTAACGTAAAACTATAATGATGAGCAGGAATAATATATATAAAAGCACTGTCCTATTAATCCTTGTATTAAGTGTATGCTTAGGATGTAGCGATGACTTTGTAGATGTGAATTCTCAAGATGAGAATTCGGAAACTTACTTCAATTCGGAGCAGGACTATCAGGACGCTCTTATTGGAGCCTATGATTTATTACAGTCTTCTTACATCAATGTGATGCTAGGAGAAATCGCTTCAAATAATACACTCGCCGGAGGTGAAAGCGCTATTGATGTCCCCGGAATTCAGGAGATAGATGATATGACACATACACCAGTGAATGCCAACTTAAGAGATGTTTGGAATTGGATGTTTGCAGGTGTAAATAGAGCTAATTTTTTATTAGAGTTTAAGGATAAAACAGATTTTCCTAAGCGTAATGAAGTGATTGCACAAGCGACATTTTTGAGAGCCTACTATTATTTTGAATTGGTAAAGTTTTTTGGAGATGTGCCTTTGGCTGTCGATAAGCGTTTGCTCTTTGGTGATCAAAATACCATTGACCTTTCTCCAGCGAGTGATGTATATGCTCAGATAGAGACGGATTTGATTTTTGCAGCTAATAACTTACCAATAACTCAATCAGAAATTGGTCGTGTTACAAAAGGAGCTGCACAAGCTTTGCTTGGGAAGGTGTATATCTATCAAGATAAATTTGATGAAGCGGCAGGGGTCTTGGATCAAGTGATTGCTTCTGGAGCCTATTCTTTAGTTGATGATTATGCTTCGTCTTTTGAAAATACAAATGAAAACAATGCTGAGTCGGTTTTTGAAATTCAATACTCGGATATTGAGGGAGCAGGTTTTGGCTGCTTACAATGTAGTGAAGGAAATGTGGCTGTTGGTTTTAATGGCATTCGAAATTTTAATGGGCCTTTATTTGAATCTGGATTTAGTTTCAATGTTCCAACCCAAGAAACCTATGATGCATTTACAGATGATGATATTCGTCGGGATGTGGCAATTCTTAATATAGTTGCTTTCGCGGAAGCAAATCAAGATTTCAACAATGGTGCAGGAGTTTCCTATACAGAAGGATTTGAACATACTGGTTTCTACAACAGAAAATACATTCCTAGAATTGGCGATAGTAATATTGGAGATCAGAATTTAACAAACCCAAACAATTATAGAGCGATTAGATATGCAGATGTGTTATTACTAGCCGCAGAAGCTCATAATCGTGGAACTGGTCCAGATGCAACCGCCTTAAATTATTTGAATCAAGTAAGACAACGCGCAGGACTAGATCCTGAATCGAGTACTGGAGCTACCTTAACTGCGGCTATATATAATGAAAGACGCTTAGAGTTAGTAGGGGAAGGGCATCAGTTTTTTGATCTCGTTCGTACTCAAAGAGCTGCACAAGAGATTAACGGATTTACAGCAGGTAAAAATGAGGTATTTCCTATACCAGCTATTGAAATAGCCTTGGCTGGAAATCGATGGGCGCAAAACAACGGATACTAGGAATGAAAATTAAAGAGATATCAATGAAGAATATTTTTGGAGTCATAGCGGTAGTTATGTTGACATGTTGGAGTTGTTCTGATGATGAGCGAAGCACCAATTTTATCAATAATATAACAGATCCTTCAGATCTTGCCTTGGAAGTTTTGGTGAGTACAGATAATTCAGGAGTGGTAACCTTGGCGCCTAGCGGAACGAGTGTTACATCATTTGTCATAGATTTTGGCGACGGTACAGGAAACAGTGACGTGATTGTCCCAGGTGAAAGTATTGTTCATACGTATACAGAAGGAAGTTATAATGCTCAGCTCACAGCTGTCAATAGTTTGGGAGTTTCGGCTACGATCACTCAAGAGGTTGCAGTGACCTTTGTTCCTCCTACAAACCTTTCCTTTACAATTGAGATCTCACCATCAAATGTATTTGAGATTGAAGTTGCACCAACAGCAGAAAATGCTTCACGCTATGAAATATATTTCGGAGATGTAACAGAGGAAGTTCCTACGATGATCGATGATGGTCAAACTGCATTTCATGTATACGCAACTGAAGGTACTTTTGAGGTACGTGTGGTTGCTAAAAATGGTGGTATTATTACTATTGAAGAAACACAGTCGGTTACCATTGAGAGTCCAGCTCGTGTATTGCCTTTAGATTTTGAGGATGATACTGTCGATTACGGAATCTTTGGTTTTGAAGGTGCAGATTCAATGGTTGTTATGAATCCGGTCTCAACAGGAATAAACACTAGCTCAAGAGTTGTCGAATCAATAAAAACTGATGGTGCTCTGTTTTATGCAGGTACAGTGATCCCTTTGGAGGCTCCAATTGATTTTTCAACTACCCAGAAAATTGCCATAAAGACCTATTCTCCAAAAGCAAATATTCCAATAAGATTAAAAATTGAAACCGCTAGCGGTGGTTCAGAGTTTATAGAATTAGACAGGAATACAACAGTCGCCAATGAATGGGAAGAGATTGTATGGGATTTTACGGGAGACCCACAAATAGGTTTGGACTTTGTACAAATTGTAATATTCTTTGAGTTCGTGGTTGACCTTTCAGGGGACGGATCTACCTATTATTTTGATGATATTCAATTGAAAAATTAGAAATAAAATGATGAATCTTTTTAAACGATATATAGCCCTTCTGATGTTGACTCTTTTTATAGGATGTCAAGATGACGAAGGACAATTTGGTGCTTTAGTAGCACCCACTAATTTGGATGTACAAATAACAGTTGCTACCGATCAATCTGGTAATGTTACTTTGACGCCAACTGCCGAGAATGCCATTAATTTTCTTGTGTATTTTACCCAAGATGCAGAACCGGTAATAGTTAACAGTAGTGGACAAGCAGTGTCTTATCGCTACACTCAGTCGGGAATGTATAGTCAAGTTATTAATGTTGTGGCCAACGGAACAGGGGGTGTGTCGAGTTCATTGGCGGTAACTATAGATATTGATGTTCGTTTGGTTATTGAGCCACAACTATTATCACAAATAGCTGGCGACGGTGAAAAGCGCTGGATATGGGATGCATCTAATGCAGGTCACTTTGGGGTTGGAGATCCTATAGAATCTTTTCCAAACTTCTTTAGTGCTACTCCGAACTCATTGGACGGTTGTCTCTACGATGATGTATTGATTTTTAGTCATGACGGTAATGATAATTATTCTTTCGAATTGCAAACTGCAGGCGCCACTTTTATTAATTGGGCAGAAGTCAAACGATTCTTTCCAGACGCTACTCCTCAAGAATTTACAGACGAATGTAGAGATGTAAGTGATCAATTAGATTTAGTTACTGATTTTGTTATCCTTGAAGATAATAATTCCGGAAAACAAATGATCACAGTAACAAACAGTACCCTTTCGTACTGGTCTGGAGCAATGACCTATGAAATTGTCGAACTAACAGCAGCAAAATTAGTTGTTCGAGGATTACAAGATCCTTTTGATCCAACTGGGAATCAATTGGCTTGGTACCACACTTTCGTTCCTGAAGGCGGAGCACCCTCTTGCCTTTCTGGAAGTACTGGCAACAGTGGAATGGGGAACAATGATGTATTGATATGGGCCGATGAATTTGATGAAACAGGTGCACCCTGTTCTGCAAATTGGTCTTATGATATTGGAACTGGTGAAAATGGCTGGGGTAATGGCGAATCTCAATACTACACTGACCGTTCTGAAAATGTCCGTGTTGAAGATGGTGTCCTTAAAATTACTGCCAAATCAGAATCTTTTAGTGGTAGTGAATATACCTCTTCTCGATTACTAACAAAGGACAAATTTCAATTTCAGTATGGTAAAGTTGAAGTGCGTGCTAAACTACCAACTGGAGGAGGGACTTGGCCAGCAATATGGTCTTTAGGCGCTGATATAGATACAAACCCTTGGCCTGGAGCAGGTGAAATGGATATAGTAGAACATGTTGGGAATCAACAAGATCGCATTTTCTCAACCATGCATTTTCCAGGTAGTTCTGGAGGAGGTGGTATTGGTGATTCTGTAATTGTAGCTGGGGTTTCGAGTGAGTTTCATGTATATACCATGGAATGGGATGCCGATGAAATTGTTTTTGCAGTTGATGGAAATCCACATTTCACTTTTGTCAATAGTAGTTCAGTACCATTTAATAAGGATTTTTTCTTAATAGTAAATGTGGCAATGGGAGGAAATTTTGGAGGCAGTATTGACCCTGCTTTCCAACAATCAACTATGGAAATCGATTATATACGAGTTTATCAATAAAATAAGAATCAAATGAGATATAGCATTTTTCGATTAGGATTACTGGTATTTTGTGTAGGTGCATATTTCCCAGTTTTGGGACAAGATACTGTTGCAGATAGTATTGATCAAAAAGTGGAAGCACTTTTACAACAAATGACCTTGGAAGAAAAAGTGGGTCAGATGAATCAATATAATGGATTCTGGAATGTTACAGGTCCCGTTCCTGGTGGTGGAGATGCTGCAAAGAAATATGACCACCTCCGAAAAGGATATGTGGGGTCTATGTTAAATGTGGCTGGTGTTGAAAATGTACGTGCAGTCCAAAAAATCGCGGTGGAAGAAACACGTTTAGGAATTCCTTTAATTATAGGATTTGACGTAATTCATGGCTATAAAACGATTAGTCCAATACCACTGGCTGAGGCAGCTAGTTGGGATCTCGAGGCGATTCGTTTATCGGCTGCAATTGCTGCAGAAGAAACTGCTGCTGCTGGTATCAATTGGACCTTTGCTCCCATGGTCGATATCTCTAGAGATGCACGCTGGGGAAGAGTGATGGAAGGTGCTGGAGAAGACCCATATTTAGGCAGTTTAATAGCCGATGCTCGAGTTAGAGGTTTTCAAGGGGATGACCTCTCTTCAATAAAAACAATCGTCGCCTGCGCCAAGCATTTTGCAGGTTATGGTTTTTCAGAATCTGGAAAAGACTACAATACGGTAGATGCAGGAAATAATACCATGTATAATATCATATTTCCTCCTTTTGAGGCTGCAAATAAAGCGGGGGTGCGAACTTTTATGAATGCCTTTAATGTTTGGGACGGTGTCCCAGCAACTGGTAATAGCTTTTTACAGCGAGATATATTAAAAGAACGATGGGGTTTTGATGGGTTTATAGTATCTGATTGGGGTTCAATAACCGAAATGATTGCCCATGGATATGCCAAAGATGGAAAACATGCTGCTGAACTTGCAATAACCGCTGGCTCAGATATGGATATGGAATCATATCATTATGTAGAACATTTAGCCTCACTCGTACGAGAAAAGAAAGTAGATGAGAAGCTCATAGATGATGCAGCAAGACGCATCTTAAGGGTAAAGTTTGAATTGGGATTATTTGATGATCCGTATAAGTATTGTGATGAAGAACGCGAAAAAGAAACAACAGGAAAGCCAGCCTTTCACGATGCAGTTTTAGACATTGCCAAAAAGTCAATTGTTCTGTTAAAAAATGAAGGGAATTTATTACCTCTTAAAAAATCCGGACAAAAAATAGCCTTAATAGGAGCATTGGCAGCAGATAAGAATAGTCCGTTGGGGAGTTGGCGCCTCGCAGCCGAAGATAATTCAGCAATATCTGTTCTCGAAGGAATGCAAACATATCAAGGGAATACCTTAACCTATGCCAAAGGGGCCGATGTTTCTGTAGGAGCCACAGCCTTTATCACAGAGGTTAAGATTAATGAAGATGACCGATCCGCTTTCGCGAAAGCAAAAGAAGTAGCAAAGGATGCAGATGTTGTTGTTATGGTATTGGGAGAACATGGCTTTCAAAGTGGAGAAGGACGAAGTCGTGCCGAATTAGGTCTGCCAGGAGTTCAACAAGAACTTCTAGAAGCTATTTACAGTGTAAATAAGAACATTGTCTTAGTTTTAAATAATGGACGTCCATTAACCATCAATTGGGCAGCAGAGCATATTCCTACTATTGTAGAGGCATGGCAATTAGGATCCCAGAGCGGACATGCAGTGGCTCAAGTGCTTTATGGCGACTATAATCCAAGTGGAAAGCTTCCTATGACCTTTCCTAGATCTGTAGGCCAACTCCCAATGTATTACAATCATTTACGTACAGGAAGGCCGAATGAGTTGCCAAATGATCTTGTTTTTTGGTCTCACTTTTCCGATTTAGATAACACTCCTTTATATCCCTTTGGTCACGGACTGAGTTACACTTCATTCTCCTATTCAGATCTTGAGGTGTCACAATCACAGAATACCATAAAAGTGTCTGTGACTGTCACCAACACTGGGAAAGTAGCAGGTAAGGAGGTTGTACAACTGTATATTAATGATGCAGTGTCTTCTGTGGCAAGACCAGTACAAGAACTTAAAGGTTTTGAAATAATCTCATTGGAGCCAGCGACTTCAAAAAGAGTAACAGTGACTCTCACAGAAAAAGAACTCGGTTTTTATAAAAATAATGGAGTCTGGACTGTAGAAAATGGCACCTTTAAGGTAATGGTTGGTGGTAGTTCAGCAACGACATTAAAAACAGAAATTGAATATCAAAAAAGTAAGTAACACAAATAATTCTTTTAATAACTAAATTTTAATATCATGAAACACATTTACATTTTATTCGTAGCAGCATTAGGATTTTCCTTTGCTTCAAATGCACAAACACAAGTTACTGTAGACGGTAGCGCAACATGGGTAGGTTTTGCCAATGTATTCGAAACGGAAGCTAACGGTGGTGGATTTGTTTTTAACTCAGGATGGGCAGTAGATGCTATAAAATCTACCATCGGAGTATCTGAAAATACGGTTACCTTACAGCCTAACTTCAATACCTATGAAGAGAACCCAACAGATCCTTTCTGGGTTGATTAAACTACTTTAGAAGGAAACAAAGTCTTTGAAGGAAACACTTTCATCGAAGATGCTTCATTAGTAGGTCAAGAATTTTACTTTACAGGAACAGTAGACAGTAATACATTGTCTAGTGAGTACCCAGCAATTGCTTTTATTAAAGTATTTAATGCTGATTTCTCTGTAGTAAAGCAAGAAACAGCACCATTAGTAGCTGGAGAAGCTTTTTCATTACATTATACAGACGTTGAGGGTGCAGATACAGTTGTTCAATACGGGTTCACAGTAACTGGTGTTAACGCTAACCCTGCTGACGAAGCTACTTTAGGTAGTATTGTAGTAGGAACTAACGTTCTTAGTGTTGAAAGTTTTGACCCATCTTCAGTAAACGTTTACCCTAATCCAGCTGTAGAGCGTTGGAATGTAACATCTTCAAGCAATGTGATTACTGGCGTAGTAGTATATGATGTATTAGGTAAAATGGTATTATCTGCTCAACCAGATGCAGTTAACTATACAATTGACGCAAGTCGTTTAAATTCAGGTTTGTATATCGCAACGGTGACAACAACTGAAGGAGCTAAAACAGTACGTTTGGTTAAGAACTAAGCACGTGTCTAAAACAATTAGTAAAGCCTTTCTTCATTATGGAGAGAGGCTTTATTATTTATATGACTTTGGCAAGCCACATACCTCCAAAAACAGCGAAAATTCCCAAGGCAAAACTTGCAATGGCATATATAGCAAAGCTCATAAAATCTCCCGATTTCAAGAGTGCATGATTTTCATAAGCAAAAGTTGAAAAGGTGGTAAATCCACCGCAAAAGCCAGTAGCAAGAAGTAAGGTTGCATTACTGGACAGTGCATTGTTTTTTAAAGCCCATCCCAGGATGAGACCAATAAGTAGGCTTCCTATTATATTAGCTGCAAATGTACCGTATGGAATTCCATGAGAAGGATTATTCCAAAGCCTGCCTAAAACATATCTTCCCATACTACCAACACCACCTCCAATAAATACTAATACTAACTGTTTCATACTGAAAGCGATTGGGCTTGTTAATATTTAACAAGTTGATGAGTAACTGTACTGTGTCCTTGGCCAGTTTTTACAATATAGAGACCTTTTGAAATACCACTTATGTCAATAGTTTTACCTTTACCCTTGACAACAATCTTACCCGACAGGTCAAATACTGTAAAAGAAACTTCCTCCTCCGAGTTGTAAATTTGCACTTGGTTTCTAGCAGGATTAGGCCCAATGCTCACTTGCGATATGATTGAGAAATCGGCGATATCTAATAACTCACAATTCTCTAAAACAGGATTAAGTTCAATAGGTGCACCAGGTGTTAGATCTCTTCCATCAAAAGCGGGATGGTCTATAGCATATCGTCTTGCTCGAAAAGTACGCCGATCATTAGGTCCAGGAGGTGACCCTCCTTGTTCCGAAATACCGTTGCTTATAGAAATTGGATTGATGTATTCCCAGACCGTTTGCCCTGCTTCATTTACTTCAAAAATTCGATTTTGAGTACCGCTTTGAATAATAATATTTCCTTCAGGAGTGTAGTAGGCACTAGAAACAAAGGCAGAAAAGAAATTGGTAGGATCTACCGGATCCACATATAATGTAGTTGGTTCTGAAGGCCCAAAAGTATTTCCAAAAGGGTAAACTCCGTCACTATCTGGTGTAGGTTGTTCTACCAAATCTACAGTTGAAAAATTCCTAGTAAACCCATTGTTAAAAGTGAGCAGTTTTCCTGCATTCGGCTGTCCGTCGGGAATCCAATGCACTGCGTGTTGGCCAAATAATTTTTGATCGGCTTCTGAACCTTTATCATATGCAGCTGGATTTCCCCACCTGTATAAGAAGTCGCCTCCTTTCCCACTAGTCCCACCGTTTCCAGTTGCTGCTTCGGCAGTTGTAGTAGAGTGGTCAATAATATAGAACTCACTAGTTCCTCTTGCGCTAATAACAATTTGATCCAATGTTTCATTATAATCAATTGAGTTAGTATGTATCCAATCGGCATTGTTTGTTTCACCAAAATTCCCGTAGGCAAAATAGTTGATATTTAATTTCTCTGGATGATCGGCAATGACTCCAAAATTTGCTTTTGTATTATCAAAATCCTGAACTAAATGATCAAAGAAATCCCATTCCCAAACTATAGTGCCTCCATTACTACCTTGAGGTGTAACTTCAATAACCTTTTCGGTATATAAATCATCTTGTAATAAGGAAGCAGGATCTCTCCCAGCTGCCAAAGCCTCTGCCATAGTCTTTCTTTCTACTACTAGAAGTAAAATATTCCCATTAGGTAGTACCTCAAAATCATGATGAAACCCAAAGCCTGAGCCCGAATAATCATATTCCCAAATAATACTACCATCCCAATCTAAATGCTCTAAACGACCATTATTTCCATTGTAACTCAGCCCAGACTGATCGTTATAAGCACCTCTGTATAATGTGCCGTCTTCCATTAACCTATCTGACCCTTGCCCAGTATAGGAAGTTGTCCATGAGTGTACTACTTCTCCACAATTATTAATTAAATAAGTATAATTGGGCGCAGCGTTTGTAAACGGAGTAAATAATGTATATCCCGCATCTGAATCTGTGGTGTTTAGTATAGTGCCCACAGTGTTTTGTGCTTGAAGTTGAAAACACACTAAAAGGAAAGCAAGTAAAGCAAGAATTTTTTTCATGGGTATCAAAGAATAGTTGGTTGTATTTATTAAAACGAATAGCGGCAATCCAAAAACGATAAAATCAATCCCTTATTTAATAGGAATATAAATTTCCGTGATCCAATCGGCAGGATTAGGGTATTCTCCAGGATCAGTTGTATAAATTTCAAATGGAGTATTGTTTTGTTCTAATCTATATTTCTCTATATACGCATAGGCTTCTTCCCAAGCCAAGGATAAATAAGTGTAATTACCCTTTAAGGTATATTTTACCACTTTAGATTTTGGCAAGTATCCACTGAGCACTTCTGCATCTCCAGCAACAACTATCTTGTCTTTTACAGGAATCGCATTAGACATAATGACTCCTCCGTTTTCTAACATATCATTATAAATCGTAAAAGGCATCCCTGATTGCTTGATTCCATTTGCGCCCATAAAGGCCATTATGACCCCGTAATTTTCACCCATTACCTTGGATATGTTTTGAGTATTGGCCGAACTAGTTTTATACAGATAGAAGCCGCCTCCATATTCAGTTACTCCATTGGCAATGATTTCATACTTCATAGTACTTTCAAATGCCATGGTAGACAAGCCTTCTAAGCCTTTGTCGTACATCTCGATTTGTTGTGCATCAAAATCCATCCCGTTAAAGGCAAAATAAGCCTTATCCATTAAGGTGTGTTCTCCACGCATGGACCAAGTAACCTTGGTGCCGCCATTTTCAGCATCTTCAAAACGCCAACTCACCTTTGGATTTCTTTCGCCACCAGGAGTCATGATCGTAAGATCCTGCTCTAAAGAGGTATTAGGAACTGCGGCTGTTGTTTTCATACTGCCATTTAAACTCCCTTCCCAGCTATAAGCTCCGCCTATTCCTGCTGTTTGTTCAGGGTAGCTAAATACCATTTCTGGTTCTTCCGCCTTCCATGGGCCCCATTCTTCCCAAGTTTTAAAGTCTTGTACGATATCGTAAACAACACTTTTAGGTGCATTAATCACCTTCGATTGTTCAATATTATAATTGCCATTTTGAGTAGCAAAATAGATAGCACCGCCTATAATGACGATGAGAATTACAAAAAGTAGAAATTTTAAGAATTTCATAAGGGGTATGTTTGATTAGTAGTGTAAAGATAGAAATTTTTGACGTGTGTAATTTTGGTATCTTTAGGCACTTAAAAAAAACCATACACATGAAATTACTATCACTAGGAGGTCTTGCTTTAAGCATCGTTTTATTAGCGAGCTGTGCAGGAGATGCTACTAAAGAGAATGATGGCGCTTTCGCGAAAGCGGAAACCACAAAAACAACCGATGGAACTGTTGATCAGTTTGCCGATATTAAAATCTTACGTTATGAAATTCCCGGCTTTCAGAACCTAACTCTGAAAGAACAGAAATTAGTTTATTATATGACCCAAGCTGGATTGGCAGGTCGTGATATTATGTGGGGTCAAAATTACCGTCATAATCTTGAAATACGTGCTGCACTAGAAAATGTATATGCCAACTATCAGGGTGATAAAGACACTCCTTCTTGGGGACAGTTTGAAACCTATCTTAAACGAGTTTGGTTCTCCAATGGAATACACCATCATTATAGTAATGATAAGTTGAAGCCTGAATTTTCAGCCGATTACCTTAAGGAATTACTAGCCGCAACAAATACAACCTTAGAAGGAGAAGCTTTTGAAGTGATCTTTAATGATAAGGATGCTAAGAAAGTAAATCTTGGGAAGGACGCAGATATCGTATTAGAGAGTGCTATCAATTTTTATGGACCAGATGTAACTACTGCTGAGGTAGAGGCATACTATGAGGCTATCAAAGTTGACGACAAAGAACCTATAGAAAAAGGTTTGAACACAAGACTGGTAAAAGAAAATGGAAAACTTGTTGAGCAGGTATACAAGAGTGGAGGGCTTTATGGAGCCGCTATCGATAAGATCATTTTTTGGCTGGAAAAAGCAAAAGGTGTTGCCGAAAATGAAAAGCAAGCAAATTCATTAGCATTATTAATCGAATACTATAAAACGGGAAGTCTAGAAACTTGGGATGATTACTGTATCGCTTGGGCGACAAATACAGAAGGAAACATAGATTGGATTAACGGCTTTATTGAAGTGTATAATGATCCTAAAGGGTATAAAGGTTCTTATGAAACCATCGTACAGATCAAGGATTTTGATATGTCAAAAAAGATGGCTGTTCTTTCTCAAGAAGCTCAGTGGTTTGAAGACAACTCTCCACTGATGCCTGAACATAAAAAGAAAGAAGTAAAAGGAGTGTCTTATAAAACAGTAATTGTTGCAGGGGAAGCTGGAGATGCATCTCCTAGTACGCCTATTGGTGTGAATTTGCCTAATAACAACTGGATTCGTCAGGCACATGGAAGTAAATCTGTGTCTCTTGGAAACATTATTAACGCTTATAATGGAGCTGGAGGAACTGGACGTTTGAAAGAGTTTGCACATGATGAAGAAGAAGTGGCCTTGGAAGAAGAATACGGAAAACTAGGTGATAAGCTACACACAGCCCTTCACGAAGTGGTAGGACATGCTTCTGGACAAATTAACGAAGGTGTGGGTACTCCAAAAGAAACTCTAAAAAGATATAAGTCGACGATTGAAGAAGGTCGTGCTGACCTTTTCGGATTGTACTACTTGGGAGATCCCAAATTACAAGAACTTGGTTTGGTAACCGACTGGGAGAAAACAGGAAAAGCTGCTTATGACGGTTACATCCGTAATGGGTTGATGACTCAATTAATTCGTTTAAACCTTGGTGACGATGTGGAAGAAGCTCATATGGTAAATCGCCAGTGGGTAAGTGCTTGGGCTTTTGAGCGTGGGGCGGCAGAAAATGTTATTGAAAAAGTTATCCGTGATGGAAAGACATATTATAATATCAATGACTATGTAAAACTAAGAGAGATTTTTGGCGAATTATTACGCGAAACGCAACGTATCACCTCTGAAGGAGATTACGAAGCCGGTAGAGACTTGGTAGAAAACTATGGAGTAAAAGTAGATCAAACCCTTCATGCAGAAGTGTTGGAGCGTAATAGCAAATTTAAAAGCGCTGCCTATAGCGGATTTGTAAATCCAGTGATCGTTCCTGTTATGGAAGGGGAGGAGATTACAGGATTCACTATTGAACAACCAGCAACTTTTGAAGGACAGATGTTAGAATATGCTAAGACATATGGAACATTGAAGTAGTAGTTTTACGCTTTGCTCCTTCGCTTAAGCTTCGGCGACGCGCCGACGCGAACCTAACTGTCGGTAGGCAGGATTGCAATTCATAGAAAAAGGACTAGCGGTTATGCTAGTCCTTTTTTATGTTAAGTATATGTTTAGGAAGCTGATTGAGCGTGCACTTTATCTAATACTTCCAAAAGAATAGCGCAGCCTTCTCTAATTTCGTCTTCGGAAATTGTAAGCGGTGGCGTTATCCGAATTGCTTTTTCTTCAAAGAGTAACCAGAATAGGATCAAACCTTTATCCTCACATTGCAAGATCACTTCAGAAGCAATAGCAGCCGAAGGTGTCAATATGGCTAGCATTAATCCGCGACCGCGAATTTCAACTATTAGTGGATGGACTAATAAATTCCTAAGCAGTTGTTCTTTCACTAAAGCTTGCGCCATGAGATTGCTCTCAGTGATTTCTTGCAAGGTAGCAAGCGCAGCTGCAGCAATCACTGGATGACCGCCAAAGGTGGTAATGTGACCTAATTTTGGATTGTCTGATAAGAGTAACATCACTTTCGCGGAAGCGGTAAAAGCCCCAATAGGCATTCCACCACCTAAACCTTTTCCAGTGACTAATATGTCTGGAACGACTTCATAATTTTCAAAACCAAAAAGTTTTCCCGTTCGTCCCATTCCAGGCTGTATCTCATCGAGTATCAATAATGCCCCAACCTCTTGACAGCGAGCCTTCACTTTTTTTAGATAATCATCCTGTGGTTCAATAAAGCCAGCACCTCCTTGAATGGTTTCTAAGACAATGGCGGCCGTTTTTGGGGTGATTCTATCGAGTTGTAAGGTATCGTTAAATTGCAAAAAAGAGACATCCCCAATGACAGGTCTGAAAGGTGCTACTCGTTCTTCGTGACTCATTAAACTCAAAGCTCCGTAACTATTACCGTGGTAAGCATTGGTAGCTGCAATAATTTCTGTACGTCCTGTGGCTCTTCGAGCTAATTTAATGGCTCCATCAATCGCTTCGGTGCCGCTATTGACAAGATAGGTGCTGTTAAGCCCCTCGGGTAAGTGCTTAGCCAAAAGCTTGGTCAATTGAACCGGCGCCGATTGGGCATATTCTCCATAGACCATTACATGAAGGTATCGGTCTAATTGCGCAATGATGGCCGCTTTTACACGTGGATGTTGGTGTCCTAAACTACAAGCAGAAACACCCGCAACAAAATCCAAATACCGCTTTCCAGAAGTGTCATAGATATAACTTCCCTCTGCACGATCGACCTCCATCGCTAGTGGATGTGGTGTTGTTTGTGCTTGATATTTGAGGAAATCGGATTTCAAGGAATTAATGATTGAATAAATGATGGTTTATGATTGTACTAATGATTGAATTCGCTAGTTATCATCTTTTTTCTTGATGCCGCCGCTTTTAACTTTGTTGTCTTTTGTTTTCTTCTGTTCTGCATCTCGGGCTTTGGCTTTAGCAGTATTTCGTTCAATCAATGCATCTCTTTGTGCTTTTGAATCTTCTGAGTCGATAAGGTCAATCAAGTTTGGAGCATTTTCTTCTCGAGCTTGCAAATCTTCAGGGGTTAGGTCAGATGCTTTTGGAATAATCCGTTCTTCGCTATCTTCAGGGAGTGCAAAGAAATCCTCATCCAATACAGGTAAAGGAATCCCTTGTATCTGTGTTAGCTCAAAGGGAGGTTCTCCTTTAAAAATGTCTTCTTTAGTCATTAATTGTTCGCTGCCCCGCCAAATAAAACCATCGATACGTCTTAAGTTATCAGGAAACTGTGAGGGAGGATATACGGTACCACTAATGCCTTTATATTTAATTATCTCATCGATGGCCTTGTCTTCAAACAAAAGCCTAATAGATGCAGATTTTGACCTATCAATACCCGGCAAGGAACCATCTTCTTCACGCAAATAAGTAATACTCTCTGCATTACGAAGAATATCAACCTTGTCCAGTTCATTCTCCTCATTAAAGAAGCCGTAGAGTTTTTGACCTTTTACTTGATTGTAGCCTTCTATACTATCTTTTTGAATGATAAAGGCATTGTCAAACACTTTGAGAGAGTCGAGTTTTTCTGTTACCGTATTATTTATTAAATGAATACTATCTCCCGTTATCTGACTGCGATCGCTCCATAAAATTGGCCGACTAATCATCTGTGTTAATCCAGTTTTTTGGTTTACGTGAATAGAATCACATTTACCACTGATATCGCTTTTGAACAAGCGTACATTGTAATATCCTCTCACTATTCGTTCATCAGGTTTTCCAGTCACGATCAGTTTATCCCCATGGATATATACTGAATCTTGCTTTTCAACCGTAATTGCAACCGCTCTTTGAGTAATCATTACTGAGTCTTTGTCACGATACACTTCGGCATAGTGACCTTTAATCAGGGTGTTATTGATACTGTCAAGCACGCGAATGTTGTTTGTCGCACTGGCAAAATTACGGTCTCGATCAAAATATAGACTATCTCCAAAAACACGGCGATTATCATAATCGATTCTTGAATTCTTTACAAAATATCCAATATCATTTGCAGTGTCATAAAAGCCACGTTCACAATACACTTTGGAAGTCTCTCCTAAGATAGTGGTAGGACCATATAAATAGGCATGTTCAGGAACGCTATAAAAATCTAATTGTTCGCTATTGATTACATATTCTGGATTAGTCACTACAACATCGCTGACAAAGGAAATTTTGTCTTGCTCCATAAAATAGCGTCCTATCCTGCTCGTAATGGTACTGTTGGGAGAAGTCACAGTGCCTCCTGTTCTATAGTAGGCCTGTTGTTTGATACGGTCAAAATACATAGAATCTGTAGTGACCGTTGTTGTATCTTTTTTAAGCCAAACTTTACCAGAAGCAAAAGCAAATTTTGTGTTTCCGTTATACTCGGCATATTGGCTTCGCATAGAAACAGAATCCCCTTGGTTCATTTTTACATTTCCATATGCCTTTACAAAGTTATCATCTTTATAAAAGAAGGCCAGATCACAATACATATCTACACCCTCATGTTCGATATAGACTTGATTGGTGGATTTTTGAAAGATAACTGCCCCAGGGTATTCATCTTCACTGATTCGGTTGATGTCAGAATCTATATTGATTTCCTTAGGCGCTTGTTCTTGTGCCTTCGCTTGAAGCGAAAAAAGGAATAATCCTAAGATTAGGAAGTATGATTTAAATTCATTCATGGGTGACAAAAATACTAAAAAAGCCTGCTGTAAGCGTTAAGGAAGTGTCAAAAGAGTAGAAGGTGCTAGATGCCGATAATTACTCAGAATATTTTGAATGCAATTAAATAAAAAAACCGCTACTCCAAGGAATAGCGGTTTGTTTGCATCGCAATTTCGCGAAAGCCTTATCTTAAAATTGTTTGAGTTCTATCTGGCCCTACAGAAACTATCTTGATAGGTGTTTCAAGTTCTTTCTCTAAGTAGTCGATATATTCATTTAAAGCAGCTGGTAATTGAGAAGCTTCGGTCATTCCCGTAAGATCTTCAGCCCAACCTTTCATTTCCTTATAGATTACCTCAATATTTTCAGGTTCTATATTGTACGGTAAATGCTCTATGGTTTTTCCTTTGTATTTGTACGCAGTACATACCTTCAAGGTTTTAAATCCAGAAAGTACATCGCCCTTCATCATCATAAGTTGAGTTACCCCATTAACTTGAACGGCATATTTTAAGGCAACTAAATCTAGCCATCCACAACGTCTTGCACGTCCGGTGGTAGCACCAAACTCATTTCCAACACGGCCCATAGTTTCTCCATCTTCATCAAAAAGTTCTGTTGGGAAAGGTCCAGATCCTACACGAGTAGTATAGGCTTTGAAAATCCCAAAGACTTCACCAATTTGATTAGGAGCAACCCCCAAGCCAGTACAGGCTCCTGCAGCTGTCGTATTTGATGAGGTTACATAAGGATAGGTTCCAAAATCAATATCGAGGAGTGATCCTTGAGCACCTTCTGCAAGTATAGTTTTTCCTGAGCGTTGTGCTTGATATAAGTATTCTTCAGAATCAATAAACTTTAAACTTTTTAGCGTTTTGATAGCTGCAAAGAACTCTGTTTCTAATTCTTCTAAATCATAATCAATTTTAGCGTCATAAAAATCAATCATGGCAATATGCTTGTCGCGTAAAGCGGCATAACGTTCTTTCCAATCGGCTAATTCTAAATCTCCCACACGGATACCGTTTCTTCCGGTCTTGTCCATATACGTTGGTCCGATCCCCTTTAAAGTAGAACCAATTTTGGCTTTCCCTTTAGAAGCTTCAGAAGCTGCATCGAGTAATCTATGAGTAGGGAGAATAAGGTGTGCTTTACGCGAAATCAAAAGCTTCGCGGCATAATCTAATCCTTCAAATTTATCTAGGTTTTGTAATTCTTTCTTAAAAATCACTGGGTCTATTACCACTCCATTCCCAATGACATTCAAGGCATTATCATGAAAAATTCCAGAAGGGATGGTGTGTAAAACATGTTTGATGCCGTCAAATTCAAGAGTGTGTCCTGCATTAGGTCCGCCTTGAAAACGCGCGATGATGTCATAATCTTTGGTGAGAACATCAACAATTTTACCTTTTCCTTCGTCGCCCCATTGGAGTCCTAGTAGTAAATCTACTGCCATTGCTTTGTGATTGTATAGTTAGTTTGAAGTGTTTTTCTTTCCGTAAAAATAAAGAGAGTGTTTGTCAATAGTAATGTCAAAAACTTCTTCGATGGTTTTTTTAATAGCTTGGATCCTAGGATCACAAAATTCAATCACTTCTCCTGTATCTGTAAGGATTACGTGGTCGTGTTGTTTATCAAAATAAGATTTCTCGTATTGCGCTTGATTATTTCCAAATTGGTGTTTGCGCACCAAACCACATTCTAACAAAAGCTCTATCGTATTGTAGAGGGTTGCTCTACTCACACGATAATTTTTGTTTTTCATGTTGATGTATAAGGACTCGATGTCAAAGTGTTCATCGTTGTTGTAAATTTCCTGTAGGATAGCGAACCGCTCAGGAGTTTTGCGATGTCCTTTTTCTTCAAGGTATGCCGTAAAAACACTTTTTACAACTTCTTGATCTTTATTTATAGTGGCTTTTGCACTCATTATTTTTCTAAAGGTGCGAAGTTACGCAATTATAGTCGAGTCACTTTATCAATACCATTGATTTTTTTAAGGTTGTCGATTAACTTTTTCAACAATCCTTGATTTTGTACAACTAGGGTAATATGACCTGAAAAAATACCATCATTTGTTGTGAAACTTATTCCTTTGATATTTACATTCATATGGTCAGAAATCTCTTTAGTTACTTCATTGACCAATCCTAAATTATCAATACCCGACAGTTTAATTTCTGCTTTATAATCAATAGCAGAGGAGTCAACCCATTTAGCTGGTAATACACGATATGCATATTTAGATCGCATTTCGATTGCATTAGGGCAATTGTTCTTATGTACCTTTATGCCATCGTTAATAGTAGTGAATCCAAATACAGCATCCCCAGGTATCGGATTGCAACATTGGGCGAGTGTAAAGTCCAACTTCTGCTGCTCTTTACCAAAGACCAGCGAATCGTATTTCTGCGTAATCTCATCCTTATCAACATCCTCAGGAGCACTGGTTTTTCTAATTTTATTTTTTAGAAAACTCATAAAGACATTAGAACGCTGAGCAGCAAACTCCTTAATCATTTTATTATCAATTGTCCCTATGCCAACGCGATAAAATAAATCAAGGCTGGTGCTTAATTTAAAATAGGATACGAGTTCGTTAATCGTAGCTTCATTAAGTTGAATTTTTTGAGATTTTAGCTTTCGCGAAAGCACAACTTTCCCTTCTTCAGCCAACTCCTTTTTGTCGTCTTTTAAAGAAGATTTTATTTTTGAGCGCGCTCTTGCAGTAGTGGCATAGTCTAACCAGTTACTTGTAGGTTTTGCCTGATCAGAAGTGATTATGTCGACTTGATCTCCGCTTTTTAGTTCTTCGCTTAAGGGGACTAATTTGCCATTAACTCTTGCACCTCGTGTATGCATTCCTACTTCAGTGTGAACACTAAAAGCAAAATCTAAAGGAGTGGCACCTTTGGGTAAAGATTTCAAATCTCCTTGTGGTGTAAAGACAAATATCTCTTTATTATATAGGTTGAGTTTGAAGTTTTCGACAAAATCAACAGCGTTGGTATCTGGACTCTCCAAAGCTTCTTGGAGACGATTGATCCATTCGTCTAGACCTTTATCTCCATCATTACCTTGTTTGTATTTAAAATGGGCAGCATATCCTTTCTCTGCGATTTCATTCATACGTTCTGAACGAATCTGTACTTCGACCCAGCGCCCTTTCAGCCCCATTACTGTTATGTGCAAGGCTTCATAGCCTGTAGATTTAGGTGAGGAGATCCAATCCCGTAAACGTGTTGGATTAGGTCGAAAGTGATCTGTTACAATCGAATAAATCTTCCATGCTAAGAATTTTTCATTGGCCTTATCTCCACGATAAATAATACGAATAGCAAATTTGTCATAAACTTCATCAAAGCTCACTCCTTGATTAAGGATTTTTCTTCGAATACTATAAATAGACTTAGGCCTTCCTTTAATCTCATAACTGAGCCCTTCTGCGTCTAAAGATTCTTCAATTACCTTTTTAAAATCTTTAATGTACTGATCCTGTTCAGCCTTACTTTCTTTAATTTTACTTCGAATATCATTATAGACTTCTGGCTCTGTATATTTTAAACTTAAATCTTCAAGTTCTGTTTTGATATTATAAAGTCCCATTCGATGCGCTAAAGGCGCATAGATATATAAGGTCTCTGATGATATTTTAGCCTGCTTGTCCGGCCGCATTGCGTCCATGGTTTGCATATTGTGAAGTCTGTCGGCTATCTTAATAATAATAACCCGCGGATCATCATTAATTGTCAGCAGCATTTTTCTAAAATTCTCAGCCTGTAAAGAGACGTCTCTGTCTTTTTTAAGATTGGAAATTTTAGTGAGTCCATCGACAATACGTGCAATGGTTTCACCAAACATTTGCTCAAGGTCATTGAGAGTGTATTCTGTATCTTCTACTACATCATGAAGGAGCGCAGCTGCAATGGAAGTTGCATCTAAACCAATTTCAGAAGCTACGATTTGGGCCACTGCAAGCGGATGGAAAACATAGGCTTCCCCAGATTTACGGCGTTGATCCTTATGAGCATCTACTGCAATTTCAAAAGCCTTCCGAATAAGGACTTTGTCTTCCTTGGACAAGGCTTGATAACTAATGCGTAACAGTTTTTTGTACTGTCTCGTTAGTTCTTTGTTCTCGGCTTCTATAAATTCAGGTGTCAACTCCATGGGAAAACTAATGTACTATTTTTAGTGCACCTGACAATGCTTAAAAACAACTAGTATTATATAAAATAGACAGCTCCCCATGTTCAAGTAAAGGACCATGAGGCTTGTTCATTTAGGGATAGGTAGCCTAGCTTTTTCAAGTTCCTTACTTCCTATTTTATTATATTCGCACTTAAATTATCGCTATGAGTATTTTTTATGTGCTAGTTGGATTTTTACTCCTAGTTGTTGGGGGTGAATTTTTAGTGCGATCATCTGTTGGCTTATCTTTTAAGTTAAAGTTATCCAAGATGGTAATTGGTCTTACCGTGGTTTCTTTTGCTACCTCGGCACCAGAACTTTTAGTGAGTTTGCAAGCCGCTTATAAAGGTTTGGAAGATGTTGCGATGGGCAATGTAATAGGTTCCAATGTCGCTAATATCGGATTGGTTCTAGGTCTAACGGCAATAATATCTTCCCTAACTGTCGATCGAGATTTTTATCGATTCAATTGGCCGGTCATGATGCTCTTCTCGGTGGCATTATATTTCTTATTGGCAAACGATGGCATGCTAAGTCAATTAGAAGGGATCGGACTCGTACTTTCATTATTTATTTATCTCTTTTTCTTATTAAAGCGCGCTCGCAAACAAAGTGTAGTGGTAGCTGATGCGGAGGGAATAGATGATGGATTAGCAAAAACATCCTATTTTAAAATATTCGTTTGGCTCGCTATTGGAGGCGCATCTTTATACTTCGGGTCTGAGTTTTTAGTAAAAGGTGCTACGCGATTGGCTGAATCGGTTGGGATAAGTGATTATGTCATCTCTGTAACGGTTATAGCTATTGGAACTAGTGTCCCGGAACTAGCGGCTTCTATTATTGCTGCGCTAAAGAAGGAGAAAGCAATTTCCTTAGGAAACCTTATTGGATCTAATATCTTCAATATTGCCTCCGTACTAGGACTCACCGCAATTGTAAAACCAATTAAGAATATCGACCCTATAATTTTAGACAGTAGTATTTTTTGGATGATTGGATTTGCAGGAGTGCTTGTCCCGCTGGCTTTTATTCCAAAGCGCTTAGAAATTTCAAGATATAAAGGCATCATTCTTTTTGTCGCCTATATAATCTTTTTAGGATTGGTACTTCGATAGATTAAGAGTTAATGCCCAGCAGCATCAAAGCCTTGCATCCACTTACCTTGTACTTTTAAAACTTGCTCAATAACATCTCTAACACAACCTTTCCCTCCGTTTTTGTGAGAAATGTATTTTGATATCTCTTTAATTTCTTTAACTGCATCTTGCGGACAAGTGGGAACACCTAACATTTTCATGGCTGGATAATCAGGAAGATCATCTCCCATATATAAAACATTATCAGGGTTAATGTCCTTCTCTGAAAGAAAGGCTTGTAATTGCTCTACTTTATGATGCGCTCCTAGATAAATATCTTTTACTCCCAATGTTTGAAGACGCTTACGCACCCCTTCATCAGTACCGCCAGAAATGATGCATAAGTGGTAGCCTTGATTCATCGCTTCCTTCAAGGCATATCCATCTTTAATGTTCATAGTGCGATGCAGTTGACCGTCGGTAGTAATATGCACACTACCATCGGTAAGCACACCATCAACATCAAAAATGAAAGTGGTTATTTGATGTAGGTATTCCTTATAACTCTTTTCCATAATGTTCTTTTATCAGGGAGGTCATGGTTTTATATAATTCCTTGTGATGATCTTTTTCCAAGGCCTCTAATTGATTTTGGATAACTGCAGCATCACCTCGTCTTGCCGGGCCTGTTTGCATTTCTTTTGGCTCATGGGCTACTGCCTTGGCGACCGTTTTAAGCATCAATGGATGCAGTAACGAAAATGGAATACGCTGGGCATCGCAAATTTCCTTGGCAACAGTATAGCAGTAATTGGTGAAATTATTAGCAAATACAGCAGCTAGATGCAGTTCTTTGCGCTGTTCACTTTTGAGGATATGAATATTTTCTGATAGGGCAAGTGCGAGACCTCCCAAGATATCTTTGTCTGTACGATGTTCGTATTCTAAACAAATAGGGACATTTTGAAAGTCAACAGCGTCTGCAATTGAAAAGCTTTGTGCTGGATAAAAAACCCCTCTACGATTTTTAGATGAGAGTGCTTCCATAGCGATACTCCCTGAAGTATGCACCACCAACTCACCGCTAAAGGGAATGGCTTCTGATACCTCAACTACAGCGTCATCAGAAACTGTGATTATTGTAATGTCGGCTGGCTTTAGTTGTGAGATATTTACCGTTTTACGAGCTAAATCTACAAACGGGGTTAAGGCAGCCGGTGAGCGTCCACAAACTTGTTGCAGTCGCACCGAACTTAAAGTCTCAAATCGCTTGGCTAAATGCCAGGCTACATTTCCAGTTCCAATTATATTTACTTGTATCACAGTCGTAAAAATAGGTGTTTTTTAGTTTTAGGGAGCTATTTGTGGGAGCGGAGTGCTGTAATGCATTTCAAAGCAAAGATTATGAGTTGTTTAGGAGATTAATTTAAGGTCTGTTAAATTTTAATACTCATGGGGCAAGGCACAAATTCCAACATTGATTTCCTAGAATAAAACGCCGCTGTAGTTTATCTTTGCCGACGGTAAAATGTACCCTCTTATTATGCAAAAGAAACTCGCTTCAATATTGTTTTCAACCCGTCTTACGGGATTTCTTTTTATCACCTATGCCGTTGCAATGATTGTTGGAACCTTCATGGATCGAGGAATGGAAACTTCGCCTACACCATATTCAAGATATTGGGTTTATGACTCTTGGTGGTTTTCGGCAATTCACATCTTCTTTGTAATTAATTTTATTGGGAACGTCTTTCGCTTTAAGCTATTGCGAAAAGAAAAAATCACAACTCTTATTTTTCATGCTTCCTTCATTCTTATTTTAATAGGAGCTGGAATCACACGTTATATAAGCTATGAAGGGGTGATGCCCATTACAGAAGGGAGTTCTGAAAATACTTTTTTAAGCGAGAAAGTGTATTTAGAGGTTTTTATCGATGGGGAACGCAACGGACAACCTATGAGACGAACCGTAGAGAAAGAACTACTTATGTCTTCCCGCTTGAACAATAATTTTACTTGGAATACCTACTATAATCAGACCAACGATTCGAAGACCGATATTCAGATAAAGTTCAATAAGTTCATAGGCGGAGCGGAAGATGGTTTTGTAGAAGATGAAAATGGAGAATGGCATTTGAAACTAGTAGAAACTGATGGTGAAAAGCGCCATGAGCACTTCTTAGTAGCTGGGGAAGTTGCCAATGTTCACAATGTACTTTACGCCTTTAACGAACCTACAGAGGGTGCGATCAATATTGCCTACGATGGTGAAAATTATACTGTAAAAACCCCTTTTGAAGGAGATGTTACGGTTATGGCAACTCAAACTAAAAATGAGGTAATCAAAGATTCAACGCAGGCCTTGCAATTGCGAGCCTTGTATAACCTAAAAGGAATCCTTTTTGTGATTCCAGAACCTGCAATCAAAGGGCGTACAGGGATCGTAGAAAAGGATGCCAAACAAAAGAATGATCAGAATGCTTTATTTGTAGATGTTACCATTGGAAATGAAACAAAAACCGTTGGCTTACTTGGCGGAAAAGGGTGGAGCAACGATAAAAAAATGTTAGAATTTGAGGATTATAAGATTTATCTCTCTTACGGAAGTAAAGATTATCCACTTCCATTTGCCTTAAAATTGAATGATTTTATCGCAGAACGATATCCTGGTACTGAAAATAGTTTTTCGTCTTTTAAGAGTAAATTAACCGTAGAAGATGAAGAACCTTTTGATTATGATATCTATATGAACCATGTTTTAGATCATAAGGGCTTCCGATTTTTTCAAGCGAGTTTTGAGCCGGATGAAAAGACAACTATTCTTTCGGTGAGTCATGACTTTTGGGGTACTTGGGTGACCTATATTGGGTACTTTTTATTGTACTTAGGCCTAATGTTAATATTGTTTGACAAGGGATCTCGTTTTGGGAATCTCAAAAGAATGCTCGACAAGATCAAGGCGAAAAAAGCTACTTTGGGTATTATTATCGTGTTTTTCGCTTTCGCGAAAGCGCAACCCTTAACAGCTCAGGAAATTAACACCTCTGCTGTCGTCATACAAGACTCTGTCTCTAATACCACTGAGGCGGTTGAAGAGGTAATTGGTGTGCAAAGTGAAGAGCAGGGACATATGACTGCTCCTGAGAAAGCAGTTTTGGACTCTATAATTATTGCCAATGCTATTCCTTTGGAACATGCCTCAAAATTTGGGCGTATGGTGATTCAAGACGATGGAGGACGTATGATGCCTATCAATACCTATTCGAGTTTATTGCTGCGCAAACTGACACGTAAAGATAGTTATGCTGGACTGAATGCAGATCAGGTGATGTTATCGATGATGGAAAATCCACAACTTTGGTTCTGGGCAGATTTAATTTACCTGAAAAAAGGGAATGATAGTATCCGAAATATCATTGGAGTACCTGATGATGTGACGCGTTTTAAATTAATGGATTTTATTACTCCTCAGTTGACTAACAAACTAGACCCTTTTATCGCAGAGGCCTATCGAGAAGCAACACCTACCGTTATCGATAAAGAATTTAGGGATATCCATCAGCGGCTTGCCTTATTAAATCGTGCATTAAGCGGGAGTATTTTAAAAATATTTCCAAAGCCCAATGACACTAATAATAAATGGATGTCATATGCCGAACTGGGAGAATCTGGTCTTACAGGAATGGATAGTCTATACAGCAGACAGATAATTCCATTGTATTTAGGAACTCTACAAGAAGCACGACAGTCTGGAGATTTTTCTAAGGCCGACGAGTTGCTGTTTAGTATTGGGAAGTTCCAAGAACGTTTTGGAGCCGATATTATGCCTTCAGCAGAGAAGGTTGTCGCTGAGATACAATATAACAAACATGATCCTTTTAAGAAGTTGTACTGGATGTATATGCTGGCTGCTTTTTTTATGATGATTTTTGTGATCACTCAAATCTTTTACGAAAATCGATTTGTCAACTCAATGACTAAGGTCGGAGCAGTCATTGTATTGATGCTTTTCTTATTACACACGGGCTCTTTGATATGGCGTTGGTATATTTCTGGGCATGCACCATGGAGTGATGCATATGAATCAGTGTTATTTGTGGGGTGGGCAACTATGTTTTTTGGCTTGGCCTTTGGTAGAAAGAGTATGCTTACAATTGCAAGCACTGCCTTTGTAGCCGGTTTTATATTATGGGCAGCCAGTATGAATTATATGAATCCAGAGATTGCCAACTTACAAGCGGTTCTCAATAGTTATTGGTTAATGATTCACACTGCCGTGATAGTAGCGAGTTATGGACCTTTTACTTTGGGAGCAGTGCTAGGTTTTGTGTCATTAATGCTTATGATCTTTACCACCACGGATAATAAGAAACGTATGGATCTCAATATTAAAGAGCTTACAGTCATCAATGAAATGGCGCTGACAGTTGGAATGGTTTTATTGGCTATAGGTACCTTTTTAGGAGGACAATGGGCTAATGAAAGTTGGGGGCGTTACTGGGGTTGGGATCCAAAAGAAACTTGGGCGTTGATTTCCCTAATTGTATATGCTTTTGTAATTCATATGCGTTTGATTCCAGGCTTGAGAGGCCGTTGGACCTTTAATATGCTATCCATATTTGCCTTGTCGTTTATTTTCTTTACCTATTTTGGAGTGAATTATTATTTATCAGGACTGCATGCTTACCAAAGTGGTGGAGATATTGCCATGCCAAAAATTATCACAAGTGTTGCAATATTTGTATTACTAGGGATCTTCTCATGGCGAAGTTATAAGAAGCATTACAAAAGAGGGTAGATTTGTAGATTTAAGAAACGAGTACTCTGATTTCTCGATCGGCTTCAATACCTAGTTTATGGAATAAGCTATTAGCGGCAAAAGCAACATCGTCTTCAGACATATTGAAGTCTGAGGCAATATGATTATGGGAATGTCCTTTGGCAATACCTTGTAAAATCTTTACTTCCACATTGGCAAGGCCAAATTCGTTTATTAAGGTTTCTAGGTAGGCGTCATCTTCATCTTGAACCTTTTTGTATTGATCCAAAGTTTCAAGGCGTTGAAAGTAATGACGTACCTGTTGTTGCATTAGAGACTCTTTGTGTTTCATCTTCCTAAAAGTATACACCATTGCCAAGGTGATTAATACAACATCTAATAACACGCAATATTTAGCAGCTGTTATTGATAACCCAAAAAAGGTTTTACCAATCGTATGCAACAGGAATACTTCTATCATTAGAAAAATGTTGACAAAATAAACTGTTCCTATGATCCAATTAATGATTTTTCGTTTGATTTTAAACATGCCAATTATCCATACCGTCAGGATAGAACCAATACTAAAAAGGTCAGATATGAAGAAAAAAACCATGTCATTTGTTACAAAATAGGCCAGCATGGCGAGAAATGAAAAAGTCGTAGTAATAATTAGAATGTAGCCAAAACGCTTTTTATGAGCATTGAGATTTATACAAAAATAGACAAAACAGAACGCAAAGAAGCCAACTAAAAAATGGCTAAAAAGTTCCAGTTGGACGAAGTATGTCAAGTCAATGTTAGTAAGGTAAAATAAATTGTCTTTTGCTATTATAGCAAGGGCTATGACAACGGTCAGTAAGGCGTGAAATAAAAACACTCTCTTCTGAGTAATAAAAAAGAACACAAAGGTTGCTAAGATAAGGGAGATTATTGCTCCATAATAAATACCTGTGCCCAAGAGTTCATACTTTTCAGTAGAAATGAATTTTTCTGCCTCAACGATTTGAATTGGAAAATAAGCCTCTTGTTGAAAATTTGCTTTTAAGTATAATGGGAATTCATGTTTTTGGACGTTAAGGGTAAAAGATGGATAGCGAGAATTAGCCATAATTGGAATAGACTGGCCATTACTATCAAATAATTGTAAAGACCCCGCATGATTGGAAGGTATGGTGAGCATCTCTATTACCTGGTCAATTTGGGAAATCTTAAACCAAAATACACCGTTGTCTAATCCATAATTAGAATCAACGATCGGCTCAAATGCCTCCTTCTGGATTGATTGAATATTGTGAAGTTCTCTAGTATCTTGAAAAAAGGATACCGTTTCTTGAGCAGATATACTTAGCGCAAAAAGCGCAAGAATGATATGTAGGATTTGTTTCATAGAGTCGATATGTAGGGACCAACGAGACAAACATATAAAAAATAACCGACAATTTGCATTTTGTCGGTTATTTTATGTATTTCAACGATAAAAATTAAATTTTTATCCTTCTATACCATATCTTCTGGTCGTACCCACTGATCAAATTCCTCTTCAGTGACATGACCTAATCTAACGGCCTCAACCCTTAAGGTTGTGCCATTTTGGTGTGCTGTATTAGCAATTTCAGCAGCTTTGTAATATCCTATTTTTGTATTCAAGGCAGTAACCAACATTAGGGAATTATTTAAAAGCTCTGTGATTCTTGCTTGGTTGGGTTCTATGCCTTCTGCACAATGCTCAGAGAAGGATGTACAGGCATCTCCAATAAGGTGAGCGCTCTGTAAGAAATTAGATGCCATAACTGGCTTAAATACATTGAGTTCGTAATGTCCTTGCATACCACCTACAGCAATAGCGACATCATTACCTATGACTTGAGCACATACCATAGTAAGTGCTTCACATTGTGTAGGATTTACCTTACCAGGCATGATAGATGAACCTGGCTCATTAGCTGGAATCGAAATTTCACCGATACCGCTTCGGGGACCTGATGCCATTAAGCGAATATCGTTTGCAATTTTATTTAAAGCAACTGCCAACTGTTTCAAAGCGCCATGACTTTCGACTATAGCATCATGAGCGGCTAGAGCTTCAAATTTATTATGAGCCGTTATAAAAGGATGTCCTGAGAATTCGGCCATATATTCTGCTACACGTTTTGAGTATCCTTTGGGAGTGTTTAGACCAGTACCTACTGCCGTACCTCCTAAAGCAAGTTCGGCCAAATGTGGAAGCGTATTTTCTAAAGCCTTTAAGCCATGGTTGAGTTGGGAAACATAACCCGAAAACTCTTGTCCTAGGGTGAGGGGAGTGGCATCCATTAAATGGGTACGCCCAATTTTGACAACAGATTTAAAAGCATCTGCCTTAGCCTGGAGGGTATCTCTTAATTTTTGAACTCCTGGAATAGTATTCTCCACCACCTTTTTATAACCAGCAATGTGCATTCCCGTTGGAAAGGTATCATTAGACGATTGTGATTTATTGACATCATCATTAGGTTGTAAGGTCTTTTCGCCTTCTCCAATAATTTTACCCGCAAGCTGATGTGCCCTATTAGCAATCACCTCATTGACATTCATATTACTTTGGGTTCCAGAACCTGTTTGCCAAATCACAAGTGGAAACTGATCATCGTGTTGACCTTCTAAAATCTCATCGCATACCCTTGCAATAAGGTCACGCTTTTCAATAGCTAATCCACCCAATTCACAATTGGTATAAGCAGCAGCTTTTTTTAATATGGCAAAACCATATACAATTTCTAATGGCATAGAGCCAGCCGGTCCTATTTTAAAGTTGTTACGAGAACGCTCAGTTTGAGCTCCCCATAATTTATTGGCAGGTACTTTTACCTCGCCCATGGTATCTTTTTCTATTCTATAGTCCATCAGGTGAATGTTTAGATTACAAATTTACAATTTTGCACTCATTTTTTATTGTCAATATCCTGTCAATAAAACTGAAATTTCTCTTGTGAAAAACGATATTTATACGGTATCTTTGAGCCGAAATAAGAAAATAAAATACACCATGTTTGATTTTGACCAATACTTAGGATTTCTTGCATTTTTAACCATACTTACAATAGGATTTTGGTTAATGATTTTTTTGTTGACATTCGTTATCCCTTACTGGATAGGAGGTTCAATGATTGAAATGGTAAAAGAGAAAATGGAAGAACGCAAAGCAAAAAGGGCTTAAAACTCTTTTTATCATACTATATATAAGACCAACTCAGCTGAGTTGGTTTTTTTATGGGCTATTGTTAAATAGCTTAATAGTTCTGCATCTGTCTTCTCTAAAAGACGAAAAACGACCTTTTTTGCCTGCCCTATCACCTTTTTCTTTGCATTCTTACAATTCGGACACAAAAAACTACAACTCGGTGGGAATTGATTTGGAATAAGGTGTAAATCATT
The DNA here is from genome assembly GCA_963974305.1 of uncultured bacterium. Taxonomy (GTDB): domain Bacteria; phylum Bacteroidota; class Bacteroidia; order Flavobacteriales; family Flavobacteriaceae; genus Dokdonia. The sequence goes on from CAXBCS010000007.1 coordinate 80,853, forward strand.
GACATTTACACTGTAATTAAAAACCACCTACCTATGGAAACTCACAATTCAAATGCCGAACGCTATCAAAAAGCGAAACAACGAGTTGAGAAAATGAAAGGATTTTATACGCATTTAGTTATATATCTGATATTTTCTGCTTTCTTCATATTTCTTAACTTTAGATCAGGAAACTTTCCTTGGGCCATCTTCCCAATAGTTGGATGGGGTTTAGGTATAATGGGACACGCTACAGCAACCTTTGGTTGGAATCCATTTTTTGGAAGACAATGGGAAGAGCGTAAAATAAAAGAGATCATGGAAAAGGATCGTCAACTTTTTTAAAATTAGCATCATGGAATCAAAAGAAGAAAAATATTTAAGAGCACGTCAACGTGTACAAGAACTACGTAAATACTATATGAGCCTCCTAAGCTTTATTCTTGTCAATGGAATGTTAGCAGGGATTAATTACTACACCAATGAATGGCGAAGTATGTGGTTTCTATGGGTTACCTTCTTTTGGGGAATAGGCCTAGTATTTGAAACCGCAAAAACCTTTGGTCTTCATTTCATCTTAGGAAAGGATTGGGAATCTAAAAAGATGAAGGAGTATATGGAGAAAGAAGAGGAGGAGGAAGTTAACTTTAAAAGATGGAACTAATGAAGGAGCCAAAAGAATCAAAGCTCGACCGAGCCATAAAACAAGTCAAAGAGATTAAAGGATGGTATAACCACCTTATCATCTACTGCATTGTCAATATTCTATTACAGCTATTTTATTCTGGGGTCTTTGGGGCAGAACAATTCACCCTTTATGTACCTTTTTGGGCACGGTTTACAACTCCATTTTTCTGGGGACTAGGGCTAGCAGGACATGGAATCTATGTGTTTAGAGGTCGTTTTATTAAGAATTTATTCAAATCTTGGGAAGACAAGCAAATCAAGAAAATTCTAGAAGAGGATGAAAAGGAGGCTGTAAAGTGGGAGTAGAAATCCTGCATGTCAGAGTACAGGTAGACTTTATATTTAGCAAGCTGTGCCATTTACACTCTAAACTAGGCTGTCGCATTAGTGTTACTAATGAAGACTAATATAAAATTTAAAAACTCCTCAGGGTTCTTTATTTCTCTGCTATTTAAGAATTAGAACGTTTTAAAAGCAGTATTTTCAATTATTATTTACCAACGCTAAAAGCATTTCCAAACATGAATGTTCTGATTATTGAAGACGAAAAACCATCTGCCCGCCGACTTAACCGAATGTTGGATCAATTGGGGGTGCAGGTAAATGAAATGTTGCATTCAGTAGAAGAAGCAATTGATTGGTTTAAATCTAATAAGCATCCGGATCTTATATTTTTAGACATTCAACTGTCTGATGGTTTGTCTTTTGAAATTTTTGACGCAGTAGCTGTTGAAAGTGCCATTATATTTACGACAGCTTTTGATGAGTATGCCTTACAGGCCTTTAAGCTCAATAGCGTCGATTACCTCTTAAAGCCAATCGATGACGAAGATTTAGAAGCAGCAGTAACAAAATTTAAAGCTCGTATACCAAAACAACAAAATGTCGCCTTAAACTTTGAAGATATTAAGAGGTTACTTGGAGCTACTCCTGTAGAAAGGGAATACAAAAAACGCTTCACTACAAAAATTGGTCAGCATCTTAAAATGATTACCATTGATGAGATTGAATGCTTTTATAGTGAAAACAAAGGAACCTATGCCGCAACGGTCGATGGTCGTAATTATCTTTTGGACACCACTTTAGAATTGTTAGAAAATGAACTAGCACCTCAAACTTTTTTTAGAGTGAGCCGTAAGTATTATGTAAATATCAATGCTATTAAAGATATGATCTCTTACACTAACTCCCGATTAAAAATCAAATTGAATAATTGGGACGAACAAGAAATTATTGTGAGTCGAGAACGCGTAAAAGATTTTAAAGTCTGGTTAGAATAACTCCTACTTATTACCTTTTTCTATTCGGTTCTCGTTGAAGGCACTAGGTAAAAGTTGTGGAATAAATTTTGTGAGTAATGGTAATAATAAACCGCCACCAGGAAGTAAGAAAATAGCCAATGATGGGATGGTTTTACAGATATCAATAAGTTGATTTTTCACTACTACTTTTTCATCATCATTCAGATCTCTGACTGTCGATTGCCCCAGTAAAACGACTAAATCCTTACTCTGCCCAATTTCTTGAATCAAGCGATTTTTATTACGCAAAATAAGGGTAGACACGGTTTTACTTGTTTGTAGATAAAAATGTTTTACTGGATTACTATAATTTAAATAAGCTATTTCTGAACGGTGCTTAGTGATAAATTCGTGAGCAAAATCAGTCGACGTTTGAATATCTGCACTGGTCAAACTCAAATGTTTTCCTAGGTCATTCAGAAAAACAAACTCAGTTTTGTCTAATTGGTCATCATCCCAAACAGCAAGTGCCGCGAGATCTAGAATATATTTTCTGCTTAGTTCGTGATCAAAAAGTTCAATGTTGAGTTCTTGAATAGTCTTTGCTTCATTAATAATATCAACATTATAATGTATCGAACTCTCAAAAAGTTTAATTAATAGTTCGTCGTATTTTTCCTTGAGTTCCTTTTGTTGTAAAGCAATCCAAATCGTATTAATTAAGATGCCTTCTAATGCTTTTCCATATTCCAAGGGGTTTCCGTTGGATAACAAATAGTGATCAAAAGCCAAAATATCAACGAAAAGAAGGGCATTTGTGATTAAATGGCTAAAATTCTTTTTTAGTAAAGGCTCGTTGGTTTGAATGCGGCGTTGAATAATTTTCTCCAACTGGTCATAGGGAGAATCTTTGCCTATTTGAATATGAAAACTAGATTGCTTAATCTGGATTAAATGGTAGAAACGCACTATGGTTTCGATACAGTCTTTCTCTGATCCACCTTCAATAGTATCAAAATAAGTGAATGCTAAGGCATCAAATAAATTGATTTTAGTTTTTTCTTCTTCCGTCCACTTTAGCTGTTCGCTTTCCTCGTCAAATAAGGTGAATACAGAGGCCCCATAGATAAAACCTTGTTTTCGTAATTGGGCATACATGCTTCCCTCATCATAAGGATTCCCTTCAAGGAATTCCATGAAGTATGGTAAGTGCTTTTGTATCCAACCGTTAGCCGAAGGGTTCATAAAAATTTTATTAGAAAGGTCAGAATTTTATTGTAATAGGAGCCCATTAATTCTTCGCCAAAGGTAATAGAAAAGCCTCTAGTAATAATAACTAGAGGCCTTAATTGTAATCTAAAATGGTTTATTCTATAATTCCACCACAGCTTATTCTAGCGCCTGCAGCTCCACTTGGTTGAGACGTAAAGTCATCGATGCCTTGATGCACTATGATTGCCTTTCCAGTGATGTCCTTATTTGCATCTTCACAACCAATACACCATTCTGTTGTAGACATAGTGATCGTTCCATTGCCATTTTCATCGGCTTCAAAATTACCTATGTCACCTTTGTGATATCCCGTAGCATCACCCCATTTACCATGTGGTTGTGCCGTTGGATTCCAATGTCCGCCCGACGATTTACCATCGGCTGAAGAACAATCGGCTTTTTCATGAATGTGAATTGCATGAGTTCCTTCTGATAGTCCGCCAAGTACCGCAGTCATAGTTACAGTTCCTTCAACTTCCTTAAATACTACACTTCCAGAAGCTTTACTATCGCTTTTTGGCTCCAATTTCATTGTCACTTTCTTGGATTGTGTAACTACTTCATTTTTCACTATTTCGACAGTTTCTTTTACAACTTCCGTCTCTTTTTCTTCCTTTTTACAACTTGTAGCAAGTACTGCAATACTAAGTACTGCCATCAATCCTATGCGTTTCATACGTTTTTCTTTTGGGTTAGATTAAATTTTCACCCTAAGATACAATTGTTTTAACGCATGGACATATTTTTTTGAAAAAGCTTTAAATATTGATAGTACTTAATGAGCTAGTATTTGTGATAAGATTTGGATCCAATTGATATTGCCAAACACCTCTTTCTCCAATCGCAATGAGTAGGTCTCCTTGAATGATTACATCAAAGGCTAGTCGATTAATGTTGTGAACTAAGACTGTGTTTTCAGGATCTGACACATCAAAAATTTTGATTTCATCGTCACATACAAAAAGATAATCTCCATACAATCCTAAACCTTTAGGCGAAGTTAATTCACGAGTACTAAGTAGCACTGGATTTAGAATATCTTCTACGTTGTATATTTCCAATTGATTCACAAAGTTTCCACAGCCTACGTCAGACCAAAGGGTGACAAAAGCAGTTGTCTCATTTGCCACTACAGGGTCACAGGCTGTAAAATGTTCTACAGAGGATAAATATTCAGGAAATTCTGGATTGCTAATATTATAAATAAACATACCACTTTGGGATCCGATATATAGATAGTCTTCATAGCCAAAAATAGTTTCCACATTAAAGCCTACAGATACTCTGTTTACCTGCACAGGATCTGCTGCATTTACTACTGAGAATACAATGAGATCACTCTGATCTACCGCGTATAAATAGTCCCCTTTTAGGGCAAAAATGGCTAAAGAACCTCCTTGACCATCAAAGGTTGCAGCGTCTTGTGACGCACTGTCATTATTTGAACTGTCTGTGCTACAACCTATGGCTATGAACACTAGAGCGATTATATATAGTAATTTTTTCATTTTCTTAAGATTTAAGTCTCCAACCTACAACAACACTATTCTGATCAAGATCATATGGATAGTAACCCTCTGGGGATACTAAAACAGGAAATACATCCTTAATACGTTTGGAAATGATGAGTTCGCTACTACGCGTATTATACACTATTGCAATCAAGTCAACTGCTTGATTAATATAATAAACACCATTACGAATAGACACATCAGACGAACCAGGTACTTCAATAAAATTGATGGGTATAGGATTTGAAGGGTCATCATTTATGAATACGTGAAAACCGCCTAGCTTTTCATTCACAAAAAGAAGATTGTTTAAGACGTAAATTTTTCCTGAATTTACAATAGGCTTTGGTGGTAGTAATTGGACACTTTGTTCAAAGGTCTCTCTGTCTAAGACAATAGGCTCATAAGCCGATTCAAAGGGTGGTTCTACAATTACAATGTCATCACTGTCATCACAATTACCATCCCAACAACAACTTTGAAGCGTTCCCAAAAGCAGAAAGGTGAGAAGCAGTTTAAATTTATTCATGGTTATATAGTTTGTCTTAAAGATGTAAAAAAAGTAATATAGTTGCGTGAAGAAAGCATAACTTTATTTTTTTACGGGCTAAAATACCTATAAAGGCTTAATAATTTCTTTAGGATCCCGAATCCCTCTTTTTAAGTTTTCGAAGATAATCAGCGACTTGTCAATTTGAGTTTGAGCGGTTTTAAAACGGGAGACATAATATATCAGACCTCTTTTTCTACCTGGTGTAAGGCTTTCAAAAATAGCAGCTCCTTTCGGATCACTATCGAGTACGGCCTGTAAGGATGCCGGAACTTCTACACCGTATTTACTTTTGTCTTCTAGAAGTTGAAGTTCGAAGAAATCTGTTGGAAAAACGCCTAGGGCTTTTTGGTAACGCTTCCCAAAACTTATAAGGTATTGTTCTTTGTAAAAATGTAATTTCCCGTGAAAATCTAGTTCATTTCCTTCAAAGTAGGCTTTGACAGCAACGCGGGCGTGTCCCGCTTTCGCGAAAGCGCAACCCACATCATCCGGTATAATAACCGCATGGGTGCCTTCTACATGTACTGTAAATCTTTCTGAAATCAAACCAAAATACTTTTCTGCTTTAAGGATAGAAAAGTACAAAAAATCAGGTGTTCAATGGTGTTTAGCCTTCAAAGTCTTCTTCTCCACCTTCTTGTCGGCCTTCACGTTGCTGCTTTTTCTTTTGGTTGAAACGGTAGGTGAATGACAAGTTAATAGAACGTTCTCTCCATTGAAATTCGCTTTCACCAATAACAGGTGAAAAGGTTTCTGAACGTCTTTTGCGCGAATTGAAAAGGTCATTTACATTAAGAGCAATAGATGCTTGTTCTTTAAAGAGATCCTTACTAAAGGCTAAGCTCGTAGTAAAAATTCCATCAGACTCTCCTTGAGCTGTAGCCGATGGCCCACGGTAATCCATACGTGTTTGCCAGTCGATTTTGCCAGGAAGCGTATACTTATTATTTAAGCGTACTGTCCAACTTGTATTTTCATTCCCGAAGTCGGTTTCTTCAAAAAAGCCAGATGTTTCAGAACGGAATAAATTGGCATTTAAATTTAAACGCCATTTGCGCGACGGACTGTAAGTCATTGTTACTTCTCCACCAAAGCGATCATTTCTTGATAAGTTGATTGGGGTTCGCACCTGCTCATCGACCAATACACCATTAACCTCTACCTGTTCTCCGGTAAACTTGGTAATAAATTGGAAGATATCCTCACTGCGTCTAAAATAAACAGAACCACTAAGAGTTACTTTCCCCATACGGTTTAAGTAGCCAAGGTCAAGTCCGTTGGAAATACTAGGATTGATATCTGGATTTCCTTGGAATAATACCGTCTGACTCGTTCTAGAAGGGAAGGGGTTGATAAAGCGATTTCGGGCTCTTCGAATTCGACGATTGTAACCAAGACTCACGGTTTGTTTTTCTGTGAGTTCATAGTTTAAGTTAACAGTTGGGAATAGGTTTGTAAAATCTCGATTGGTAAAACTATTATTTGTACGTTGATCTACTTCTATATCTGTATGCTCTAATCGCAATCCTAATAGATAATTAAACTTGTCTATTTTACTTCCCCACTGCGTATAAAAGGCATTGATCTGTTCTTTGTAAATCAGATTGTTGGTCAGGTCTGTATTCAAGGTAAAAACACCGTCGTTATCATCATCTTGAGTCACGATATAATCGGTATTCAACTCATTAAAGTTTCCGCGATATCCAGCTTCAAAACGATGCTGTTCTCCAATGGGCTGTACAAAATCTACCTGCGCCAAAAAACGTTCTTGATTTTCGAGGGTTTGATTCGTTTCTCTTTGTGTATCAATACCCACATTAAGAATGTCTGTGAACTCATCTTCCTCGCTATCTTCCAGTTGTAGTTCTATAGTAAGATTACCGTCATTTTCCCAGTTCTTATCAAAGTTTAGACTGTATTGAAGGGTGAAATCATCTTCTTCTTCTGGAGAAAACCGTTTAGATGTTGTATTTACTTCTCCCGTTTGAACGATGGTATTTTCAGATAAATTTTCATTATTACTATCTCTTATTACGATAGATCCCGTAATACTAGTGTTGTCATTAATATAGTATTCTAAACCAAAATTTCCACTCAATCCTTTACGTTGACGATCAAAGGTTCTAGTTTCAGTCACGGTATTTCCATTGGGAAATAAGGATTTGGTAAAGGAATTTCCTAAGGAACCTCGATTGTTATATCCTGCAGTTGTGAAAAAGTTGAAATCCCCAGTTCGATAATTTATATTTCCTGAAAGACCGTAGGTTTCTGGATATCCACCATTGGCAGTTAGGGCACCATTGAGTCCTTGTAGTTTACTTCTTCTTAAAATGATATTGATAATTCCTGCACTTCCTTCGGCATCATATCGCGCCGATGGAGAAGTAATCACTTCAACACGTTCAATGGATTCAGCAGGTAACTGTCTCAAGGCATCACTACTATTAAGACCGACTAAGCCTGAAGGTTTTCCGTTAATTAAGATACGAATGTCATCATTACCTCTTAGGGCTACATTTCCCTCTACGTCTACAGATACAGAAGGAACATTGTCTAAGACATCACTTACAGTTCCACCTCGTACGGTGAGATCTTTACCAACATTATACACTTGTTTATCTAGTTTGAATTCGACGGTGGTTTTTTCGGCGATTACCATTACATTTTCCAATGTCGCCGCATCCATCGCTAAGCGTATAGTGCCTAAGGAAGTATTTTCAGTTAATTTTTGGGCCTTTTTGATATTAGGTACAAAAGAGATAAATTCTACTTTGATGTCATAAGTACCTGCAGGGGCAGTAATATTAAACTCCCCATTTTGATCTGTGATTCCTCCTGTAATTGCCTTTGGGTCATTGGTATTTACCAAAGTCACTGTTGCATATTCCAATGGGAAACTATCATCATTATCAAGTACCTTCCCTGAAAGTACGATATCGGAAGTATTTCCTGGTCTTTGTGCGTATATAGAAGGGACAAGGCCTAAAAGTACTAAGGCTAAAATTAACTTTTTCATTCAATTGTTTTGGTTGCCGAAAAGTACTTGTATTCCCAAAGTGTGGACGTTAAATAGGAGTTAAATAAAAGATAAAAGAAGCACAATTTATTTGCTCAGTAAAGTAGAAATATTTTCTGGGGGCCTCCCTATCACCCCTTTATCGCCATGAATAACGATAGGGCGTTCTATTAATGTAGGATGTTCAACCATCGCTTGGATGATTTCTGCATCCGTAAGGTCCTTGTTTTTAAAGGACGCTTTCCAAATGGCTTCTCCTTTTCGCACCAAATCAATGGGTTTAATACCTAGTTGTGAGATGATGGTTTTTACTTCATCAAATAGCAGTGGCTCCTTTAGATATAAAACAATAGAATAAGGTAAGCCTGAAGCTTCTACTAAAGCAAGCCCTTGTCTACTCTTACTACATCGCGGATTGTGATAGATTTTTGTCATTATACATCTTATTGAATTTGTATTTTTAAACCTACAGCTCGCAGCTGCGCTGCCAGAGTACTGGAATCTTTAAAATGAATTCCTTTAATGCCTACTTTCTCACAGCCTTCAATATTCTTGAGACTATCATCAATAAAAATTGCTTCCTCCGCCTGTATTGAATATCTAGATAACATGAGTTCATAGATATTGGCAAATGGTTTTCGCATGCCTTCATCTCCAGAAACCAAAATACCTTCAAACCATTGTAGCCACGGGAATTTTGCAATCGCTTTGGGCCAGGTTTCTCCACTCCAATTAGTAAGGGCGAGTACTCGATACTCAGGGTTGTCAACTAACTCTTTTAAAATCGCTAGGGTTCCATTATGCGTAAAACCAAGCATTTCTTCCCATCTACCGTAGTACATTTTGATCAAAGCTTCGTATTCCGGGAACATGGCAATACGCTCCTCAGTAGCTTTGGCAATAGGATATCCTGCATCTTGATTAACATTCCAGTCCCAAGCACATACATGGTTAAGGAACCAATCCATTTGCGCGCGATCACCCCTAAATTCTTTTAAATAAACATATTCTGGGCTCCAATCGATAAGTACACCGCCCAAGTCGAAAATGATAGTTTTTATTTTTTGCATAAGAAATACTTTTTTATGTAATCAATAAGCTAGTCTAAGTCTAGTCATATTTATAATTCATCACTCACATCTTCTTGCCCCATGAGCATGAGATAACTCTTTAAAAATGGATCTAGATCTCCATCCAATACTTTGTCTGGTTGGCGTGATTCATAATTGGTTCTAACATCTTTTACCCTTCGATCGTCTAAAACATAAGATCTAATTTGGGAGCCCCATTCGATACTCATCTTCCCAGACTCTATACTTTGTCTAGCCTCTGATTGTTTCCTGAGTTCCAATTCATACAACTGTGACTTCAACATTTGCAAAGCAGTGGCTCTGTTATCATGTTGCGACCGACTATCAGAACAGGATATTTGGATCCCAGAAGGAAAGTGAGTCAATTGCACTTTGGTTTCCACCTTATTTACATTTTGCCCACCAGCTCCTGATGAACGTGCGGTTACAATTTTATAATCGGCTGGGTTTATTACAATTTCTATACTGTCATCTACTAAAGGATACACGTAAACAGAGGCAAAGGAGGTGTGTCTTTTTGCATTACTGTCAAAAGGGGAGATACGCACCAATCTATGGACACCATTTTCACCTTTGAGCCAACCAAAGGCAAATTCGCCCTCAATCTCTAAAGAAACCGTTTTTATTCCGGCTACATCGCCTTCTTGAAAATTGAGTTCTTTCACCTTATAGCCTCGCTTTTCGGCCCACATGAGATACATGCGCATAAGCATTGCAGCCCAATCACAACTTTCAGTACCTCCGGCACCAGCGGTGATTTGAAGTACAGCACTTAAAGAATCCCCATCTTCAGAGAGCATATTTCTAAATTCAATATCCTCAATATGTTCTGAAGCTGCATCAAATTTAGATTGTACTTCAGCTTCTCCAACTTCACCTTCCTTGGCAAATTCAAAGAGCACCTCAAGATCATCTATAAAAGTCTGGGACTTGTTATAGTCTTGTACCCATTGCTTTTTGCTTTGTAGCGCTCGCATAAAGGCTTCTGCCTCCTTAGGGTCATTCCAGAAATTTGGGTCAAAGGTTTTTTCTTCGTCGTTAGAAATTTCGATCTGCTTGCGATCGATGTCAAAGATATCTCCTCAAGCCAGTAACACGCTCTTGGAGTGATTTTATTTGTTCAAGTGTAATCATAGGTAGTATTCGAATTGTAAAAATACTTTCTTTTCAGATGAGTCGGAAAGGAAAATGAAATTAAAAGTGAAATGTAGAAAGTAGAAAGTAAATACTTAGCAAAGTACAGATAACATTAACAGATAACAGTTAACATATAACGGTTAACTAATCACGTTAACTTCATATTTCCCCAATCCCTCAGAAATCCTTCCTTTATTATTTCGCTTTCACGAAAGCGCACAAACACCTATCTTAGTCAGCCTTAAAAGCCAACACATGAAAAAGTATACCTTTCTAACCGTTTTTTTATTTACAATGTCTTCCTTATGTGCCCAGTTTTTGGCTACCAAAACTGATCTGGACACTAAGGATGGATTTTTTAAAATGCACTACAGTGAGTCTGAAGACAAACTATATCTCGAAGTTGATAAGATAGACGCCGAGTTCCTCTATGTGCATTCTCTGCGCACAGGGCTGGGATCTAATGACATTGGTCTTGACCGTGGTCAATTAGGAGGTACAGCAATTGTAAAATTTCAAAAGGCGGGTAATAAGTTATTATTGGTACAACCCAATCAGCGTTTTAGAGCAAATACAGATAATATGCTGGAAAAACGCTCGATTGAAGAAGCTTTTGCCAAGTCGGTGCTTTTTGGATTTCCTATTAAAGAGACAAAAGGAGATACGTATGTCATTGACTTCACACCCTTTCTTATGGAAGATACCCATGGTGTTGCTCAACGCCTAAAACAGGCTAAAGAAGGAACGTACAAATTAGACACCTCTCGATCTGCCATTCATATGGAACGTACAAAAAGCTTTCCAAAGAATACAGAGTTTGAAGCTATGATTACGTTTAAAGGGCAAGCGACTGGAAGGAATATTCGTTCGGTAGCTCCTGATTCTGGGGCTTTGACGGTGGTACAACATTATTCATTTGTCGAATTACCTGATGATAATTATGAACCACGACCTTTCGATCCACGAGCTGGGAATATCTCCACTAGCTTTATGGACTATGCCACGCCTATTCAAGAGTCAATTCATAAAAAATATGCCAATAGACATCGCTTGGAAAAGAAAAATCCGATGGCAAAACGTAGCGAGGCAGTAGAGCCAATTATCTACTATTTAGATCCAGGTACTCCCGAGCCTGTACGTTCTGCCTTATTAGAAGGTGCTCGTTGGTGGAATCAAGCCTACGAAGCAGCTGGCTTTATTGATGCTTTTCAGGTAAAAATGTTGCCAGACGATGCAGATCCTATGGATGTGCGCTATAATGTGATCCAATGGGTACATAGAAGCACCAGAGGATGGAGTTATGGAGCTAGTGTTACAGATCCACGAACAGGAGAAATTATTAAGGGACATGTGAGTTTGGGAAGTTTGAGAATTCGTCAAGACTTTTTGATTGCTCAAGCCCTAATGAATAAACCTTTTGAAAAAAGTGATTCTAATTACCAACCTATGTTAGAAATGGCTTTGGCTAGAATACGTCAATTGTCGGCGCATGAAGTTGGGCATACCATTGGGTTTGCACACAATTTTGCTGCCAGTCCGAAAGGAAGGGCAAGTGTGATGGATTATCCGCACCCTACCTTATCATGGGATGGGAAGAATGTTGATTTTTCAAATGCCTATGCAACCGGGATTGGTGAATGGGATAAAGTTACCGTGGCCTATAGTTATGGAGTCGTTCCTGAGGGAATGAGTGAGAAAGCCTTTTTAAACAATATTATTGAAACTGCCGAAGAGAAAGGTTTACGTTATATCACAGATAGTGATGCTCGCCCACAAGGAGGAGCTCATTATCAGGCACATTTATGGGATAATGGGAATAGTGCTTATAAGGAGTTAAATGACTTATTAAAGCTTCGTAAAGGTGCTATTGCTAATTTTTCAGCACACAATATCCGCACTTCAGAGCCATATTCTGTTTTGGAAGATGTGTTTGTTCCTCTGTATTTTTATCACAGATATCAAACAGAAGCTGCGATAAAAATGGTGGGCGGCTTGAAATATAATTATGCCGTAAAAGGTGATCCACATTTAAAGTCTACACTTATTCTAGAGGCTACAGAACAAATGAATGCCTTGCAATCGGTACTTAAAACACTTTCGGCTGACCATTTGGCTATTCCGAAAGAGAAACTAGAATTGTTTCCTCCTAGAGCTCACGGCTATTATAGAAGCCGCGAAAGCTTTCAAAGTAACAACGGTGTTGGCTTTGATGCATTAGGAGCAGCGGCAACAGCTAGCGATATGACCTTAGGAATCTTATTGAATCCACAGCGCGCCAACCGAATGGTGCAGCAAGCAGCCTTAGATAAAACGCAAATGGGCCTAGACGGCATGTTAGCGACTTTAGTTGCAGAAACTCTCTTTAGTAAGGTGAATGATCCTTATAAAGCGAGTGTTCAAGAATCCATTAATTATAATGTATTAAAACACTTAATGAATCTTTCAGTTCATCCTAAGGCGATACCTCAAACAAAAGCTTTCGCGAAAGCGCAACTCAAAAAAATTCGAACTCAATTAGCTTTAGACGCTATGGGAGCCAATAGTGCTTATATGGTAGGCGAAATTAATAACTTTTTAAAGTCGCCTGAAAAATTTAAAGTAATGGCCAGTCCGAAGATTCCTGATGGCTCACCTATTGGATGTTTTGATACTCCTATTTATTCAAACTAATAATAAAGACGAAGGTGGGGATACCGCTTTCGCGAAATTGCAATGAAAATAGATTTACGTTCTGATACCTTAACCAAACCTACGCCCGAAATGCTCGCTTTTATGATGAAAGCAGAAGTGGGAGATGATGTCTATAAAGAAGATCCAACAGTTAACGAACTGGAAAACCGCATTGCCGAAATGTTCGGGATGGATGATGCACTATACTTTCCAACGGGCAGTATGACGAATCAAGCAGCCATAAAAATTCACACCCAACCAGGAGAGCAACTCATCGCCGATGCCTTTGCGCATGTATATAACTATGAAGGAGGAGGTGTTTCCTTTAATAGTGGAGTCTCTTGTAAGCTCCTAGATGGAAATAGAGGAATGATCACCGCAGAACAGGTAGAAGCTGCCATTAACCCTCCCGATTTTTATCACTCTGCTTTGACTTCATTGGTGTGTCTAGAAAACACGACTAATAAAGGAGGAGGTGCCTGTTATGACCTTTCTGAAATACAGAAAATAAAAGAAGTTTGTGATAGACATGAATTAGGATTCCATTTAGACGGCGCCCGATTGTGGAATGCTATGGTTGCCCAAAAAGAATCACCCAAAGTATATGGGGAATTATTTGATACTATTTCCGTTTGTTTGTCTAAAGGATTAGGTGCTCCTATGGGCTCTGTTCTTGTAGGAAAAAAGGAATTCATGAGTAAGGCGATGAGAGTGCGAAAAGTATTAGGAGGTGGCATGCGACAAGTTGGCTTTATGGCTGCAGCAGGATTATATGCTCTTGACCATCACGTCGACCGACTTGCAGAGGATCATCGAAGAGCAAAGGAAATAGCAGCGCAGTTAAATAGTATGGAATGCATTGCCCACCTTGAACCGGTAGACACGAATATTGTCATATTTAAATTGGCTGAAGGTGAAAAGAAACAAACGTTTGTTAATTATTTAGATGAAAATCAGATAGTTATCAGTGATATGGGGCAAGGGAAATTGCGCATTGTTACTCATTATGATTATACTCAGGAGCAACATCAGCGTCTTCTTGGGATTTTAAAGGGTTTTTAAGCTCTAGTAAAATTGCGAATTAGATGGTTAAAAGTAAAAGATGGTAAAACATTTTTCATGATTGTGTTTTTGGTCGGTAAAAAAATGTCCTTTAACCGAAAATTCAAATCCAAAAATTGTGTTAAGGCTTGTATATCAGTATGATAGTATTTTTGTAACTTGAAATTGAATTCCAACACTTTAACTTTAAACTATCAATTATGAAGAAAATTTTATTATTATGTGCAGCTTTTGCTTTTGTCCTAAACACAGCACAAGCACAAGATTTACCAACAAATCCTGAAGCTGGTAAATGTTATGTACGTTGTACAACTCCCGACATTTATGAAACTCAAACAGTTCAAATTACAAAGACTCCTGCTTACAAGAAATTGAAAGTAGTACCTGCACAATACGAAACTCAAACAGAACGTGTAATGGTTAAGGAAGCCTCTAAGCGTTTAAAAGTAATTCCAGCAACATAGAAGACTGAAACAGTATCTTATGTAAAAAGTACTTCAGGTTCTTCACTTTCTGTAATTCCTGCTTCTTTTGCTAACTCTACTGAGACTATAGAGACTAAGTCGGCTTATGCTCAATGGGAACTAGGAGCTCCAGCACCTGATTGTGCATCTTCTAACCCTGACGATTGTCGTTACTGGTGTTACAAAGGATATCCAGCAGAATACCAAACAGTATCTGTTAGAACACTTGCTAATGATGCATCTGTAACATCTGCACCAGGAAGATCGGCTAATGGAACTTACACTGTACGTGTAGTTGATCAGCCAGCTCGTGTTATTGAGGAAGTAATTCCTGCTGAGTTTGCAAACATCAACAAAACGGTAATGGTTAAAGATGCTTCTACAACTCAAGAAACAATTCCTGCTACCTATACTACAGTTTCAAAAGAAGTTTTGAAGCAAAAAGGTGGATTGACAACTTGGAGAGAAGTAGAATGTGCTCTTGTTGAGTACCAAGCACTTCCTATCAACTGGAACCTAAATAGCGCAACTTTAACTCCTGCTGCTAAGCAAATCATCGATTCAAGATTAATGCCTCTTTTGGCACAAAATCCTGGTGTGAAATTAGAAATAGCTTCTCATACAGACTCAAGAGGTGGAGATGCACCTAACCAAGATCTTTCTGAGCGTCGTGCTCAGTCTGTAGCAAACTACTTAATCTCTAAAGGAGTAAACAGTAGCTTACTTGTTGCAAATGGATTTGGTGAGCGTAAGCTTAAAAACAGATGTGCCGATGGTGTATCTTGTACTGAGCGTCAGCACGCAGCAAACCGTCGTACGGAATTCCGTTTGATCAACAACTAAGAATATTCACATATTCTATATATTTGAAAGCGCCTCAGGAAACTGAGGCGCTTTTTTTATGTATCTACCTTTAAACCCTACATTTTGCAGGCTGCCTTTCCGCTGTATAAATTGTTAATTTCTACTGTGGAATTTTATTAGAAAGGCTTCTCCAAAAAAAGAAATAGTCCTACTTTTGCCTATGCAAAACAACGTCCTCATTCTAGACTTCGGGTCTCAGTATACACAGTTAATTGCACGCCGAGTGCGCGAGTTGAATATCTACTGTGAAATTAAACCTTACAATAAACTTCCTGAAGATCTCTCTAGCTATAAAGCTGTGATTTTATCTGGTTCTCCACATTCAGTGCGCGCTGAGGATGCCCCACATCCTGATCTTTCCCAAATTAGAGGCAAAAAGCCATTATTAGGGGTTTGCTACGGGGCACAATATTTAGCTCATTTTCACGGCGGAGAAGTAGGACAGTCCAATACCAGAGAATACGGCCGTGCAAAGCTGTCAATGGTGAAGGAAGGAGAAGCCTTTTTAGAAGGGGTGAGTGAAGGAAGCCAAGTATGGATGAGTCATAGTGATACGATTAAACAACTTCCAGAAGGAGCCGTTTGTATTGCTTCAACGCATGATGTTGAAAATGCTGGCTATCGTATCGATGGCGAAGATACCTATGCTATTCAATTCCACCCTGAAGTATATCACTCAACAGATGGGAAAAAAATATTAGAAAATTTCTTAGTTAAGATCGCAGGTGTTGCCCAAACATGGACACCAGATGCCTTTGTAGATACCACCGTTGCCGAACTTAAAGCAAAAGTTGGTGAGGATAGAGTCATTTTAGGCCTTTCAGGAGGTGTCGACAGCACTGTTGCGGCTACCTTACTTCATAAAGCCATTGGTAAAAACTTGTATTGCATTTTTGTAAACAACGGACTCCTACGTAAAAATGAGTTTAGCCAAGTGCTAAAACAATATGAAGGAATGGGCTTGAACGTAAAAGGAGTAGATGCTTCGGCACGCTTCTTGGATGCGCTTGCTGGAGAAAGTGATCCAGAAACAAAAAGAAAAGCAATTGGGAATGCCTTTATTGAAGTTTTTGATAATGAAAGTAAATTGGTGACAAATGCCAAGTGGCTCGGACAAGGAACCATCTACCCAGATGTTATAGAATCTGTAAGTGCTACTGGCGGACCAAGTGCTACCATTAAATCACATCACAATGTTGGTGGATTACCTGACTTTATGAAACTTCAAGTTGTAGAGCCCTTACGTATGTTGTTTAAGGATGAAGTTCGCCGCGTAGGTGCTAGTATGGGCCTTTCTCCAGAATTATTGGGAAGACATCCATTTCCTGGACCTGGTTTAGCGATTCGTATTTTGGGCGATATAACTCCAGAGAAAGTGCGTATCTTACAAGAGGTTGACCATATTTTTATTAGTGGATTACGAGAATGGGGTCTCTATGATAAAGTATGGCAAGCCGGCGCCATGTTGCTTCCAGTTAATTCTGTAGGCGTAATGGGAGACGAGCGTACCTATGAAAAATGTGTTGCCCTTAGAGCGGTAGAAAGCACCGACGGTATGACTGCCGATTGGGTAAATTTACCCTATGAGTTCTTGCAAAAGGTCTCTAATGATATAATAAACAAAGTAAAAGGCGTTAATAGAGTAGTATACGATATTAGTTCGAAGCCACCTGCCACCATTGAGTGGGAATAAAAGTCAAATATGAAGAAAATCCTCCTTATTGCAATCGTTGTGTTTTGTTGCGCTTTCGCGAAAGCGTTTACAACCACATCAGCAGTTGTCCAAGAATTTGTTTCTCATCAAGTAAAAGCTGGTGAGACGGTATATAGTATTTCTAAAAAATACAATGTTACCGAAACGCAAATCATCAAATTAAACCCTGATGCTAGACGTAGTATTTATGAAGGTCTAGTACTTATCCTCCCCGCAGATGCAAAAGCGGTGGAAATTACCAATGGACCTGAGCAAGAGGAGATCCGATTTAAAAAACACAAAGTAAAACGAAAAGAAACGCTCTATAGTATTTCTCAGAAATACGGAGTATCTCAAGAGGTAATAAAACGTTTTAACAAGCACCTGTACAGTCAAACACTGCGCAAAGGAGATAAATTACAGATTCCCCTAAATTTTAAAGAAACCACAACTACCACAACCGTAGGTGGTGGAATGACTCATTCAGAGACTCCTAAAGATGGCCCTAATCACTCGATACACCTCGTAAAAGCAAAGGAAACCAAATACGGTGTGGCAAGAATGTATGGAATCACCATCGCCGAATTAGAAGCTATGAATCCCGGTATGGGAATAGGTCTTCAAGAAGGTAGTTCTATAAGAGTGCCTAAAAAAGCTGTTAGTACTACTGCAGTGATCGATACTGATACCTATGAATTTTATGAAGTGCTAAAAGGAGATACCATGTATAGCCTTTTGCGCCGACTAGAAATGAAGGCCGATGAATTAGTGAGTTTAAACCCTGCTTTGGATGAAGGTTTGAAAGAGGGTATGATTCTTAAAATTCCAAAGAATGGAATAGGCAATGTTACTATTCCAAACGAAGAGGTTGCAGGTGAAGGTCAAGGATCTATTGTTAATTTAAAGGATAGTATTTCAGACTACTCGACAAAACGAGTTGTTGTGATGTTGCCTTTTGGTCTCAATCGCAGTCAAGGAGATTCTACAATGACCGATGAAAAGCTATTAAAAAGTGATCGCCTATTGCGTTTATCCCTGGACCTTCACTCCGGGATTCTGATGGCAGTTGAAGAAGCCAAAGCAAATGGCATTTCAGTAGATTTAAAGGTTTTAGATACTGAGTATGCACGATCCAATGGTACTGCAACTAACGCAAGGAAAATTGATCAGTTATTGACATCTAGCAATACTTCTGATGTAGATGTAGTGATTGGACCTGTAATGGGCGATAATGTAAATCGTGCCGCAAGTATCTTGAGAAGCAAAGGAATTCCAGTTATTTCTCCACTTACGGGAAAGGTGAGCATGGGATCAAACGTATTTCAGTCAAGACCGAGTGACGCTATGTTACAAGATCAAATGCTGGAATATTTAAAGGCTTATGGACAAGGTAAAAATATAGTCATCATTGCAGATGCTAAAAATGGTAGGATTAAATCTTCCTTAAAAGCACTATTTCCTTCAGCTAAGGAGGTTGTTCCTAGATCTGGAGATAAAGGCTATTACTTATACCCAGACGATATTCCAAAGCAAATATCAGAAACGGCTGAGAATTGGGTGATTTTAGAAACAAATGATATTCCTTTAATCAGTAATGTGACTACAAATCTCAATACACTCACAGCAACTCGTCAAGTGACCTTATTTACAACAAATAAAGGATCGGCCTATGATAGTGATGAAATTCAACACCTGCACTTAACAAATTTGAACTTTCATTTTCCTTCTATAGATAATGAAACTACCAATGATCGTGCAGATGCTTTTATTGCAGCTTACGAAGATAAATACACCATTAGTCCAAGCCGTTTCGCAACAAGAGGTTATGATATTATGTACGATACCTTGTTGAGATTGGCTTATGCTAAAGATTTATACAGTGCCGCCTCAACGGGTATTGAAACACAAAATATTGAAAATAAGTTCCGTTACAAGCAAACATCGACAGGTGGTTTCTACAATACGGCTGTATATCTTATGAAATATGGAGAGAACCTCCAGTTGGAAGAAGTAAAATTATTGACTCCTATAAAGGACTAATAATATATTCATTTAACAAAAAAAAGAGCTTCCATTTTGGAAGCTCTTTTTTGTTATCTATAATCCGCCATTGGCCTGCATGTCTGCAATGCACTGCGGGTCAAAGTCCGGGATACTAGAAACACTACTATCGTTAAAGACGTTGGTCACTGTTTGAAAATACATTAAACAATCTTCGACATTACAATGTCTATTATTATCTTGATCCTCATGATCTGAGGTAAGAGGTGTTCCTGTATTTACCAAACCAAAGATATGTCCAAACTCATGGCGTAAGGTTGAAGTTTCAATCAAGGTTCTATTAATTCCTGTGGTCGATTGATTTGCAAGATCTATAAAGGTCTTTTCGTAAATCACCATGGATGTATTGCGGTAAGCAGTACCAAGAACTACAGAATTTCCAGAGTTAGAAGAGGAGTTTCCATCTGAAAAGAAAACATAGACACCTATCTCGTCTCCATTATTGTATACGGTACGGTGTTCATCTTCAATGGCAACTATTTCATTGATAGTATAAGGCGGAGTTTGAGAGGGATCAATAATATTTTCAACCATGCTTATTCCATTTGGCTTGTCGAGGCGCTCGCTCAAGAAATCTTCAATAAGATTAATTGTTTCTTGAGTAGGTCTAAAACCATCTGGATACACAATTTCAAGTCGGAGACTTGTAAACTCATCAGCCGATAACAATTCGTTGGCAGAAGTTCCTAGGGGTTGTTGATTGGCAATATGGTCAGGGTTCGTTGGTATTTCCGTTCCCTCATCGTCTTTTTTACAACTTATAACGATTATTCCAAGTAGTAAAAGCAACATACTCAACTTTTGAAATCGATGTCTTATCATTTTTATATATTTAGTATCTAATTAATTAATCGTAAAGATGAGCAAAATATTA
The DNA here is from genome assembly GCA_963974305.1 of uncultured bacterium. GTDB lineage: Bacteria > Bacteroidota > Bacteroidia > Flavobacteriales > Flavobacteriaceae > Dokdonia. The sequence goes on from CAXBCS010000007.1 coordinate 101,028, forward strand.
CTTTTCGGACTTATTTTAATTTCAAATATGGGTCTAATTGCACAAGAAACTACATATAGACAAGATGTTTTGGAATATTTAGAACTCAATGGAACCACCGAACAATACAGTGGAGCCATTGATCAGCTATTTGAATTACTAAAACGTCAATATACCTCTCATAAGATAGACGAAGCTGTTTGGGCAAGCTTACGTGATGAAAGTCAAGGAGAGATAGGCCGAATGAAAGCCATGTTAGTGTCTGCATACAGAGGTGTATATGATCAAGATGATATCAAAAACCTCATTTCTTTTTATAAAACAGATGCTGGCCAACAATTACTGAGAGATCAGACCTCGATGTCAGATGCGCAACGCAACGATGCGAGTTTCTTTTACAATAGTCCTACAGGGAAGAAAGTTCTCAATTCAAAGAACGAAATTTCTCGTTCGGTATCTGAGGTTTCTGAAATCTGGAGTAGAGATTTATATAAATCCATGATCGACAAATTAGCTACCAAAGGATATCTTATGCAACAGTAAGTCTAGCTAAATAATCATAGTGATCACCTTCTAGAATGAGTTCGCATGCGAGCTCATTTTTTTGTGCAAAGGTTTTAAGAGTTTCATAATCTAAGTAGAGCCAATCGAAGGTATCACTGCGTTGCCCTTTATAACTCATGGCATAGGTAACTTCTCCATAATAGGCTCGGTGCGTATCCACCCAATAGCCTCCATCTTCATCTTCAAACATATATTTTATATCTGAACCGTCAATGAGTATTTGTCCGCCTGGATGAAGTAGTGACTTTAAATGTTGTAAATAACTATCTATTTTATCTATTCGTTCAAAAATTCCAGTGCCATTCATCAATAATAATAAAGTATCATAAGCACCGGTATGCTGTAATATTGAGGTGTGTAAAACATTGTTGAGGTTCCGCTTTCGCGAAAGCGCAATAGCCCCCTTTGAAATATCAATCCCTCTAACATCAAACCCTTGCTCCTGTAGCCATAAACTGTGGCTGCCTGCACCAGATCCTATATCTAGTGTAGATCCTTTACATAGCGAAAGGGCTTTTTGCTCTATAGGAGGCATCTCATCAAAATTTCTAAATAAGTAGGGAATAGGAATAACATCATCCTCGGCGATAGAAGAATGAACGATGATATCTTCTGTATAAGCATCATTGTAATAGTCGGCAAGCGCTAATCCAAAAATGTCTGCGGTATTATTCATGGGGTATGGTTAAATTTGTGTGATGGAAGAGATTATAAAAGCCTTACCAAAACGTGCCAAAGATAAGGAGAACGAAAACAAAAAGTTCTTTGCCAAATTGCGCGCAAAACCTCCAAAGAATTTAGACTATCTAATGCAGGAATTGCATGAAGACGAATTTGAACGCACCGATTGCTTAGAATGTGCCAATTGCTGCAAAACAACTGGGCCGCTGTTTACAGATAAAGATATCAGCCGTATTTCAAAGCATTTTAAGATGAAGGAATTTGACTTTATCACTTCCTTCCTGCGTATCGATGAAGATAAGGACTATGTGCTACAAAGTACACCTTGTACCTTCCTTGGTGCCGATAATTACTGCTCCATCTATGAAGTTCGCCCAAAAGCCTGCAGAGAATTTCCACATACCGACAGAAAGAAGTTCCAACAAATCTCTAAAATCACCCTTGAAAACGTAAAAATGTGCCCAGCTGCCTTTAATATCGTTGAAGAAATGAAGAAACGAGTCAAAATGGGAGGGAAGTAAGGGTTTGAGGTAATGTGTTTTGGTGTAATGAAATCGAAATCGAAATCGAAAACGAAGATGAAGTTGAAGTTGAAGATAAATTGTAGTCTCCACTAACCACTAACCACTAACCACTAACCACTAACCACTAACCACTAACCACTAACAGCCTAAAGCCTAAAACCTTTTGTCTATGAGACGATGTGTTTAGAAGTGGAGGAGTTGAAGAGTTTAGTAGGTGATTTTAGGTTAGAGTTGTAAAGGATTTATTGATTGGAGATCAACGATTGT
>CAXBCS010000008.1:0-102745 GCA_963974305.1 uncultured bacterium
CATCTCCCCCAAAGGGTTCCCCCTCTGTCCTTCGGACATCTCCCCCAAAGGGTGATAATAGATATTTTGGAATGACAGCATCTTGTTATAACAGCATTTTGGTATACTTGTAAATTAGTTTTTAATAGCATTGATTAATTATTTACTAAATGACCTTTACCTAAATCCAAGTACTAAGTTCCAAACATCAAGTTCCAAATCACAAATTCTCATCTTTCCTGCGGATATCTGCCATGTCATGGCTGCAAGCTTTAAGCTCTTGGCTTTTCTGTAGCCAATATCTTAGCTGTTGTTTTTGAATTTTGAATTTTGAACATTGAATCAAAATGTCCAAACTCCAAATTTAGATTGCTGTGAACAGCTATTTTTTAACTAAAACACCTTCGTCTCAGGTACTTCTTTATACCGTATCTTTGCACACCGAAATAAGGAAGTAGTATGAGAACGAAATCGCTGAAAAAGAATAAAATCAATGTGGTCACTTTAGGTTGTTCAAAGAACGTCTATGATAGTGAAGTGTTGATGGGCCAACTTAAAGCCAATGGCAAAGAGGTGGCACATGAAGAGGAAGGCAATATCGTTGTTATCAATACCTGCGGATTTATTGACAATGCCAAGGAGGAATCGGTGAATACGATTTTAGAATATGTCAAGCAGAAGGAGCAAGGCGATGTAGATAAGGTATTTGTGACGGGTTGTCTTTCTGAACGCTATAAGCCGGATTTGCAAAAGGAAATTCCAGATGTTGATGAGTATTTTGGAACTACAGAACTTCCTGGTTTACTAAAAGCATTAGGGGCAGATTATAAGCATGAACTCATTGGAGAACGTCTTACAACTACTCCAAAAAATTATGCCTATCTAAAAATCGCAGAAGGTTGTGACCGTCCGTGTTCGTTTTGTGCTATTCCACTTATGAGAGGAAAACACAGATCTACACCTATTGAAGATATTGTGACTGAAGCAGGGAAACTAGCTGCAAACGGTGTAACAGAACTCATTCTAATCGCACAGGATTTAACCTATTACGGGTTGGATTTATATAAAAAGAGAAACTTAGCCGAATTACTCGAGGCCCTTGTCAAAGTAGAAGGAATAGAGTGGATACGTTTACATTATGCTTTTCCAACGGGCTTCCCTATGGATGTATTGGACGTGATGAAACGTGAACCAAAGGTGTGTAATTACATAGATATTCCGTTGCAACATATCGCCGATCACATTTTGAAATCGATGCGTCGCGGAACGACCATGGCAAAAACAAATGCGTTGTTGTCGCAATTTCGCGAAAGCGTACCCGAAATGACAATCCGTACGACATTGATCGTTGGATATCCAGGAGAGACTGAGGAAGATTTCCAACTGATGAAGCAGTGGGTAAAAGACCAGCGTTTTGAGCGTTTGGGTTGTTTTACATACTCTCATGAGGAAAACACGCATGCATTTAATCTTGAAGATGATGTGCCAGAGGAAGTGAAAATGGATCGCGCCAATCAAATTATGGAGATTCAATCACAAATTTCTTGGGAGTTGAACCAACAGAAAATTGGTAAAGAATTCAAAATTGTAGTGGATCGTAAGGAAGGAAATTACTTTGTAGGCCGTACCGAACACGATTCTCCAGATGTTGATAATGAGGTGCTTATTGATGCTACTAAGCATTATATGAAAACTGGAGGCTACGCTACTGTAGTCATCACCCAAGCCGAAGATTTCGATCTTTATGCTGAACCTTTGGTTTCTATCGAGAGACCACAGCCAGCCCACGCTAAGCGAAAAACAGAAATTTAAGAAACAAAGTCTTTGAAGGCGTGTATATTTGTAGGAAATACATTCATATGCGCCTTATTATATCCCTATTGTGCCTTGCACTTTTCTTTTCGTGCAAGCAAGATTCAAAAACTTCAGTTGCTCCAGATGCAATAGAAAATAGTATAAAAGTTAATGTCGTTATTGAAGAAATGACAAGTGCGGTTGGTGGAAATTCACATTTACCTCGTTTAACTTTGGGTGGCGAAACTTTGCACTTGACGTGGGTTGAGACCCAAGATTCATTGGCAATACTGAAATACTCCAAACTAGAAAATGATGTTTGGACCCCAGCACAAACAATCACCCAAGGCGATGATTGGTTTGTCAACTGGGCCGATTTTCCAGCACTTGGTGTTAATGGCGATACAATGCTGACTAATGTCCTACAAAAATCTGCTGAAGGCACTTATGACTATGATGTAAAGCTGAGTATGTTTACGCCAGCGGGGATAAAAAAAGGAAACTTCTTATTAAACACAGACGGTATTCAAGCAGAACACGGCTTTGTATCTATGCAAGCCTATGATGATGGGTTTTATGTGAGTTGGCTGGACGGTCGAAATACCAAAAATGAAGACCAGTCTAAGAATCAGATGAGTTTGCGTAATGCGTTTATCGATTTGGATGGAAATATAAGTCAGGAATCTGAAATTGACAACCGTGTCTGTGATTGTTGTAATACAGCAACGGCCATCACTCAAAATGGACCCGTGGTGGTTTACCGTGATCGTTCTGAAGGCGAATTAGAAATACGTGATATTTCGATAGTGCGTTTGGTAGACGGAGTTTGGACTCAACCACAGCCTATTCATCAAGATAACTGGCAACTTAATGGCTGTCCAGTTAACGGCCCGGCTATTGCGACCAAGGAGGAGCATATGGCAGTGACATGGTTTACTGCTGCAAATGATACCCCATCTGTATGGGTTGCTTTTTCACCAGACAACGGTGCAAATTTTAATGAACCTATCCGACTTGACGCAGGAAATGCTATAGGGCGAGTAGATTTAGTTATGCTTGATACAAACACCGCAATCGTGAGTTGGCTAGAGCCTCAAGGTAAAGATATTGTACTCCAATCAGTCACAGTAGGAGCTGACGGCCGGAAAGATGCTTCGATTACCCTTGTAAAAACCTCGGCTGAACGCCAAAGTGGATTTCCTCAATTGGAAGTGATAGGAAATGTTGGTTATATAGCCTTTACGGATGTGGAGACTGATAAAAATGGGGGCAAAGGATCGACTCGGGTTAAAGTATTGAGGGTTGAACAAAGATTTGACTAATACGAGTAATTAATAAACTTCTTATTATTGACACTTTATAGTGTTCGATCTTTTTAGTTTAAGTCATTCAGTTATTTATTCTACGGAATGAGTCATATTGTTATTTTGTGTTATTAAGTATAGGCTATCTTCTGCTATAACTGTGATAAAAATATCCGGTTTAGAGTCAATTAGTATTTGTTCAGGAAACTCATATTTCCAATCATCCCATAAGAATTCAATTTCTGAAAAATCATTAGGAAAAAAGGTGGCCAGCATGTTTGCATAGGAATCACGTAATATTAATACACGCTTTGAAGTAGAATCATTACCAATGATAGGAAAGGGGTTGTTCTCATATTTAGGTTTGTTCCATTGTTGTTGTAATTCAAGTATTCGATTATTTAATCTTTGAGTATACTTGGAGCCAACCCAATTAAAATCAATTTCCCTTTGTTTGGTAATCCCTAATTTTTCATAGGAGGATAAACCGTATTTGTAGTATTTGCGTTTCTTGAAATCTGAGGTTGATAGTAAGCTGGTTATATTCAATTCCCTTAAGATGGATTGATAACCAACAAAAGCGCCCTCATATTTCCAATGATGATCTCCTTTATGAAAAACATCGGCCTTATGCTTATACGCACGCAAATCTTCCTTTAAGTACAAAAGATTTAGTTGGTCTGGCTTTTGAGATACTACTTTGTTTATTAGGGAATTTTGATTGTATAAGCTCTGATTTAGAGCCATTTCAGCATAGACACTAAGTTTATTAGGAACAACAACAAAAAGGGACTCTATACCGAGATTTTTACATACAGCTTGTCGTCGCAGCAGCTCTTCAATCAAAACATCTGCAGAAATTTCATCATTTTGTAACTGACCTTTCAGGTTAAATAACCAAGCATCCCTACCAATATGAACCTCACCTTTTGAGGTATTAATTCCCATCTGATTAAGTCGAAAGTTATTGAATTGATTAATCAATAAAGTTCTAGCTGGGAAACGATCGCTTACATAGGTATTCAGTTTGGCTGCAAAATTAGCATCTTTCAAAGCTGGAAACTTTTCTAATGATCTGTTTTCAGCAGAGACGTCGGCAGCTCCTATGGTTGCCATAAAAATCACTGCTAAAAGTAAAAGTAGTCCAAAGAATACATATCCAGTTATTTTGTTTCTCGTCATTGAGTTATTCTTAGAATTGGAAATAAAAAAATGCGTTGTAACTCCCTCCAAGGAGATATAAAATACATAGTATAAGTATCCCAAATTGGAATAGAGCAATGCTCGTTGATCTGATTCGGGTCAGGTAATTTTTTCGAATTGCAAACATTTTAGAAATTCGGTAAAAGGTGTTTGGCCATGGAACAGAAATTAAAATCCCTATTAATAAAAGCAGGCCTATTTCTGGCGTGTAAAGATTCCATAGAAATTCGGTAGCCCTTTCGTCATATGGGCGAAGACCCAATAAAGAGGCATAGAAGTACACTGCTTGATGAATCGTTGTATACTTAGTCCATACAAAGGGGAGAATAATTATAGGTAATGCATATAGATGTTGTATGAGGTTTGAGCTTTTTAATAAAAATGATTTTAAGATTGTGGATTCTAAGACAAGCATGAGACCATAAAATCCTCCCCAAATGATCCAATTCCAGCTTGCTCCATGCCAGAAACCAATTAATAAGAATAAAACCATAATATTTATGATTTTCCGATTATATCCTAAATGACTGCCACCTAGAGGATAGTACACATAGTCTCTGAACCACGTCGATAGCGTGATATGCCATCTGCTCCAAAACTCTCGAACTGATTTTGAAATGTATGGATAATTAAAGTTTTCTGGAATTCTAATGCCAAACATCCTTCCCATACCTATAGCCATATCAGAATATCCCGAAAAGTCAAAATAAATTTGAAGTGCATATGCCAAAAGAGCCAACCATGCTATAGAAGGACTTATACCATCATATATATTTCCAAAAATAGGATCACAAAAAGCTTTAAGTCCATCTGCCAATATCACTTTTTTCCCAAGTCCAATAATAAATCTTCTGCTTCCACTACCAATCTGTGCAAAGTTGATTTGTATTGAATCTAAATACGGTCGAAACTCTTTATAACGAACTATTGGACCCGCTATGAGCTGCGGAAAAAACATAATATATACAGATAACTTTATAGGGTTAGATTGCAAAAGTTCTGGTGATCGGTATACATCTATTACATATGAAATCGCTTGAAAAGTAAAGAATGAAATTCCTATTGGTAATATATATTGTGGTACTTCTATGGATTCAATTCCTAAATAATAGAAGACTCCATTTAGGTTAGAAAAGAAGAATGCAACGTATTTATAGAGAATTAATGGTAAAAGCAAAAATAGAATGATGCTCGCAAGTTTAAGATTACGATACTCTGTTAATCGCTTAATCCATAGTCCGCCAATAAATGAAATAACGATTGTAAAGATGAGAATAGGTACAAATTCAAGGGCACCAACAGCATAAAATGTCAAACTTGAAATTGCCAAAATTGAACTTTTTCTCTTGGGAAACAACAGGCAAATTGAAAGCACCACTGGTAAAAAGAAAATAAGAAATAAAATAGAACTGAATATCATTAATTAGCTACTTCTAGAAAAATTGTAAATAAAGTAAAAGTTTCGTGTTAATACACCTTTGTGATTCGGGAATCATATTGGCGGCAATTCTATTCTTATCACCTACACCAATTATTCTATTTCCGAATGAACAGCCACTGCAATTTTAGAATCTGCTGTTCCGTAGTATAAAAACCATTGATTTTTGAAATGTACTAAGCCTTCTACAAAGCAGACTAAGTTGACTTCGCCTACTTTTTCATAGTCCTTATCAGGATGAATAAAATAACTTTCTGTGCGGTCTAGAAGTTTGTACGGCATGTCCTTATCAAACAAAGCTTGCCCTGCGGCATAGGTAAATTTTGGTAAGGCAGGATCGTTATAGTTGGCAGCATTACTACCGTTATAGATTAATACAATCCCTTCATCTGTGTACAAGGCAAAAGGACCCGGTTCTACGAGTCGGCTATCGAAGTATCCCATACGTGGGTTTAGGACAGAGATCATTTTTTGGTTCTCAGCATTTGTACTTACTTCCCAATTTATCAAATCGGTAGAGGTTGCGATAAATAGGTTTGTATCTCCAAAATACATCCAATATTTCCCATCTATTTTCTTAGCAATATTTTTTCCGTTCTTTTCTTCCACCACAATAGCACCCGATTTGGACCACATTTCTTTGTAGGTGGCATCTTTGAGAATTAAGCCATGTTTTGTCCAGTTGGTGAGGTCCTTAGACGATGCAATGGCCAATCGAGCCGTTCTACCATCGTATGCAGTATAGGTCATAAAATAGATCCCATCTTCACTTTCGATGATCCTAGGGTCTTCTACGCCGTCAAAATAGCAGCTTACACAATCTTCTATTGGCTCTCCCGTTCGTTTTTTGTAATTCCATTCATAGATATTCATGGTGTCATTATCTGGGTAAAAAACTGGAGTAGGAGACTTGCTAAAGTGCAGACCGTCTGCGCTAGTTGCCATTCCTATTCTAGAAGTTCCCATTTTATCCTGAGCGCGATAGAATAGGTAAACACTATCCCCTTTTACGATTGCGGACGGGTTGAGTACGTTGCGTTCTTCCCAAAATAGCTCTGTTTTTGTGATGGGATCTTCAAATTTCAATTGTGGAGAAGGGTTCAGTATAGGGTTTATACTATCGGCTTTTTCAAAGGCTGTAAAGGCCCAAGATTCAGCTGTTTTTTCCGCTTCCGCGAAAGTTTGTACGGCAGCCTCTTGACATCCAAAGAGAATAAATAGTGTTCCTAGTAATATTAAATGTTGTAGATGTTTCATGTTTGTTGAGTGTTAGTTGAAGAATCGATAGATTCTTGAGGATCGAAGTTAGTCAAAATAAAATGCGTCTAGAATTTTCTAACGACGACTCTTCTAGGTTGCTTGTTTGCGTTTACGATGATTTCAAAATCAATAACTCCTAGGATGAGTTCCTCCTCCGTAATGACTTCCACCTTCCATAAGCCTTCTTTTACATTAGTCTTAAAGGTATAGCCGCGATAGCCAGCATCTCTGCCTCCTGTAATATCATATGCAATATCGTCTACAATTTCCCATTCACCAAGAGCCTCGTCATACCATTTCCAGCGATGGGCTATTGTTTTCTCAATATCTGTGGGTGCAAAGATGGATGTGAAAACATATACTTCCTGCCCAGGATTGTAAATAAATTTGATCCTATGATCTCTCCAAAATACATACCAGTCATCAGTCTCATAAGTGACCACATAATTGTTGTCTTCAACACTAATATTATGGGCTACGATGCCCGTATCTAATGCTAGAGGAACAGGAGGAATGAGTTTAAAAAAGTAAAACAAATTGATAGCAGTGTACATTAAAAATATGATCCCTATTATTTTACTAATTCGTATTTCCGCTCTAGTACTGGGGCTTTTTATATAAATAAAAATGATGAGTACCAGAGAAATAACCAAGCTAATAAAGCCTGAAAAAAGAAAAACATTGGGGTTCATCTCCTTGAGAAATACAGGGGTCATGAAGGTGAAGAAGGTAAAATTGACAAAGAAATAGACACTAAACTGAAGGTATTTATTAGAGATTCGCTTTTTAAGTATTTCGTTGGCGAGTAGTAATGCTAAAAGAATGAGAAAAAAAGTGAGGGTCTTTGACAGCGAAACACTGCGAGAGAAATATATCACGTATGCACTCGCCAAGCCTCCGAAGAAAAATTGAATAGCGAGGGGAACATAGTCTATATAAGGTTCAAGAAAAGTATTATTCCACCTACCATCATCTGCTCGATTAAAGATGTATAGCATAACTGTTAGTAAAGTCATGTAGAGACATAAGATAATCAAATCATAAAGCCGGTCAATACGCCCTAGGGTTAAGGTGTCGAAAATAAATCCACCCACAAAAAAAATAAGCGGTGCGTATTTTTGATGTTTGACAACAAACTTTCGAAAGGCGCTATTTCTTAACTTGACAAGGGTTCTTTTCATTGAAAGGTAGAAAGAGATTATTAGGTTTATTAGATCAAATTGAATTTGTAGAAATTTAGTGAGAATTATCGATGCAATGCCTTAATTGAGTTCTTTTTTTCGAGACTCACCAACTCATAATCCTTGGTAATTATGTAAAAAGATTATGAGTTATTAAAAACCTCAATCCCTGGTTTGGGTCCTTCTTCAAAAGTCATAGGAAAACATAAATCGTCTTTGCCTATTTTTGAAGTCTTATGATTTTTATTAAACAATGTAATACATGAAGTCCCTTTTACTCATTCTTTCCAATTTGAGATACTTTGCACCTTCATGGGTTTTTTCCTCACTCAATATTTTAATAGGTACATGGGTGCTCTATTTGCCCCATATAAAGATGAAGTTCGATTTGAACGATTCCCAAATAGGATTTGCTTTGTTTTTTACTGCTTTGGGATTATTAATCGCTATTCCTTTTGTTCCATATATAAATAAGAAAATTGGAACTGGTCATTCAACCAAGTGGGGTATTATAGTTTTTGCTTTGTTATTTAATCTGCCTCTCCTAGTTCCGTCCTATACTTTGTTGTGTGCGAGCCTCTTAATTATTGGTATTTTTTCTGGCTTTACTGATGTTTCAATGAATGCTCTGGTATCCAATATTGAAAAAAAGGACCGGCAAAATTTTATGTCGGCTGCTCACGGATTCTTTAGTTTAGGAGGTTTTATTGGCGCAGGTATTGGAAGTATTTTGATTACTGTTTTTGCAAATCCCAGCTATCATATGTTATTAATTTCTTCCTTGGTAATAATATCCAACCTTATTTTGGCCAAGCATTATGAAAACAATGAAGAATCCGAACAAGAGTCTCCAATAGAAAAGACGAATATCTTTAACAATATAAAGCCAATTCTAGGCTTATCGATAGTTGCTTTTATCATTATGTTTAATGAGGGTGCTGTTGAGCATTGGAGTAATTTGTTTCTATTTGATACTGTGCATGTTTCTGAAAGTCAAGCTGGTTTGGGCTTTGTTGTATTTTCATTAACTATGACGGTAGGGAGATTCTTTGGAGATGGTATTAGTTCGAAAATGGGGGCAATAAGAACCATCAGTTATGGATGTATAATTGCTGTGCTAGCCTATGCCTTAATACTTACTTCCAATTTCTATAGTAGTATATTTGGTTTTGGCATTTTAGGGCTCGGACTTTCTGTAATCATACCGGAAATCTTTAGATTAGCAGGACGAGCCAAAGGAATTCATACTTCAGTGGCAATCTCTGTAGTTTCTGGGATAGGCTTTATTGGCTTTCTCATTGGTCCCGTCTTATTGGGCTTAATCTCTAATTGGAGTAGCTTGCTTATGAGTTATGTCTTCTTGTTGGTATTGGTAATAGCGGCCTATTTATTGGTGCTTTTAAAAGTTCAAAAGCAATATCTAAACAAGGAAATTAAATGATTATTCACTTTATCACTTTTTGTCATTCATAATTACATTTAGGCACTTTGGGCACTATTAGTTATTTACACGCTTATAAAGCATCCCATTTTTCATGGTAAATTCTATTTCACGGATGTTGCTTATGTTTTCAACGGGATTCTTTTTTAATAAGACTAGATTGGCAACTTTTCCTATTTCGATCGAGCCATGTGTATTTTCAATACCTATTACTTTTGCTCCATTTAGGGTGGCCGCTAATAGTGCTTGTCGCGGATTAAGGATGCCATCTGCGACCAGGGTTTCTATTTCTTTATAAAGTGAAGGGAAGCTTTCATTTATTTCATTGAAATAATCGGTACCTGTGCTGAACGTTACACCAGCTTTACTAGCGGCAAGAGTATATTTTTTATAGATCTTTTGGGTTTCTTGGTTTGGAATAACATAGGTTAAGTCCCAAATTACATCTCTTTGCTTCATTTCATTAAATAGTAATAAGAGTTCGGGACTATCTGTATTTAAAAGGCTCATATCCTTTGGAAAAGTTGCAGACCGTGCATTTTTAAAATCTGTATGCGTAAATGGAACTTTTTCTGAAGGGTCTACATCCTCATCCTGCCAAAAAGCACCCCAGACATGTGATACTACATCAACACCCAATCTAACTACTTCTAAGGGTCTATCTGGAAACACTGTAAAGTGTGCCCAAGATTTTAATCCTTGGCTATGCCCTTCCGCAGTGATGGCTTTAATAAGCTTGGCGTTAATTCCTGCGTAAAATTTCAATCCTGTGACCTCGCTATTAACAGCCATAGTCACATTTTTTTGGATATCCATGTCATCCTTTGCCTCCAGTACATAAGCAGCGTTGGCGATACCAATACCCTGAGTAACCCTCTTTAACCGCATATCCTTTGCGATCATATCACTACTACCCACGGTAGCGGAAAAATAGAGATCAGGTCCAGGTTGTTTATTTTCCTTTATCAATTGATTTTCTTGTGCGAGTTTTCTCCCATCTCCACCCATATCTCTCACAGCGGTTACACCACTATAAAGCCATTTTTTGAACTCCTTTCTGGAAGCTTCAGGAGATTTGGATAACCCTTTCATACCCATATGAACATGGGTGTCAATAAGCCCAGGAATGACATAATAGCCAGGATATTCTAGTCTATTTACTGAGTCGGAGATGGTTTTAGAACCCGTTTTAAAAATGTCCTTAATAATTCCTTCTTCTATAAGAAGAGTCATGTCTGTCAAATCATCAGAATTTCCATTGAAAATATCAACGCCAATTATAGCATGTGTCTGACTATTTTGAGCTAAACCCAAACTTGTAAAAATGCACAGTAAGAGTGAAAATAGTTTTAGTTTCATAATGTTTTGTTTTGGTTGTATACTCAAACATCGGTAATTGGAAGCTCGTGAATGAATTATAGAGCATTAATAGCCAATCACCTTTCCAACTTTTAGGTCATAACAATGCATTTTAAAGAAGGAACATACATTAATAAATAGCGTAGGATTTATAATAACTTAAGAGGGAGTCGAAATGGCATAAAAAAAATCCACCTCAGGGTTGAGATGGATTTTCCCTAATGCTACTTTAAATGTAGAGAATTAATTTATGGTACGCAAATATTTGGAATGCAGTGCATTACATTCAATATAAAAGAGCACGCTATTTTTTTTATAGCTTATACGCTACAATCTGAACTTATTGTTATTTGTAAAGAAGATCGCATTGCTAAAGAACAGTTTTCCGTTATGCCATAAAGCTCTAAATAATGGATCATCTGCCATATAAATAATGCTTCCTCGACCCATACGTTCTTCTCCAAAAACAAGGGATTTTCCTAGTTTTCCTTTTGCAGTTGCTCCAGCAAAGCCAGCAACGTTTGTAACCTCTTCTGGGATATAAGCAACGTTAAACCCATTATCTAAATAAGCATAAGAATTACTTCCCAATTTCAGACTGTAATAGGTATCAGGATATCCAAAAGCCATCGGGTGTGTCTTATCTACCATGGTTTTGAAAATACTACCAGTGATAAAGTTAGTGGTTCTTTCGTTTTCACGTTCCGAATAAGGAGTGAGGTTTTCTTTTTTCTCACTATCATCATCATCAGTTTTATTTCGCTTTAAGCTAAATCCATCTTTTCCAGCAAAACTACTCACAGCATTTCCAAGGGCGATAATTTTGCCACCGCCACGTACGAAGTCTTTTACTTTATCTACAGTTCCTTCTCCTAAAAGTCCGCTGTACCAACCGCTAGGCATTACAATAATGTCAAATTGATCTAAAGACACACGTCCCATTCGGTCTGTATCGATAGAAGTAACAGGGTACTTTAAAGTTTGCTCAAAGAAAAACCAAGTCGCTCCATAGCTCAATGATGAGGTCGAATCTCCTTTTAGTAAAGCAATTCTCGGTGCGTTTATTAACTTTACATCTGGCGATCCAAAATCTGGTCCCCAATCTGAAAAACTCGTGCTAGCAGATACCACTTCGCGATTGTGTTCTGTTGCTAGTCGGCTAACCGTTTGTGCCAGGTTCGAATTGTTTTTATTGTCACTCTTAGTGATAATTAAGGTTCCACTATTATATTCCTGGCCGTTGTTTGAAAACGGCTTCTCTGAGAAACGAACTCTTATACCTTCCTTTAATAAGCCAGCAAGAAATTGTGCATCATCTAGGCTGTTCCACTTTACTAGGTAACCGGCAGCAGTAGAAGATAGGCTAGTGTTGGTTTTTGTAAATGGGTTGGCGGCATTGGCAGAAACTGTTGCAGTGCTTGCAATTGCGTCCAGTCCATAAGCATGCGGTAAACTCCAAGCCGTAATATCATACGTCAGTGGTGTGCTCAACTTTGCATCAGGTTCTAGTAAGGCTTTCACCATTTTTCCTTTGGGCTGACTCGTACCTACCACCATCGCCATGTCATAATTCATGGTGCCTTGGCCGTTTTTCGAATAGCTAAATCCGCTGGCTTTTCCTTTAGAAGTAAACCCATATTTAATTTCGTGCTTATCTAGTAAATCTGCTAGGGCTTTGAGGTTGTCTTTACTTCCTGAAAGTACATAGCTCTTATATTTAAGGGCGCTATTATCAAAGTATTTTTTAAACTGTTGATTTAATTGAGCTGCATTTTTAGAAGAGATTTCGATCGTTGATAGTCCGGTTGTTTTGTGATGCGCAACACGATCGATTAATGTCAATTCAAATCCTTCATCATTGTCAATCCCTAAACCTGCACGACCATGTCCTGCTTGTTCATAGGTCATTCCTATCGCTCCCATAAACGTAGGGTAGGTGTCACCATAACTTGGGTAAAGTAAATCAAAACGCTCTCTTGTAAAGAATAACCATCCTTCGGCGTCAAAGTAACGCCCGTGGTTTTGGCCAATTTGCGTTTGGAAATCACGCTGCCAATCGCTAATAATCTCATGGAATGGCTCTGCAGCTGGTGCAAAGTAATACGGTTCATTAATACCTTGCTCATGGAAATCTACATGTACATGCGGCATCCATTTATTATACACTTTCAGTCGGTGTTGGGATTCTATTTGTGATGCCCATGCCCAATCTCTATTCAAATCAAAAAGATAATGGTTAGGACGTCCTCCAGGCCAAGGCTCGTTGTGCTCTGCGGCAACCTGTGAAGGATCATAAGGTGTAGATGCTACTTGGTTGAACCAGTTTGCATAGCGATCTCTACCATCAGGATTGATACAAGGATCTATAATTACAACTGTGTTTTCTAACCAAGCTTTTTTAGAAGTAATCAATTCATACAAGGTTACCATCGAAGCTTCTGTACTTGAAGCCTCGTTTCCGTGAACATTATAGGATAACCAAACAATAGCTTTGTCGGCAGCAGTTCCAGAACCATTAATGATGCCTGTCTGTGCCAAATTGGCCTTGCGAATATTTTCTAGATTGCTATGATTTGCCTGAGTTGTCACAACGGCGTAAGTTAACGGGCGACGTTCATTGGTCTTTCCATATTCTTGATAGGTGACCATATCACTGTTGGTGGCAACATATTCAAAATAACGCACAACATCTGAATGGCGTGAGAATTGGGTGCCAATCTCATAGCCTAAGAATTCGGCGGGAGTTTGTATCGTTTGAGCCGATAGTAAGCTCGTGAGAAAAAGGGCGATGAAGCAAGTAAAAATTTTTGGCATTTGGTTGATTTTTAGTAAAAGATAAAGCTACTAAAAAGGGGGCATATCCATTTGGCGTTTTAACGTAACTTTGTGAAACCTCTTTTTTCTTACATTTATATTTACAGAACCAAACTATATTGCATGCCAGCCGACTGTATCGCTTACCAAAAAACGGGTTATTTCTCAAAGCTTATTTGTGACTATTTGGAACAAAAAGAAAGCTTGAAGCCATTTTATCACCGTTTTCCAACAGCTGATAATCTCATTGAACAGGCAGCAGAAAAGGAGGTGTGGATGACTGAGCATTCGCGAAAGCAATTAATGACTGCACTTCAAATACAGTACGAAAGAGTAGACGCCTCTGCGGCAACTCTTGCCAATATCGCCCTGCTTTCTAAGGATAAAAGTTTTACGATTACGACTGGGCACCAACTCAATCTATTCACGGGCCCTTTGTATTTCCTTTATAAAATCATTTCAGTTATTAAATTGACCCAAGAGCTCAAGACCAAAGATCCTTTTCGTGATTATATTCCTGTCTATTGGATGGCTACAGAGGATCATGATTTTGACGAAATCAATTATTTCAACTTTCAGGGGAAAAAAGTCCAATGGAATCGAGAAGATGGTGGACCTGTAGGTGAATTATCCACCGAAGGTTTAGCTGCCGTTTTAGACCTTTTTAAAACCCAATTGGGGAGTACCAAAAATGCAAAATATCTCGCTGATCTATTTGAAAATGCCTATGTCAAGCATGACAACCTAACGGAGGCTACACGATACCTTGCCAATGAATTGTTTAAGGACTATGGTCTTGTAATTGTCGATGGGAATGACGCTGGGCTTAAATATATGTTTGCTCCGTATATCAAGCGGGAATTACTCGAAGGAATCTCTCACAAGCAGGTAACTGAGCAAACAGCCTCCTTAACGGCTTTGGGATATCCAGAGCAGGTACATCCTCGAGAGATCAATCTTTTTTATATCAAAAACGGATTGCGAGAGCGCATTATTCAAGAAGGGGATGAATATGTGGTCAATGATACGGATATCCGCTTTCGCGCACCTGCCTCGCCGGCAGGCAGGAGCGAGATTATAGATGAGCTTGAAAGTCATCCAGAACGTTTCTCGCCAAACGCCCTCTTACGACCATTATTCCAAGAAGTCATTCTGCCGAACCTCTGTTATATTGGTGGAGGCGGGGAGTTGGCTTATTGGTTTCAACTGAAATCAACTTTTGAAGCAGTAGAAGTACCATTTCCTGTGTTGCTATTGCGAAACTCGGCAATGATCCGTACCCAAAAATTGAAAGAGAAAACTGAAAAACTAGATATCAGTCTTGAGCAGCTGTTTTTAAAACAGAACGAACTGATCAATCAGAAGATTCGTAAAATTTCCAATATCGAAATTGACTTTTCAGAGCAGCGAGCCTTTTTAAAAGAACAGTTTAAAGCGATGCATCTTATCGCTGAAGAAACTGATGCTTCTTTTGTAGGAGCTGTAAAGGCGCAAGAGGTAAAGCAACTTAAAGGTTTGGATAATCTAGAAGGAAAATTACTCAGAGCACAGAAACGCAAACTCCGCGATCATGTAGATCGCCTTGTTGAAGTTCAGAATGCGCAATTTCCTATGCAAAGTCTGCAAGAACGGAATACTAATTTCGCCGAGTTCTACCTAGAATTTGGAGAAGAGTTAATTCCTGCCTTGTTTGAAAATCTAGAACCCTTAGGTGGAGAGTTTACGGTGATTACTTTATAGCCAATTGGCGGATGCCTTCATAAGCAACAATTCCAACGGCATTTGCCAAATTCAAACTGCGTATATGTTCGCTAAACAAGGGAATTTTATACAATTGATCAGGATACTTTTCGGTGATCTCTTTGGGTAAGCCTTTAGACTCTTTACCAAAAATGAGAAACTGACCATCTTCAAAAGGGATTTCAAAATGTGATTTTGTGCCATGGCTAGAAAGGAATGCCATATTCTTATCTGCATGGGTTTCAAAGAATTCTTCAATACTCTCGTAATAAGTGACTTCTAGATGTTTCCAATAGTCTAAGCCTGCACGTTTCAATCTGTTATCATCTATTTCAAAACCAAAAGGTTTTACGAGGTGCAAATTGCAGCCCGACCCTAAACTCAGTCGGCCTATGTTGCCGGTGTTATTAGGGATTTCTGGATTGATGAGGACGATGTTTAGGGGCATGAATGTTATCTTGATCTAAGGATATAAAAAAAGTTGGCCAAAAGTACTATTTTAATAGTTGTTTGATAAAAAACTAAGGGTTAATGCGGTGTTTATTCAATTAGCCGAATCTGCCTTTACCCAACCCTAAAGGGTGGGCACATTCTTAAAACGTGAATATTTATAAATTTTCACACCCTTAAATCCTGATACTTTGAGGGGTGAATTGAAAAATATGTTGAAATATTATCAAAAGTTGGTGTTGATTGCAATTTCGCGCCTGCCTGTCTGGTAGGCGAGAAAGCGAAATCCTAAGTCAATAAATTCCCAGCATCATCCCAAGTGGCAATATCGCCACGAGTGCTTTGATCAATGCATTTTGCAATCCATGCTGGGTCGTAGGCAACGCCATGTTGGTCCAATACATCCTGAGGTACGCCATCCCAAACATTTGGGACATTGCCTTTGTAGCCCAATTCTTCAATGCCAATTTCTGAGGTGTAATAACCAGTGACGGTTAGGTTACGCATCAAGGCAAAAAATTGAATTTCTAATGCTTGTTTTCTCAAGGGAATCTCTGTATCGTGATAGCAAATGGTATCCAATATCTCCTTTTGCTGCTCCAAAGGCGTCGACTTAAAATCGGTACCAAAGGCTTTGTTGGTGGCGTGGTCTAGCCACATCAATCCACCCAAGAGAAGGTTTTGCATCTTTGGTTGGTCTTTTCCCATGAATTCAATGAGCTCGGGAACGCCGGCTTCAATTGGTCCCCCATAAGGAGGCTTGGGAGGAAGAATGACAGAGCTCAACACACCAATTGTTTCCATCTCATGGGCGTTGAATAATTCTTCAGCATTGAGTTTTTCAAGGCGCTCCAATTCTTCAGGCGTACGCCCAAAATAGGCCGGATCCGGCTGAATAACTTCTTGTTCGAGTGCTGCTTCAGGTTCTGTAGCACAACCGTGTAAGCCAAGTCCTAAGGCGCCAGCACCCAATAACATCGTCTGTATACTTTTTCTTCTATCCATGGCTTAGATGTTTTGTTGTTTCAATTGTTCAATAATATAATCAGACGCTCTCCAAGCTAATGCTAGTATCGTCCAGGTACAGTTCTTATCGGCTTGGGAGACAAAAGGTCCCGCATCAACAATAAAGACATTGTCTACATCATGCAACTGATTGAATTTATTGGTAACCGAAGTTTTAGGATCATTCCCCATACGGGTAGTGCCCACTTCGTGAATGATATTTCCAGGCGTTTCCAAACCGTAATCTCGGTCGGCGCCCGGTTTTGTCCCTAGAGGTTCGCCACCCATATTGTGAATGAGTTCTTCAAAGGTGTCTTGCATATGTTTGGCCTGCCTGACCTCCAAATCTGACCAATTGTAATTAAATTTCAATACGGGGACACCAAATTGATCCACCGTCGTTGGGTCTATTTCGCAGTAATTTTCTTTTCGAGCAATCCCTTCGCCACGACCTCCAAAACCAACCACAGAACCGTAGTATTTTTTGACATCTTCACGTAAACTAGCACCATATCCACCCACTTTCAAGCCAAAGAATTTATTGAATTCATTGGTATTAAAACCAAATCCATAATTTGGTTGTCCTAATCCGCCCCAAACTTCAATGTGATATCCTCTTGGGAAATCGAGCTTGGTATTATCTCCCCACCAAGGTGAATAGACATGCATACCGCCCACACCGTCTTCGTTATAACTGAGCTTTCTATTCATTAGGCCAGGGATAAATCCAGCGCGACTTGCACCTGTAGAATCATGGAGGTATTTTCCAACCACATCACTACTATTCCCTAGTCCGTTAGGGTGCTGTTTGCTTTTACTATTTAATAAGATTCGAGCAGAACTACATGCTGAAGCCGCAAGAATAACCACACGGCCTTTCAATTTGTATTCCGTTCGATCATCTTTTGAGATATAAGAAACTCCCGTTGCCTTTCCTTCTTCATTGGTAGTTACTTCTCGCACCACGCAATTGACGAATAAGCGAACTTTCCCACCACTTTTTTGGGCAGGGAAAATGAGACAACTTCCAGAAGAGAAATCGGCATAGGCGGAGCAGGACCGGCTACATTGTCCGCAATAGAAACAAACCCCTCGGTCTTTATTGATGCGTTTGGTCAACATTGAGAGTCGGCCAGGAATTACTGGAATCCCTGATTTCTTAGCACCATTGATATAAAATAGTTCGTGTAATCTTGGTTTGGGAGGCGGTAAAAAGAAGCCGTCAGGATCATTGGGTAAACCTTCATTGGTACCAAATGCACCGATGAGTTTATCTACCTTATCATAATAAGGTTTGACATCGTCATAACCAATAGGCCAATCTTCTCCGTGTCCATCTCTAGTTTTGCCTTTAAAATCCTTGGGGCCAAAACGCAGGGAAATGCGTCCCCAGTGATTGGTACGTCCTCCTAACATATGAGAGCGAAACCAATTGAATTTTGTGCCTTCGGTATGCGTATAGGGTTCACCTTCGATCTGCCAGCCGCCGTATGCCATGTCCCATTCTCCAAAAGCACGATCTGTACCAGCACCTCTCCGTGGTGATTCGTAAGGCCATTTGAGTTGGGTCATTGTTTTGGGATCGGCGGGGTCAAAGAAAGGACCTGCCTCGACAACAGCCACATTAAATCCAGCATCTGCCAGTTGTTTGGTTGCCATTCCACCTCCAGCACCAGAGCCTACAATTATAACATCATATACTTCTGAGGATTCTTTAATCTGCATAGTGTAGTTGTTTGAACTACAAGTTAGAGAAAAAAAGATTAGGCAAAAAACCAATAATCGGCCACTGGTTTTTTGTCCCATTGATCTAAAGAGGCTTGAATTTCTTTTTTTCCATCAGGAGAGGAAACTACAATCATTATCTGTGGATTGTCCAAGTGCTCAATGGCGTCAAAATGCTCCATACGCACGTCGTAGATATCTTTGCCTATTTGCTTTTGATTGTTGGATACCCAATGAAAAGTATCGTTATTGGCCTGTAAAATTTTCGCCATGTCTTTTCCATTACGACCCGCTCCCCAAAGCACCAAAGGTCTGGAGTAATCACGGTCGATTTCATAGAAAAAACGCATTTTCAAATCGAAGTATCGATTGTCTTTATACTCATCCCAGGTACGAGAAATCCTATTGGATCGATCTCGCCAATGATGTAAAATAGCATCAATACCAATGATAGTGAGCTCCTTACGGTACATTCTGAAACAAAGGTCGTAGTCTTCTGGATACACCAAAGGATCAAAGGCACCAACCGCATCAAAATCGTCTTTGTGTATCATCCAACAATGGGAAGGAATTACACATTCCTTATAGATTTGCTGGTAGTGCGTACTTGTAAGCGCCACTTCATTAAGCCAGCGTTCGTAGCGTAAAAATCCATCGCCTACAACACCTTCGTCTACAAAATGTTCGGTTCCACCGGCGATAACGTGGCCTTTGCCGTATTTAAACCATTCATCGACAAGGAGTTGAATCTTATAGGCTGGCATTTTATCATCAGAGTCCATACGGTTGAGCAGCTCTCCTTTGACTTCGCGATACCCACATTGAAGTGTTGGAATTAGTTTATGGCCGTCGCTATTGAATACCCGTATTCTTGAATCCGCTTTCGCGAAATTGCTCAAAATCTCAGGTGTTTCATCTGTAGAATGATCGTTCACGGCAATCAATTCCCAGTTCTGATAGGTCTGATTGATGATGGAGTTGATACAATCATGCAAGTATGGCGCTGTGTCTTTAACGGCCATGATGATAGAAACGAGGGGTTGGGAATTCATGAAAGTAGAATTAGATGCTAGAAGTTGTCTTTAGTTTAAACCTTTTTTCTGCCAAGATTTCGGAAGGTTTTTTTCAATTTCTATATTGTCAAAAGTACTACTTTCTCGGGCGCCGTGATTGCGAACCCATGCAGCAGTTTTTGCCAAGCCATCTTTGAGAGAGGTGGATGGTTTTGGATTGAAAATAGCATTGAATTTACTGTGGTCAGAGTAGGCATGTACCACTTCTTCTCTTTGGTCTAGGTGGTTGATTTGCGAATTTAGTTGCATGGCTTCTCCAACAGCGGTTGCTAATTCGTTCACGGTAGAAGCATGATCACTACCAATATTGAATATTTGATTATGCGCTTTCGCGAAAGCGCCACTCGACGCTATATAAGGGGTAACATCATCAATATATGTAAAGGCACGACTTTGTTGACCATCGCCAAAAATGGCTAACGGTTCTTTTTTAAGCAGCTGATTCATAAAAATGCCTACCACATTGCGATAGCTGTCGCCGATGTTTTGTTTCGGTCCATAGACATTATGGGGTCTGAAAATGACATAGTTGAGGCCAAACATCTTGTGGGCATTCTCTAGATCGAGTTCGACGGCATATTTTGCAATACCGTAAGGATCTTCAGGCTGTGGGTGTTGGCTTTCCTTGAGAGGTAATTCTTGGTCCCCATAAACCGCAATCGATGAGGTAAAGACAAAACATTTGATGTTGTGATTTACCGCTGCGTTGATCAGGTTGACACTTCCGATGAGGTTGTTTTGGTAATTAAATCTTCGGATGAAGTGGCTCAGGCCTTCTGCGGCATAGGCTGCGAGGTGGTAGACATATTCAAAGTTATATTCTGCGAAAATGGCATTGACTAAGGAAACATCTGTGATGGAACCTTCGATAAATTTTGCGGAAGCGGGAACATTTTCTTTAAAACCCCCAGAGAGATCATCGAGGACGATCACTTTATGTCCCATATTTAAGAGATGATGGGTGACGTGGGCTCCTATAAAACCAGCGCCGCCAGTAACAAGAGAAACAGGAGGGTTATTCATATCACAAAACTAAGGAATAAAAAAGACAGCCGGAGCTGTCTTTGAATTGATATTAGGAAGCTTTAGCGTTTACTCGCTTTGGCTTGTTTAAAGTATTTTAAGGGTGGAAAAAGCATCCCGAAAGACTCTCCATCTCCTTTGCCAAGATGTTTGTGATGCATTTTGTGAGCACGTCTTAATCCTTTGCCGTACCACCCATTTGCATTGCGAAACAGTTTAAAACGCTGGTGGATAAAAATATCATGAACCATGAAATAGGCAAGTCCGTAGGCAAAAATCCCTAGTCCGATAGGTAAACCTATCCATACATCTTCATAGCGCCAGAGTAAGAAACATCCAATACTAACAAGGGCATAAAAGATAAAAAAGACATCGTTACGTTCCCACCAGGAGTCGTGTTTTTTGTGATGATGATCTTGGTGTAAGGACCATAAGAAACCATGCATAACATATTTATGCGTAAACCACGCCATGAATTCCATGACACAGAAGGTGAGGAGAAAAGTAAAGATCCAATAGAAGATTTGCATGGGGAGTCTTAGATGAGGTTTAAACGATATTTTACATAGCTACGTGCGAGTAGGCTCACTTTTACATAGTCGGGCACACGAACGCGGGCATTTTTTATGTCGGCAGAAGGCAGGCGTTTTAATTTTTTGAGCAGCTTGCTATAGTAGCGGTAAGCAGTATAAACACCGAACTTGGCTTCCACAGGTAATTTGTGAATTCCAGCGAGACCTTTGGCAAAATCGGCTTCAATATCGGCGATGATTTTTAGTTTTGAAGCTTCATCGAGATCAGCCAGATTTGTATCTGGAAAGTAGGTTCTACTCAAGCCTTCAAAGTCGTCTTTAAGATCTCTTAAGAAATTTACTTTTTGAAAAGCAGAGCCAAGGCTCATAGCGCTTTCCTTGAGTTCTTCAAATTGTTGACGGTCACCTTTTACAAAAACGGTAAGGCACATAAGACCTACTACATCGGCGCTGCCATAGATATAGTCTCTGTATTCGGCTTCGGTGAGGTAATCTGATTTTGTCAAATCCAATCGCATGCTTTTCATAAAAGCAGTTATCAAATGGCGTTCAATGCCATAGCGATGTACAGTTTCTTGAAAGGCATTGAGAATGGGGTTGAGACTAATCTTTTCGACTAAGGCGAATTCTAAATCTTGTTCGAAGCGATCAAAAAGTACGGCTTTATCGTAGTCATGAAAGGAATCTACAATTTCGTCGGCAAAACGCACAAAACCGTAAATATTATAAATGTCTTGCCTAATCACCGGCGAGAGCATTTTTGTCGCGCTCGCGAAAGAGGTGCTGTAAGACTGAGTGACAGCCTTGGCACATATTCCAGAAACAGTGTCAAATAGAAGTTTCATTAATTCTTAATATGTTTTGCGATCAATTGTGCGGTGAGTTTCCCAGAAATAAGGGAAGGAGGAACTCCAGGTCCCGGCACCGTTAATTGACCGGTAAAGTACAAATTTTTTAGCTTTTTACTCTTTAGTTTTGGACGTAAAAATGCAGTTTGCAAGAGGGTGTTTGCCATTCCATAGGCATTACCTTTATAAGAGTTGTAGTCTTTAATAAAGTCATTTACACAAAAGGATTCTTTAAATAATACAGAGTCTACGACCTTTTGATTAGTAAGCCGTTCGAAACGCTCCATGATAATATCAAAATACTGTTGGCGTAAGGCCGGAGTATCTTCCAATCCAGGTGCTAAAGGAATCAAAAAGATTCCAGCCTCTTTATCAGCGGGTGCTGCGCTATCATCTGTCATCGATGGAAAGCTAGCATAGAAAAGTGGTTTGCTAGGCCATTGTGGGCGATCATATATTTCTTCGGCATGTAGTCCAAAATCCACATCAAAAAATAGGGTATGATGATCTACATTTTTCAGTTTCTTATCAAAACCTACGTAAAAGAGTAGGGAAGAAGGAGCAAAAACTTTTTTATCCCAATAGGCTTCCGAGTATTGTCTGAAGGACTTAGGGATAAGTGTTTCTGTGTGGTGATAATCTGCGCCAGATAGTACTAAGTCCGCTTTCGCGAAAGCATTATTACTCATAACCCCTATCGCCTGACCGTTTTCTACCGTAATTTCTGATACATTTTGATTAACATTAACCGTTACTCCTAGGGATTTGGCCAGATTTTCCATGGCTTGAATAACGGAGTACATTCCGTTTTTAGGATGGAAAGTGCCAATGCCAAAATCGGCATAATTCATAAAGCTATAAAAAGCTGGGGTATTACTAGGTTTGGCACCTAGAAACAATACTGGGAATTCAAGAATAGCAACCAATCTTGGGTTTTTAAACTCCTTACGAACCTGTTTTGCAATGGTGCTAAAAAATTTACCTACCCGGGTCATAGTTTGCGGAGTCACCAATTCCAGAGGAGAAACCCCAGGGCGGTAGACTAAATCTTTGATGGCAATATCATAGTTGTCTTGGGCGTCGTCCATGAAGGCTTGCAATTTTTGAGCACTTCCAGGCTCTTCTTCTTCAAAGACTTCTTTAATTTTTTCGAGGGTATCACCTATAGTTATGAAGTCACCTTCACCAAAATAAACGCGATACGCTGGTCCGAGTTTGATAAGTTCGTAATAGTCTTCTGGAGTCTTGTTGAAATCGGCAAAAAAGCGTTCAAAGACATCAGGCATCCAATACCAGGTAGGCCCAATGTCAAAAACAAAACCGTCTTTTTTAAACTGTCTCGCCCGACCTCCTACGGTAGCATTCTTTTCATAAATATGCACATCGTGACCATCTTTTGCGAGGTAACATGCCGCGGCTAGGGATGAAAACCCAGATCCGATAACAATTATTTTTTTAGGCATAGTTTAACTCAGGTTTTTTAATCACATTTACAAACTCTCGAATGCTTAGCATGGTTCTCACCGATTCGGGTAAGGCTGATTCGTCTATCTTACTCACTCTATTTCCTAGGACGTAAAGAAGGAAGTCATCTTTTCCAAATAGTTGGTCAAATTCTTCAAAATATCCCTGTAATTCATCGATCTCTGGTTGCACCGTAGTGTAGGTGACAAAAGAAATATCAGGATGATTTAGAGAAAGGTATTTAAGGCTTTCTAATTGAATGCTTTGCCCCAGATAAATTACTTTATAACCGTTACGTACAATTTCATAATTGAGAAAAAGTAATCCTAGTTCGTGAATCTCATTTTCAGGAAGGAAGAGGGCAAAAGTTTTATTTTGTGTTTGCTGAAACTCTGTTTGTATTGATTCGATGTTTAATAATATTTTTTGTTTGATGAGGTTAAAGATAAAGTGTTCATGAGAAGGGTTAATGGTATCCGCTTGCCAGAGGTATCCAATTTCTTCAAGCAAAGGAATAAAGGTCTCATAAAAAATATCAACAAAGGAGTTATGTTCGAGTAGGCTGTTATAGGTGCTAGAAAAGAGTTGTTGGTCAAAATTCATCATGGCAATTTTCATCGAATTGATGGCATGATTTTGATGGCCAAAACTATTATCTGCAACAATTTGAGCAACTTTTTGCGCGATTTCTTGGGTAGTATGCTTGCCTATCTTTGAAATTTTAGAGCCACTTTCTATTAAGAAAACTACATTGAGCAGTTTCTGAAGATCGGCTAGCGTATAGTAACGAATATTAGTGGTTGTTCGCTGAGGTTCTAGAATAGCATATCTTTTCTCCCATATTCTAATCGTATGGGCTTTGATACCACTTAGACCTTCTAAGTCTTTGATACTAAATTTTGTTTTAACAGCGTTGCTCATTGAATTTCATCTTAGGCTATAAAAGTAACAAAAATAAATGTTTTGTTTAACAATACATAGTTAAAATATAAACAAAATTATAAAATTGGTGTTTAGGAAGTAGGAAGTAGGAAGTAGGCATTGGGCAATAGGGGTTAGTGGGTAGAGGGTAGAGGGTAGTTGTTAGTGGGTAGTGGGTTGATGTTGGTCTTTTGTTTTTTTTGGAATTTGAGTTTTGGAAATTATTACCCAAACATCTCTCTGCGCTTTCAAGGTAGAAAGTTTTAAAAAACTATTAGGCTTCTTAGAACTAATTGCTCTTTTACAACAAACCAACCTACCAACATACCTTTTCTCACCCTTTGGGGGAAATGCCCTTAGGGCAGAGGGGGAGTTGTTGTAAAAAAAAGACCATCCTTTTAAAAGAATGGTCTTTGATGTACCCGGAATGGGACTTGAACCCACACGCAACTAGTGCACACGGCCCTCAACCGTGCCTGTCTACCAATTTCAGCACCCGGGTAGACTAAAAATTCAAAAGGCTATAAAAAATTCAATAGTTGTATAGCTTCAAAAATTTATGGGTGCAAATATAATCTTTTAAACTGAATCATAGAATACTTTGGGTCTTCTTAGCAATGAATTTGCAGCTTATGCTTTAGGCAATTGATCAGTAGTTATTTAGGTTATAGCCAACTGATTTTTATCATAGTTTTTAGCTCTTTATCCCTTTAGTTTTGGGCTAGTAAATAGACTCACAATGAAAAACATCCTCCTTCTTACAGATTTTACAATCAAATCTGATGGTGCACATGACTATGCTATGCAATTGTTCAAAGGACAGCAATGTAAATTTCATGTATTGAGTATTCAGAAAGTTTGGGAATATACGATGGACGATCTTATGGTTGCGAATCCTGGGGACTCCATTGATGCTGGTCTCTTGGGTGACAATAGATCCAATTTAAATACCGTAATAGAAAGGCTTAAACGTGAAACCCTACATGAGGATTTCAGTTTTAAGAGTATTGTTGATTACGATGTTTTTACAAATGCCATCAACGAGGCGGTCGATGCATATAATATTGAATTGATTGTTTGTGGTAGTGACGGACGAAGTGGTATCATTGAGGCTATATTTAGTTCGCACGCTTTACGAATTATTCGAAATGTAGACTGTCCTGTTTTGTTGATCCCAGAGGGAGTAAGTTTTGAGGCGCCCACTAATATTCAATATTTGCTAGATTATGACGACCTCTTCGAAATGTGTGGAAAAGAGCCATTTATCGAAATAGTTAGAAAGTATAAATCCACAATAAATGTCCTACGACTCACCTTTGGTTATGATATGGAACCTATAGAATGTGAAAAGGAACATATGGAAATTCAGAAATTCTTCCCCAGTAATAAAGTGACTTATACAACGTATATAGATAAAAATCCTTCGGCGATACTTCGTGAGAATGTACAAAAAGAGAAGTCTCAACTTCTCGTTTTATCGGCTAAAAATCAAACCTTTTTAGAACGTATATTCTCCAACTCCCACCTTTCTCAAATAGTAAACACGGCGACTATTCCCTTACTTATTTTACGAGACTGTAATAGTTGAGTGGAATATCTATGTTTACAAGAGATCTCCCTGTCTTTCTAATACTAGCCCTACTTGCAGAGGTTCTCGGGACTGTTGGTGGTTTTGGGTCCTCTGTTTTCTTTGTCCCTGTAGCAAATTTCTATTTTGATTTCCAGTCAGTATTGGGTATTACCGCATTATTCCATCTCTCGAGTAATATTACAAAAATTGCATTTTTTAGAAAGGGCTTAGATAAAAGACTTGTGAAGTACTTGGGTATTCCGGCCGTAATCTTTGTTTCTGTAGGGGCTTTTTTAAGTCAGTTTATTAATCCTACAATACTGGGTCTCATTTTGGGCGTGTTTTTAATCGGTTTGAGTCTTGTCTTTTTAATTTTTAAGAAACTGGTCGTTAAGGACAGCAAAAAAAATGCAATTACTGGAGGAATTCTTTCTGGGCTAAGTGCAGGGCTTCTTGGTACGGGAGGGGCAATTCGAGGAATTACTATGGCGGCATTTAAGATGGACAAAGCAACCTTTATTGCGACTTCTGCAGTTATTGATTTTGGCGTTGACGCTAGTAGAGCAGTGATCTATTATTACAATGGGTATATGCACACTGAGCACTTATATCTTGTGGCATTCTTAATTGGCGTTGCTATTTTAGGGACTTGGATTGGGAAACGTATACTTGCTCATTTTTCACAAGAACAGTTTAGAGTCTTTGTGCTTGTTCTTATTCTCATCATTGGTGCTGCAAGTGTGATCTCAGAGATGATAAAATCTAATATGTGCTAGATTTATTTCCAAGCTTGAATCACCTCGATTAGCCCCAAAGGACTGATATATATCATTGATATCAGAAGCATACAGCCCTACCTTTAGAGTTATGATTTCTTCTATTGCAATTATAGAAAATACACGGGAATTTTTTACCGAAATAGGTGATATTACGTTGTTTGCAAAACGGTATTTTAAGGAGATTTTCTCAAGGCCCTTTGAATGGGAAGAGTTAATGCGTCAGTGTTATCTTGTAGGTAATAAATCGATGATACTTGTAGGAGTAACCGGTTTTATTTTGGGACTTGTGTTTACCCTACAATCGCGGCCTACTCTCTCTGAATTTGGCGCCGTTTCATGGATGCCTTCAATGGTAAGTATTTCAATTGTTCGCGAGATTGGGCCTGTCATTACCGCCCTAGTTTGTGCCGGAAAAATTGGTTCCGGTATGGGTGCCGAAATAGGCTCCATGCGCGTAACCGAGCAAATTGATGCGATGGAAGTTTCTGGCACAAATCCATTTAAATTTCTAGTTGTCACAAGGATTACAGCCACCACCTTGATGTTGCCATTACTCATCATTTTTGGGGATGCTGTAGCCTTGCTTGGGTCTGCTCTTGTAGAAAATCTAAAAGGCGGAGTTTCTTTTATTTTATACTTCAATAAGGTTTTTGATGCACTTACCTTTAATGATATTT
This sequence comes from uncultured bacterium, assembly GCA_963974305.1. Taxonomy (GTDB): domain Bacteria; phylum Bacteroidota; class Bacteroidia; order Flavobacteriales; family Flavobacteriaceae; genus Dokdonia. The sequence continues at coordinate 27,582 of CAXBCS010000008.1, forward strand.
TGCCCGCTACCATAAAGTCATTCTTCTTTGGATTCGTCATCGGTTTAGTAGGTTGCTATAAAGGATATTTCTGTAAAAAAGGAACGGCAGGTGTTGGAGAAGCTTCTAATTCGGCTGTGGTATATGCTTCCATGTTACTCTTTGTAGTCGATTTTATAGCCGTTTTTATTTCTGATATATTTTTTGAGATATGACAGAAGCGGCACCACATAGAGAGGTTGTTATGGAGGTAAAAGATTTGCAAAAATCATTTGGTTCTAATAAAGTGTTGGATAATTTTAATATCAAGTTATTCAAGGGCGAAAACTTAGTGGTAATGGGAAAGTCTGGCTCGGGGAAATCAGTCATGGTCAAGTGCCTTGTAGGACTCTTAGAAGCAGATAGTGGACAGATTACGATTAAGGATAAAAATATTATATCATTAGGTCAGGAATCCCTAGATATACTGCGTACAGAAATAGGATTTCTTTTCCAAGGGAGTGCTTTATATGATTCTATGACCGTAAAGGAAAATTTGGAATTCCCATTGAGACGACATAAAAAGAGGTTGCACATTAAAGAAAGCAATCAAGACCTTGTTGTAGAAGCATTAGAGAATGTGGGGCTGGTACACGCCATTGATTTAATGCCTAGCGAACTATCGGGTGGAATGAAAAGACGTGTGGCTCTTGCGCGAGCTCTAATTTTGAAACCTAGTATTATTATATACGATGAGCCTACCACAGGGCTTGACCCTATAACTGCAAAAGAAATTATTGCACTTATGAATAGTATCCAAGATACCTATGGAACATCGGCTTTGATAATCACTCATGATATTGACTGTGCTCGAGTAGTATCAGATCGTGTTGTACTGCTTATAGATGGTAAAAATTATATAGAGGGAACTTTTGAGGAACTGGCTAAAAGTAGTGATCCGAAAGTGCGTGCATTTTTTAAATAAAATCCTATGGAAAAGACAATCAAGCAAAAAACTAAGCTCGGAATCTTTGTTGTTCTAGCAACTACCATACTTATTGTTGCGCTCTATTTTATAGGTAACAGGCAACATCTTTTTCAAAAGAGTATGATACTAAAAGCACAATTTTATAATGTGAACGGCCTGCAGATAGGAAATAATGTGCGCTTTTCTGGAATAGATGTAGGAACCGTAAGCAAGTTTAATATGACTACAGACTCGACCATACTAGTTGATATGCGCATTAGGGAAGAATCAACAAAATTTATTCGAAAAAATGCAGTGGCTTCAATTGGATCTGATGGGTTGGTGGGAAATATGATAATAAATATTACTCCAAGAAAAGGAAAAGCCATTACAGTTGTTTCTGGGGATACTCTAGAAACCTATAGTAAAATTGGCGCAGATGATATGCTCTCTACGCTCAGTGTTACTAATGAAAATGCATCCTTGCTTACCGCAGATTTGCTGGAGATAACCTCTCAAATTCTTGAAGGTAGCGGAACTTTAGGGATGCTATTAAATGACCCTCAACTTGCAAAGGATTTAGGAGTATCAATCAGTCAAATCAAGCAAGCGAGTACGCTCACGGTGCAAAGTTTACAAGAAATAAAAACCTTTACCAAAAGCTTACAAACCGATGGTAGTGTGTATCATACACTGTTTTCTGATACTATCTCAGGGAATAATGTACAAAAAGTAATTACGGATATTGAGCGGTCTAGTAAAAATCTTATAGCGACCACTGACCAACTTAAGAGATATCTCGCATCTATTGAAAATAGTAAGGGAACCCTTAATTATATTATGAATGATAGCCTACTTCCCAAAGAAATTCAAGCGACGGTAAGTGAAATAAAAGAAAGTAGTGAAAAGCTCAATGAAAATATGGAAGCACTAAAACACAACTTTCTTTTTAGAGGATATTTTAAAAAGCAGGAGCGTGAAGCCCGCAGAGAAGCAAAAAAGCAAGATGCTCAAAAGCCTATACAAGATGAAAATTGAACACTTAGAAGAACGTATCGCAGAGTATCGAACCTCTATAAAAACTGTTGTTGATAAGCGCCTTTATTGGAGAGATAAAACGAAACCCTTATTACAGAAAACACTTCAGACGGTGGTGGAAACCTATAATTTGGGTTGGAGTGTTCAAAATCTCAAATGGCTTCAAAGCAATGAGGCAACAAATATTACTTTTGACTCTTTCCCACCTGAACTTATTGATTGCACAAATTTGATACCGGCCTTTCAGTTTAGTGCAGGAGGATCCCTTGTTTTCTCTCAGTCGTATAATGGAGATGTCTTTGTATTTATATTGTACCCCGACAATCCTCAAATTCCTATAGAAGAAAATATAACCGAATTAGGAACATATGCTCCAGAAGAGATTACGGATAGAATGATCGTAGAAAGAGTGGATGAGTTTCTCAAAGAAATGATTAAGTGGGAAGTACCAACTCTCAAGAAGAAATTAGGGTATTAATAATAGTAAATAGGCTTTTTGCGCTTTCGCGAAAGCGGGAGGAACAATCTAATATAGGTCACAGACTCACAAGTTCTGGAAGTCAATTTCGTCAAGCTTCTTCTTTGCCTCTTGGTATCCTATTTCGAATATCTTCATGGCGCTACGCATACTAAAGGTGCCGTATTTTGAGAGTTCTTGCGGACAAATAAACAGATCACAGTTATTAAATTTATTATAAACATGGTGATGTAAATTAATTTCGTAAGCCCTATTCAACACTTGATAAGAATACTTTAAAGAATCTATGGACATTTCACTCAGCGGATTGGCATAAGATCCTATGATAAAATCACATTTGCCAACGAGATATTCTACTGGAAAATCATCGATTACCCCACCGTCAAAATAATATACCCCATCGATTTCAATAGGTGTAAAAACCCCAGGAAAGGCAGATGATGCAAGGATAGGACGAATAAGTGTGCCGCTGTTAAACACCTTAGAATTGCCGCTTTCAATTTCGGTGGCGGTTATGGTAAGCGGAATTTTTAAATTTTCAAAAGAGTCGTCTGGAAAATAGAGCTTTAGGTCGTTTTGAAACTTGATAGAATCTATGAATCCGGGCTTGCTAAGGGCAAATCGGCCCAAGCTAAAAATAGGCGTTTTTGTAAAAAAATCTAAAATCACCTCCCAAGAATAACCGCCGGAGTACAGGGCTGCAACAATTGATCCTGCACTGGTCCCAGATAATTGATCAATTTTAATACCTCGCTCGGTAATGGCTTTGAGAGTTCCTATATGAGCAACTCCTTTAATGCCACCTCCTGAAAGTGTGAGTCCAATAGTTTTCATTCGACAGTTTAATAAAAAAGCAAGGTAGTGCACCCTAGTCAAACAATATATGATGATGCTCAATAATTATTATTTGAAAAGGATATAATTAATTGAAGGTTTTGAACAAGTTTCTATAACTGACATTTGTCATTTTTTGATAAGCGAGTTCGATGTATTTTTAAACTCTTTTAAACACACGTTGTTAGATCAAGTTAGGATTAAGAAGAAGCAAGTGAGTATTTAGTATTGCTGTCAGAGTTTGTTTATTTAGGTTTTGATAGCATCTAATTACAGTTATAGGTAATGTAATGAAACCTATTAGTACGTATATTCTTCTTTCGAAAGTAGAGCAACATTAATTGTTGCTCTACTTTTAAAAAATAGGAATTCATATTTGGGAATAAAGGATACAATGGTTTTGTGCCATAACACTTTGAGTGAATTGTAACGCTCAAATATGGAATCCAGAAAGGCAGCATTTTTTTGATCTTAGATGCTGCCTTTTTCTTTCTTACAATTATGATGTATTTGTATCTAGGTGATTATTTTCAATTGGATTGTTGAAAAGAGTCCAGAATTACGTCATAAAAAAACAGGAGCGCATTTGCACTCCTGTTTTTTTATGGTTTCAACAACCCATGGGTATGTATGCTAGTAAAAGATTAGCTCAATGATTTTAGAGCTAAATAGAAGTCAACTTTCTCGCTGCTGTCATCTGCTATGCGAGCTTCCATTTCTTTGAGCGTTTTTGGTGGTGGAATAATAACTTTATCACCCTTTTTCCAATTGAGAGGGAGAGCTACCTTGTGTGCATCGCTGGTTTGAAGCGCTTCTAAACAGCGTATAATTTCATCCATATTTCTACCTACATTAAGGGGGTAATACATTATGAGTCTTATCTTCTGATATGGGTCAATAAAAAATACTGCGCGTACGGCTGCGGTTTCACTTTCATTGGGTTGAAGCATTCCATACAATTTGGCGACCTTCATGTCAATATCTGCAATGATGGGAAAGTCAAGATAAATACCTGTGTTTTTGTGAACATTGTTTACCCATGCGAGATGAGAATGAATGCTATCTATACTCAAGCCAAGTAGCTTTGTCTCTAATTTTTTAAAGCGAGCCTTCTCTAGAGCAAATCCGCTCATTTCGGTGGTACATACCGGGGTAAAATCTGCTGGGTGTGAAAAGAGTAAAGCCCATTTTCCATCAATATATTCTGAGAATCTCAGTTTTCCATGAGTGGTAACTGCATCAAAATCGGGTGCGTCATCACCTATTCGGGGCATTATTGTTTGAACTTCTAATGTTTCCATAGTTTAATTTTTAATCGTTTTTACTATATCCCAACTCCCTTGTTTGTTTTTTATTACAAAGAGCTTAGGACCTCTTAGGTAAGAAGTGATTCTTTGAGTTTTTCTCAACTGGTCCCTCATTGGTATTATGTGTTTTGCTTCAGAGGTATACATAATTGCCTTGCCAGTAGTGTCAATAATCACTTCATTATATTCATATCGAACTATCGGTTTATTCAGGAGGTCATTGTCGCCAACAGTTTCTTTAAATAATTCTAAAGCAAGAGCATAGCCATATTCATTAAAGGGCGACACTTCGATATATTTTGCTGGAATAGCAATACTGCCTTTTGAGTTTATATAACCATAGTAATCTATATTGTCCCTAACCTCTTTAAAGATAGCTCTGTCTTTAGAGAAATACGGATAAGGCATTTCTTTAGCGGTGTGGGAAGGGATTACTAGATCTTCTCTTAAGGGAATTGCATAATTTCCATTAGGGTCAATAAACCCCCAACGTTCTCCACTTTTTACTGCAGCTACATTCTCATGGATTGGGGAGACATAATCTACATTCTTAATCTCTTGAGCATAAAAAGTGGAAGCGAGTAAGAGCATCCCAATTAGTACCGTATATGTTTTCATGGTCTTTTTTTTTAGTTTAATAATATGTGGTAAAAATACACAGCTAGCTTCCTGTATTCTATGAGATTTATCATAGTTAAAAGTCTGATTTGATGATAGTTTTGAAGACTCTCACTCAAATTTGATATTTGCTTATGAAACGATTACTGACGCTTATCATTTGTTTAATAACAACAAGCGTAATTGCTCAAGAAACATGGAGTGCTAGTTTTAGGCCTTCCTTGCATATACCTACTCGAGAAGTTCTTAACGACCCTTTGCGAATTGGAAATGGTGTAGAAATCACGGCTAGTTATTCTGTAAGCCCTCAAACCAAAATCTTTGGAGGTTTAATTTGGAACCGATATGATGCAGACAGGGGGTATAATGAGGCAGATATTGAATACATTCAACGAGGTATAGTCTTAGGAGGGGTGTATTTTTTTAATATTTTACCTAATCAAAAGAACCCCTTATACATAAAAGCAGGTTTAAGTTTTATGGATATTAAAGCGCGAAGCCTCGATGCCGCCTTGGATATTAACACACGATGGGCGGTGGGTACACAGCTAGGAGTAGGGATTAAAATCGCCAGTTTGGAAAAGCTGTTTATCCTACCTGAATTGAGTTATGGAACCACTTCAAATGCATATGACTTCCAAGGGTCGCAACGATATCTTTCCTTTAGAAATGTAACCATATCTGGTGGTTTGATGTATGTGTTTTAGGCGGAGCAAAAACAACAAAACATTTAGTGAAGAGACATTAATGAAAGTTTGTATTAGCTTGCAATTCGTATCACTGAATAAGTGGTAGTTGCCAAATAAATAAAAAGTAGATGAATACACAAGAAAAACATTATATCAACCGCAGTGGCTGGTTGCGCGCAGCGGTTCTAGGAGCAAACGACGGCATTTTATCTACTGCTAGTATCATTATTGGGGTGGCAGCTGCAAGTAGTACAAGAGAACCTGTACTTCTCGCTGGAGTAGCTGGATTAGTTGCAGGAGCGCTATCTATGGCGGCTGGAGAATATGTTTCTGTCAGTTCTCAAACTGATATTGAAAAATCAGATCTCGAAAGAGAGCAAAGGGAACTTATAGAAACACCTGATGAAGAACTTCAAGAGCTCGCTCAAATCTATGAGAATAGAGGATTACGAGTTGATACAGCCATGGAAGTTGCTGTGCAATTGACAGCACACAATGCACTTGAAGCCCATGCACGAGACGAGCTTGGCATTATGGAAATGACCGAAGCACAACCGCTACAAGCAGCCCTATCTTCAGGTCTAGCTTTTACGATAGGAGGATTTCTTCCTGTACTAGTAGCTTTTGTAGCACCTTTACAATTTATGGAGTATATAGAATACGGCTTTGCTATTATATTTCTAGCCATATTGGGTATGGTATCAGCCAGAGCAGGTGGTTCAAGAAAACTAAAAGCAGTAGTGAGAATTACTTTCTGGGGGACATTGGCCATGGGTATAACGGCCTTAATAGGACATATATTTAATAGTAATATCGCATAAGATGATTGAAAAGGTTGAAAAATATTGCAGTACACTTTTGACTAGCTCCCAAGTTGAAAAACTTTCTTTTCATAACCTTGAGCATACTCAAGAGGTAGTTCAGAGTGTGAAGTACATAGCTGCCGCTATGGATATTAATCTGGCAGATACTAATCTTTTAGTAGTTGCAGCTTGGTTTCACGATACAGGTTTTTCTAAAACATACAAGGGCCATGAAGAAGCAGGAATGGAGCTTGCTACAAATTTCTTAGTTGAAATAGGATTAGATAATACTTCCATCAAGCGCGTATGTGACTATATATATGCTACAAAAATGCCTCAAGTCGCGACAACTAAACTAGCTGAAATATTATGCGACGCAGATATTTTTCATACTAGTAACTTGAATTTTTATTATCGCAAGCTATTGCTAAGAAGGGAATGGGAAGTTTTTTGTGATATTAGTATGTCAGATAAGGAGTGGCATGAATTGAATCTCGATTTTTTGCAAAATTTTCATTTTAGATCTAGCTATGGCAAAAAATTTCTAGAAAGTGGGAAACAAGAGAATGTGCAAAGAGTCAAGCAAATATTGAAATATTATTAAGAAGCGATAGCTGATAATTGTCATAGTCTTACAGCTCTCCAATTTCTAACTTTGAGAGAAAGAAATAGCACTATGATAACTACTTTTCAATACGTAAAAATAAAAGAAAGTGAGTCTCTTAACGAACTTACAAAAACTCAGCTTGCAAAGCTTAGTAAGAAATACCCTTGGCTCATTAAGGCTCAGGTGTTTTTTAAGCAAGAAAACACTAGTGAACCTGAAAGTCAAACCTGTGAGATTGAGTTAAGTGGGCCAGGGCCGCGGCTTTTTGCGAGCACTACCGATATCCATTTTGAGACAGCGATGAAAGAGACAATCTCCGATCTGGAACGCCAACTTCGAAAACGCAAAGAAATTTTAAAATCTCATTAATCAATCCATTATGAATAAGATTCTCGTACCCGTAGATTTTTCAAAACATTCAGAATATGCTCTTGAGGTGGCGGCCGCTTTCGCGAAAGCGCACAAGGCAGAAATACTCGTATTACACATGATGGGATTGGCAGATTCTGTTTTTATTAAGGATGAAACCAAAGGAGTTGCTGAAGCCGTTTTTCATATGAAACTCGCCGAAAAGCAATTTGCTAGCTTTTTGGAAAAACCGTACCTCGAAGGGATTAAAATAACAGAGACTGTTCAAAATTATAAAATTTTCGAGGAAATTAATGATTTAGCTGTAAGCAAAGGAGTCGATCTAGTTATTATGGGTTCACACGGAGCAAAAGGGCTAAGGGAAGAATTTGTAGGTTCCAACACTGAAAGAGTTGTGCGAACCTCCGATGTACCTGTCTTGGTGGTTAAAGATAATGAGGCATCTAAAATGCCTAAGCATATCGTATTTGCCTGTGATTTTAAGAAAGATAATGTAAGGGCTTATAGAAATGCTATTCCGTTTTTGGAAGGCCTTGGTGCCAAAATTGACCTAGTATATGTAAACCTACCAGCAGATCGCTTTAAAAGTTCAAAAGACATTGAGGAGCGCATGGAAGAGTTTATGGACATAGCAGAGTTTGGAAAGCCCTTACATAAAGATGATCTCGTAATTACAAACGGCTATAGTATTGAGGAAGGTATCTATGAATATGCGCAGAAAGTAGGGGCAGATGCATTAGCTATTCCAACGCATGGCAGGAGAGGACTATCTCATTTCTTTAACGGGAGTATAGCCGAAAGTCTTGCAAATCACTCTAAACTTCCAGTATATACATTTAAGATGTAGTAATAATAAATGCATTTTGATAACCGATATTTACATAGGTAAGTATCGGTTTTTTTATGCGATTCCTAGGGCTATCTCAATCATCTTCTTAAAAGTTGTCTCACGGTCATCTGACGACATTGCTTCTTTGGTTACTAAAGAATCTGAAATGGTAAGAATTGCCAGTGCTTTTACATGATGTTTAGCAGCAATAGTATATAAACCCGCTGCTTCCATCTCTACACAGAGAACACCAAATTTTGCCCATTGCTTATAGCTTTCAAAATCATCCTCATAAAATTCATCAGCAGAGAGTACATTTCCTGCTTTGATAGGGATGTTATGATCCTTTGCATAGAGGCACGCTTTTAAAAATAAATCAAAATTTGCTGTTGGTGAAAAATCGGCATTAACAAACCTTGAGTTATTAATTCCTGAGGTTGAACTGGCCGCCATGGCAATCACAATATCTCTAATATTGACATCGGGCTGATATGACCCTGCCGATCCAACTCGAATAAGGTTTTGAACCCCATAGTCATTGATGAGTTCGTGACAATAGATAAGTGCAGAAGGAATTCCCATTCCAGTTCCCTGGACTGATATTAATTTCCCTTTGTAGGATCCTGTATAGCCCAGCATACCGCGAACATTGTTATAGCATCTTGCATCATCCAGAAAAGTCTCTGCGATCCATTTGGCGCGCATCGGATCTCCTGGAAGTAATACTGTTTCGGCAATTTCTCCTTTTTTGGCCTCTATATGTGTGCTCATGTGATTGGGTTTTATAAAACGAGATGGACACCTGATGAGGTGCCTATGCGATTTGCGCCTGCAGCAATAAATTGCATGGCAGTTGTACGGTCCTTAATTCCACCAGAGGCTTTGATTTTAAGAATGCCTCCACTTGCTTTTTTCATAATTGCTACATCTTTTAATGTGGCTCCACCAGTTCCAAAACCTGTAGATGTCTTGACGAAATCTGCCTTGCCTTTTATTGCTAACCCACAAGCTGCTGTGATCTCTTCATCACTGAGATAACAGGTTTCTAAAATGACTTTAAGTGTATGCTTACCAATAGCTTTTTTTACCTCGGCGATTTCAGAGCTTACTTTATCATGTAGACCTGATTTTAAGAAACCGAGATTCATAACCATATCGATTTCACTTGCTCCTAGTAAAATGGCGTGTTTTGCTTCACAAACTTTGGCAACTGTACTCTGGTTTCCTAATGGAAAACCTACAACAGCTATGATCTTTACGGCTTCATCTTTAAGGATGTTCCGAGCTATTGATACATAGCATTCGGGGACACAAACTCCATAGAAATGGTAATTAATGGCCTCGTGACAAAGTGTTTTTATGTTGGCTATTGTCGCAGTGGGATGGAGTGAGGTATGTTCTATATATTGTGATAGTTCCATTTAGCTGTTTTTAATCTGTTGGATTATATCCTTTTTGGATACCACTCCAGATTGCCTCCATACTTGTTTTCCATTTTTAAATAGCAACATAGTAGGTACTCCTCTCACTTGATATTGAGTAGCCAATGGTTGATTTTTATCTACATCAATTTTTACAATTTTAACAGCTTCTCCCATCTCCTTTTTGACTTCTGAAAGAATTGGAGCAAGTGCCTTACAAGGACCACACCAGTCGGCGAAAAAATCTACCAAAACTGGAGTGTCAGATGCTATAATATTTTTAAAATTACTTTTCATGATTTTCGAACTATGATTCTTAGGTAAGTTAAGAATTCTACTTTTTAAACAAGTAGCGGACGTTGATACCCTTTGATTAAATGCATGATTTCTGGAATTGGAATAACCACGCTGTATTGTCCTGTATATGATGGACAAATAATACAATCGTCAAAATAGAATTCAATATTATCTCCATTTACCACGAAATTATTTTTGTATGCTTTAAAGTCACTGTCTGAAATTTCCCAGCAGTCGTAAAACATCTCTCCTGAATGTATATCATCATAAATGGTTTGATTAATTAAGTCAAAAACCTTTTTTTCGGCTCCCTCAATAAAGAAATCATTAAAGTAAACGAACTCCTGTTTCTTTACATCATAATTTAAACAGTCAAACATATAGGTCGAATGCAACATTCCGGAGTAATAATTTTCCTTGTAGAGTAATATACTTATCAGGTCATTCTGCGTAGAATGAATTTTAAAATCGATAATACGCTTATCCCTAAATCGCTGGATATTAAGTGTGTCACACAACAGTTCTTTATCTTCTAAAATCTCGTTGACCGTACGCTCAATGTTGAGGTAACTTTCAGACATATAATCATTGAACTTTTTATATCGAGGGTTTGAGTTCTCATTGAGATAGGGATAGGTATAATCGAGGAGATATTCATCAGCCTCTTTAAAAACCTTCTTAGATTGAACTAATTCTTCAAGGGCAGGAATACTATTTTCAATGGCAATTAATCCTTCCTTTTTCAGCTTCTGACTTTGGGCTTGTAGTTCGCGAATTTCGTCTTCCGTAAAATAGGTAGAGTCTGCAGAGTCTGAGTCCAACACACTTTCTTTAACTGTGGAATTTTTCAAAGCTGGTCCTTGATCAGCTTTTTGTTTACATCCTAGGAATAATAGTATCGTAACTAAAGTCAATAATTTTTTCATAATGCGAGGGTTTACAAGGTAAAGTTAGTACTGCTTAGCTCTTTAGAATATGATTTTGATCAGTTAAGAGAAATTAAGAAAGGATAGCCTAGCTTTTAAAGCCTCCATCTGCATTAAATATGCTGATTACATTAAAAAAGGGTCATGTTGCTTCTTTCTAAGGTAACGCCATAGCTTTATACGTTGATGTAAGGGAAGACAGTTAAAGTGTGCCAGTAAATGAAATCTAGTTGTGAACTGGTGTAGTTACATGAATGGTAGTGGTAGGCATTTTGATTACTTCCAATGTTGCAGATGCTATTGTAATCAAGCCATTTGTGTCTAGTATTGCTTGCTGGATTTGTTCTTGAAGGACGTTTTTTGTAAGCCGCCTTTTTTTATAATCTACGATATATCGCAGGTTGAATTGTATCCAGTTATCTGTAAGAGTTATTGCTAGGGTAGGATCTACTACGGCATCTTCTATATAATATTTTGACACCACCGTTTGCCAATGCTCTTTGGAAAAATTGACATAGTCAGAGAGAACTTTTTGAGCAATTTCTGATATGATCTTTTTTGTAAGATCAATATCTGAGGTATATCGAATAGGGAGATTAAATTCGTCCCAGATAAATGGAAAATCTTGAGAAAAATTATAAATAGGACCTTTAAAAACAAAGGCATTGCTCAGTTTTACTATACGCCCACTATAATTGTCTGAGCTAACCCATTCTCCTATTTCCATCATGGTGGTATATATACTATCAATATCAATTACATCTCCTTTGATCCCATTTATTTCAATGCGATCACCTGGTTTGTAAACTTTTACAAAAAAGATATAGAGGGAGCCTGCAATACTCAATATGAGTTCTTGTAAGGTTATAGCCACCCCAGCAGAAAGTAATCCAATAGCTATGGTAAAGTCGGTAATATTACCTGTAAAGTAGGTAATGGAGAAGAAGATAATAAGTACATACCCTATAATTTCGATACCTTTTTGAGATTTATATCTAGTGACACTATTAGGTAATTTTCGTTTTAAGAATCTCCGTATGAGTTGCACGATAACCAGGATGCCTATAACCCAAAGTAAATAGCGTATAACGCTTAAGGTAATAGGGTGCTGTGTGAGCCATTCTTGTATTTGAGAAAAAAGATCCATAAGACTTAAACAATGGTGCCATATTTAATGATAATACCAATTTGCCCAGCATGGTAGGCAGTATGCGAAATAATTCGACCTAAGGCTTGGGCTTTGGTTTTGGTGCCAAATTCTGTTGTATTTATTTCCATATTCCAGTCCTTGTCAGGTTGATTTAAAATTATGGACCTTAAAGTCTCACGTGATCTGTTAAGGATATTGAGAAGCTCACTAAGTTCCTTCCACTCTCCAGTATCTCGTTGGGCGATGATGGTTTTAGCGATGATTTTTGTGTCCTTGGCTCCAAATACATTTTTTGCAAACAAAAGTTCAACTTCTGCGATATGCCGCAGTAAAAAGCCCAAGCTATTTGGGGATGGCACTAATTTCTTTTTAAGATCTTCTGTCGTTATATCTTTTAATTTGTCTTCGAGTCTAGTGCGAGCTTCTTCCCAAAGCGCTAAGAGTTGATCTGATTGTGTGCCCATTAGGTAAATCGTTGAAGTTTATTTTCTAATTTTTTAATGTGATCTTGCATGTGCTCTATACGTTCAAGCAATTCAAAAATAGTTTCTATTCCTTCTAAGTTGATATCCAATTCTCGATTGAAAACTAAAATTTGCTCCAATCTTTTAATCTGATTATCAGGTATAAAAAATGATTCTTTGCGCTTAATTATTTCGATGAGTCCATGATCACTCATGCTTTGAACTACATCAATTGTTATCTGATGACTTAAGCAGAAATCTTGTGCGGGTATTAGGATATAATCTTCCATTACTTTTCAAGTTTAGCGAGTTCTTGATACAGTTCTTTTTGCTTTCGCGAAAGCGCAGTTGGAACCACCACATTATAAGTGATAAATAAATTTCCAAAAGAATTTTCTTCTTTATATTTAGGAAAACCTTTGCCTTTAAGTTTTACCTTAGTGCCATTTTGTGTTCCTTCTTTTACGGTTAGTTTTACTTGGCCATCTATCGTTTTTATTAACTGTGAGCCACCCAAGACAGCCGTAAGCAATGGAATATCCTGAGTCATATATAGATCTGCACCTTCTCGATGGAAGGAAGTGGTATTGTTAATTTTAAAAGTGATGTATAAGTCTCCTTTAGGACCATTTGCTGGACTTTTTCCTCCGTAATTTTTGATTTTTATGGTTTGTCCATTGGTAACACCAGCGGGAATCGTAATTCTTATATTCTTCCCGTTAACAGTTAATGTTCGTTTGTGGGTTTTGTAAACATCCATAAGATCCAAATGCAGTTCTGCCGTAAAGTCTTGGCCTCGGTAAGCGGCTCTTCGACGCTGTCGCTGACTACCACCAAACATCGATTCAAAAAAATCGGAAAAATCATCTTGATTAAACTGTTGCCCACTAGAGCTGTGTTGTTGAGAATACTGAGCTCTTTGTTTTTTTGCGCTTTCATAGGCTTCCGCATCCTTCCAGTTTTCTCCGTATTGATCATACTTTTTTCTGTTTTCTTCATCACTCAATACTTCGTTAGCCTCGTTTACTTCTTTGAATTTTCGTTCGGCCTCCGTATCTTTAGGATTGAGGTCAGGATGATATTTTCGAGCGAGCTTGCGATAGGCTTTTTTGATTTCAGTCTCGCTAGCATTTTTAGGAACACCTAAAATTTTGTAGTAATCTATGAATTGCATTCGGCAAGTATTAAGAGTTCTTAAATTCCAGTTGCAGTTTGCCTAGCATTACCAATTCTGACTTATTCAGTCCTGAAAATGAATGAGCAATGGCCATTGCTGTATCTAAAATTAGTTTTTTTGCTTTTTCTGTATACAAATGGGGTTGCTCTCTTTTATAAGTGACAAATGCATCATACATTTCATCAGCAGGCTCTTCAAAGGCTTCCACACCTTCAAAGACCATTTCGATGAGAAAGGAGGCATCACTGCCAAAAACATCTTGTAAATCGTCATAGTCTAACCAATACTCTAAAACACATTCTTGAAGTTTGGAAAACTCTTCAGGACGTACCCGCTTGTCTGCAAAAGCAACAGCGTAAAAAAGTTTACCTAGATTTTGATAAAAGGCCTCGGTGGTGATGATCTTGGGTTTCATACTCATTTATTTTAACCAAAATTAAACGGATATCTCAGTTTAATCTATGACTTTTATCATTGCTATGCTGTTCTTTAATGTCCAATTTTACCTTCAACTTTTAAGTGCATTTAAGATGAGCAATCGTAAACATATTATTAAAACCAAAAACTTTCGTGTACAAGTAGAGCAGTACTATGAACGCCTAGAGAGGTATAAGTCTGAGGACGATAAAAAAGCCTTTTACGCCACTTTTGTCAGTATCATACCTGAGCTACGTAAATATTTGGGTACGCGCTTACGAGCTATGATACATCAAGGCCATTTTCCTCATAATTTTTACGAAGAGGATGATTTTGTAGATGATTTGTTTATTTCAGTTTATAAGAATTTTGATAGCCTTGAAAGTGAAGAAGATTTCTATATGTTCCTCTTTAGTGAGATGGATGCTATTTTGAAAAGAGTCGAACGAAAAGAACATAGTCTTCACCAACCTATAGAAGATATTGAAACCTACGCAAAAGCTGAGCGAGATAGGTTAAGAGAAAAAGTAACAGCACAATTGGATGGCGACCTTATCTTAAAGCAGGAACTTGATGATATTTCTTATGCACAAAATGAAAGCTCATTCACTACTATTTTTGAAGAAGAATTTGAAAAGTCTTTGGAAGATCATTTAGATCGTGAGCATACCCATTCTTTGTCACCTGAGCAAGTGAGTCAGTTAATTCTTATGCTCCCTCAATTAGATAGAAATATTGCAACTCTTTATATCCATTTTCATTTGACTATCCCCGAGATTGTAAAGGTTACTAAATTGACTCATAAGGAGGTAAGTGCTACAGTAAGGAAAGTTAAAAGTCTAATTCAAAAAGAGATATTTAATTTTTAAGGTGAATTTGAGAATATCCATACAGCAAAAATAGAAGCATAATTGTATTTTTGGGTATATGGAGGTTTTCAAGAAAAACAGTAACATCTTTAAAATACTCTCTGAAGCCGTTTCAGAAGGTATAGTCATAGTTAATAAGGATCAATTGATTGTAGCTGTAAATACTGCAGCAAATCAACTCTTTGGATACAATGATGATGAATTGGTTGGGAAACCTTTGGAAACGCTTATTCCAAGGAAATATCATCACAGTCACTCTTCCCATGTAGATACCTTTCTCGAGCACAGCGGCAAACGAAATATGGGACAAGGTCGTAATCTCTATGGCTTACGTAAAGATGACACTATATTTCCCGTTGAAGCGGGTCTCAATCCATTTTCGATTTATGACAATGATTATGTGATGGCACTTGTTACTGATATAACCGTGCGGAAAGCTGCAGAAATGGAGCTCCAACAATGGGCAAATATCTTTCATGAGTCCTTGAATGAGATTTTTATCTTTGATGCAGATACGCTAAAATTTACTAATGTAAATAAAGGTGCTCAATACAATATTGGCTACTCCATGGATGAGCTCTCTCAACTTACACCTTTTGATATAAAACCAGACTATACAGAGGAGGAGTTTAGGCAAATTATAAAGCCTCTTGTAGAGGGCGATCAACCAAAACTAACCTTCAATACAAGACACCAACGGAAAGATGGAAGTATATACCCGGTTGAAGTCCATTTGCAACCCTCTCTTTCTGGCGATATAAGTACCTTAGTCGCTATTATTCTAGATATTACTGAACGACTCAATTATACAGATAGATTAGAAGAAACAGTAGCAGAAAGAACACAGCAATTAAAGGAGGCCCTGCAAACAGAAAAGGAACTCAACGAGCTAAAAACTAAATTCCTTTCTCTTGTCTCTCATGAGTTTAAAACTCCTATAAGTGGAATTCTAACCTCGGCTACGCTTGTAGGAAAGTACACGAAGGAAGAGCAGCAAGAAAAGAGAGAGAAGCATCTTAACACAATTAAAGGCAAGGTGAAATACCTCAATACAATTATAGACGACTTCCTTTCGATTGAAAGACTTGATACTGGGAAAACCAATTATAAGTTTACCACTTTTCCATTGAGTAAAGTGCTTAACGAAGTTATTTACGATGCAAATATGTATCTTAAAAATGGACAGCAAATACAATACCCTCAAAATGCTGATGACATCATTTTAGACTTTGATGAAAAGATTTTAGAACTTTCCTTAAGTAATCTCATACACAATGCGATTAAATATTCAGGCGAAGGTTCTATAGTAGATTTACAAGTGCATTTGCAAGCAGGCCAACTTGAAATTCAAATAATTGACCAGGGTATTGGAATTCCACAGCATGAACAACGCTTTATTTTTGATCGATATTTTAGGGCAGAAAATGTGCTACTTAATCCAGGAACAGGGATAGGCCTCAATATCGTTAAGAATCACTTGGAAAATCTAGGGGGGACTATTAGTTTTGAAAGTGTAGAAAATAAAGGTTCAAAATTTACTATTTGCATGCCAATTTCAAAAAGCGCGTAATTATGAAAAAAGTACTCCTTATTGAAGATGATACCGCTTTACGCGAAAATACTGCAGAACTTCTTGAATTGTCTAATTACGAAGTGATCACTGCTCCTAATGGTCGTTTGGGAATAACCCTCGCCAAAGAAAACGAACCAGATATTATCGTTTGTGACATAATGATGCCTGAGGTAGATGGTTATGGTGTATTGCAAGAGCTTTCCATTTATACTACAACTAGCCAAATTCCTTTTATTTTCCTTTCGGCCAAAACTGAGCATAAAGAAATCAGAAAAGGGATGGACCTAGGTGCCGATGACTACCTCACTAAACCCTTTGAAGAAGAAGAATTAATAAGTGCTATTGAAAGTAGAATTGCAAAAGCTACCCTTCTAAAAAATATCAATAACAAGACCCCTGCGACTTTTTCGATGGACGATCAGTTGCGCAATTTGAATGAACTGAAGAATTTCTTTGATGATGAAGGAAAAGTATTCCATTTCAAAAAAGGAGAGCTCATATATAAGGAATTAGAACATTCTAATTTGATCTACCTCATTTCTAAAGGTGTAGTTAAAACACATAAGATGGATGAAGGTGGAAAAGAACTTATCACCGCCCTTTATAGAGCAGATGATTTCTTAGGCTTTACATCCTTCGTCGATAATGTATCCTATCAAGAATCTGCTACGGTTTTAGAAGATGTTCAAGTGGTTGGTGTGCTCAAATCAGAATTAAAGGAGGTTCTTGAAAACAGCAAGAATGTCTCCTTAGAACTCATGGAACTTCTCACTGATAATCTTGCAGATATTAAAAATCAATTATTACAAATGGCCTATAGTTCTGTGCGTAAAAAAACCGCTCAAACTATATTGCAATTTGCCAAAATTCTCGATAAAAAACCTGAAGAAGGAATTCGTATTGCACGTAACGACCTTGCCAGTGTTGCAGGAATCGCAACAGAAAGTCTGATTCGTACCCTCTCTGGGTTTAAAAAAGAAGGCCTCATCGAAATTGAAGGTCGTAATATCAGATTAATCAACATGAAGGGCCTAGAACTTGTTGACTAATTACAATTATATGACCTTAAAACATCAATAATTGTAGTTTTTATATAATGGCAATCCACCTTAGAGGTACTAGGGATTTTTTGTGTAGACATTTAAAAAAAAACTTAAACTGATTTTTATCAGTATTCTGCTACTTCAAGAAAAATACATTTGTAAGGTTAATTGTAGTAGCCCATGAAGCAAATTCTAATACCGGTAGATTTTTCTGATCAATCTTGGAAAGCAGCACTCTGCGCAATCTCGATGTATCAAAATACTGGAGTACGCTTCTACCTATTCTATTCAGAAGTCCCGGAGGCCGATGAAAAAGATATTGCTGTCAAAGTTCATAATAAAACAAAAGACCTTCAATCGTGGCTGATCTCATTAAAGAAAATGATCAAGGATGGCCAGGAGATTATTCCTCTTATTCGGCAAGGAGGTTTTGTTGAAGACATCCGCTGGGCCATAGAAAAAAATGATATTGAATTAATTGTTTTAAGCACCCATTATCCCAATATCTTCCGTGATGGTTTAAAAGGAAGTTACACTAGAGAGATAATTACCCGAGTAAAATGTCCCGTGCTGATTGTCCCACGTGAGATTAAATGTATGCTGCCTAAGCAGGTCGTGTTATTATCAGATTTTAACTCTATACACAGGTCTCAGGCTACTACAGTTATTTCAAATTTTATAGAAAGAACCAAGGCTCACCTAAATATTCTACAATTAAGTAAATCTGATAGCGCACTTACAGCTAGTCAGAATGCAAATAAATCCTTCCTCCAGACAGCGATAGATCATGTATCTCATAGTTTTCATTTTGTGATTGATAAAACAATGGATGAGGCCTTACAATCATTTGTAGATATGCACCAAGTGGATCTTGTAATCCTTTTTGCCAAAAACATCAACCTTTCAGAAAATTTGCTTTTCTCGCCTAAACTAAATCAAAAAAAGGATTATCATAAAAACATTCCATTTTTGGTCGTACATGAATGATCATTAGCTGATTAAAGTCATAGTTATAGCCGCCTAAAGCGATTAGTTTTGAGATAATTAATACAAAACTAACTATGCGAGTTATCATTGTGCCAACAGATTTTTCGGAAAATGCGTTCAATGCACTTCAATGTGCCTTACAATATTTTAAATATGAGAAATCAAAATTTATTATTATCCACACCTACGCAGATGAGGTCTATGAAAACAGAGATGTAATCTCAAGAAAGGTTCTTGAAGAGTTCAAGGAGGTGAAGCGAAAAGAATCAGAAAATGAACTTCAAAAGTTGCTTAATCGTGTTTTAAAAATAGAGCCCAACCCGAGACATAGCTTTATAACCCAAGCTATTTTTGGCACTTTACTGGATGAAGTAAATAGTCTTGTAAACACAGAAAATGCAGACCTTATTGTGATGGGTACCCAAGGAAAAACTGCAGATAGAAAACTCACCTATGGCAGTAATACCTTACAGGTTATTAAATACGTAAAATGCCCTGTTCTTGGTATACCGTTAGAATATTCCTATAGACGTCCTGAACGTATTTTGTTTCCTTCGGCCTTAATGATACCATTCAAGCCTCGAGAACTCAAACTAATAAGTTGTCTCGCAAAGAGCTACAGATCAGAGATGCACCTGCTTTACATTTCAGATTTTGATCGTTTGTCATTGCGACAGGAAGATGTAAAAGCAGCTTGGGAATATCACTTTCGCGAAAGCAAAATGAAATACACCCGCCGTGATGAGGGGGATACGGCTGAAATCTTGAATTCCTATGTCGCAGAAAATGACATAAATATATTGGTAATGGTCAACTCAAAACACACCTATATGGAGACGCTTTTGCACACTTCTACGATAGACAAAGTTGGATTGAATACCAAAATACCTTTTTTAGTCCTTCAAAATTTACCACGTTAAAGCAATCGCTATGAAACATATCCTATTACCTACCGATTTTTCTGATGCCTCCATCAACGCTATGGAGTATGCAGCACAGCTTTTTAAAGGTATGGACTGCACGTTTTATGTGTTGAATACCTATACTCCCGTTGCCTTATATACTACTACAATCTATGATAATCATACGGCTCTCAATTTAGATCTAGGAGAAATTTATAAGAACACCTCTACCGAAAATGTAAAGAAAACTATTGCTAAAGTCGCCGCAAAGCACCACGATGAAAAACACATATATAAGGGTATTTCTACCTATAATGTACTTCATCTTGAAATTAAAGAGCTTACAGAAAAACAACATATTGACTGTGTAATCATGGGGACAAGCGGTGCGTCTGGATTAAAGGAGGTTTTCATTGGTTCTCAGACGATGCATGTTATAAAAAATGCTAAGGTAGCCGTCATTGGAGTGCCGGCAGAGTATACCTACATCATTCCAAAAGATATTTTGTTTGCAACAGATTTATATACCAATTCAAAGCAGGTAGGGTTATCACTACTACGAGAACTGTGCACCAAACATATCTCGAGATTGATACTACTCAATGCGTATCATGGCAGTCCGCTAGATGATACTCAGAAAAAAAATAAAAAGGATCTGGATTTGTATTTCAAACACCAGGCACACCTTTTAGAAATTGCAGATGGCTTGGAGGTTCTAGAAGCCATAGAACAATTTCAATCCAAACATCGCATCGATTTATTAGTGCTTGTACATAACAAACATAACTTTTTTGAAAACTTATTATTTACACCAATAGTGCGCAAAGTAGCGCATCATTCGGAGATTCCATTTCTTATCCTTCCACCTTATAAAACCTAAAAACTATGACACGTGTATTAGTTCCTGTAGATTTTTCTGTTCATTCGTATAATGCCTTGTCATATGCACATATGCTTTTTCAAGAAGTCGATGTAACTTTTACATTGTTTAATGCCTATGAAGCACCTGCTATTCAACTTATAGGAAATAAAAGTCCGCTCAGATTAAGCACATTATACCAAAGTCTAAAAGCACAATCGCAAGCAAAGTTGAAAAATTTAAAAAAGGAAATTGAGGGTCGTAATGAAATAGCTCAACATACCTACAACATCAAATCCTATGAAGGTCATCTCAGAGAAGCAATAGACGCCTTTACCAAAGAAGAATACGATTATATAGTCATGGGAAGTAAGGGCGCAACAGGATTGAAGCAGCTGTTTTTAGGTAGTGTAACACAGAGTATTGTCTCTTTACATCAGGATATTCCGCTACTCATTATTCCAGAAAAGGCTCAATTTAGAGTGCCCGATAATATTGGGTTTGCTACAGATTTTACACGTGACTATAGCAAAGACGAATTACAACCATTAGTAAAACTAATAAATCTTTGGAATTCTAAGTTGAGAATGGTTGAGGTTTATGAGGTGCCTGATTTAAATCCAACTCAAAAGAAACATTTGAAACAGCTAGAATCATTGCTTTTGGAAGTTAACTATAGCTTTCATGTGATTCCCGAATTTTCTTCATTAGAAAATTGTATTCATGTTTTTAATGAAGAGTTGAACATTGATCTTATGGTTCTTATAGATTACCCTAAAAACTTCTTCGAACGATTGATGAGAGAACCAGTTATCAAAAAAATGACCTTTCATACTACCTTACCTTTTTTGATTCTTCCTGGGACTAACTGATTATTGTCATAGGATAGAGGAGCAAAATCATATAATTTTAGAATACTTAAAAGATAAAAAATGGCAGCTATAATTGTACCTACCGACTTCTCCGATAACGCATATAATGCATTGTTTTATGCTACACGACTTTTTAAAAATGAGCCTTGTAAAATCACCTTAGTGCATTCATTTGAATCGCAATTTTCTACATCTACAAGCAGAATAGATATTGGAAGAAATGAAGCCTTATACGATACACTAGAAACCGAAACCAACAGTCAGTTTAACGAACTTAAACATAAGATTGTTTTAGATAGTGAGGGTATAAAATTAGAAATATCAACAATGTGCAGTGCTCGGCCTTTATATAAAATGGTAAATCAAATAATTATTGACGAGACTATTGATTTTGTAGCTATGGGAACGAAGGGCGCCACTGGACTCAAAAAAGTATTTATTGGAAGTCAGGCAGTTAGCTTAATAAAGAGAATAAAGCCCATTCCCTTATTTCTTATTCCGCAGCAATCTGATTTTAACGAGCCTAAGAATATAGCATATGCTACAGATCTTAAAATTGACTATTCACATTTTTCCTTAGAAATTATTAAGAAAGTGAGTCGTGCCTACCGATCGAAGCTTCATATTGCTCATATCTACAATCAGGTAAATCCAGATAATACAGTTGAATCCAATTATCGCAAACTCAAAAAAAAATTAGATGATGTTGAGTATACGACCCATTGGATTTCTAGTAAAAAAGAAATGCAAGAGTCACTGAATCAATTTTGTAGCGAACACCATATCCATCTGCTTGTTCTTATGTATCATAAGTACTCTTTTCTAAAAGGTTTACTCAAAACCTCCTTTGTAGATAAAATAAGTTTTAATTCAAATATTCCTTTGCTCATTGTACCAGCCACTATCTGATAATTGTCATAGTTAATCAACGTCTTCAAACCTACTTTTATAACCTAATTTAAAACCCTTGCTATGAAAAAGAAAATCCTAATACCTACAGACTTTTCAAAGAACGCTTGGAATGCAATTACCTATGCCGCTGATCTTTTTAAAGATCAAGAATGTACTTTCTATATTCTTAATGCCTTTACCACCCCAGGATATACTTTGGGTGATATGATGGTTCCAGAACCCGGTTCAGCCTCTTATGATAAAGCGCAAATCAGTTCAGAAAATAGCTTGGAGAAAGTGATGGATATGCTCAAATTTAGAGAGCAAAATGATAAACATACATATACTACAATCGCACAATATAATTCTCTCTTGGAAGCAATGAAGTCCTTCATTGAAAAGAGAGATATCGATCTCGTTGTTATGGGAACAAAAGGAGCCAGCAACTCGCGAAGTGCAGCATTTGGGAGTAATACCATTACCGCGATGGAAAAATTACGTAATTGTCCTATTATTGGTGTTCCATTAGATGCCCGAGTGGCTCATCTTAAAGAGATAGTTTTCCCTACAAGTTATAAGACGCATTATAAGAGAAGAGAATTGCAGTATCTCGTTGACCTCGCTCAATTACAAGCCGCAAATATTTGTATAGTTCATGTTGATGGGCACGATGGGCATGATGATCTTTCCAAAGATCAGAAAGAAAATAAGCAACTACTTGAAGAATGTCTTGAGGGTGCAAGCTATTCCTTTCATCATCTAGGAGGTTCAGATGCTACAGAAAGTGTACAACGTTTTGTCGAAAGTAGAGATAGTGATATGATTGCCTTTATTAATAAAAAACATGCGTTTTTTTGGAGTGTATTTTCGACATCTATGGTCAAGGAGTTAGGTATGTTTAGCAAGGTGCCGCTTTTAGTCTTACATGATTGGCGCAACTAGATGTAGTGGTGTCATTTTACAGGTGTCGATTTCCTGTCTACTAAACGAGCTGACGCGAAATTGCTTTCTACCTCAATCAATGAGATTTGAGCAATTTCGCGCAAGCATACTCCATATTTTCACCTTAACACCATCTTTTCATGTCAAAGCCTACTATAGTTGTTAAAAAATCATCTGGTGAGAAAGTAGCATTTTCATTAGACAAACTCCGGGCATCTTTGCTTCGAAGTGGCGCAAATGAATCAGATGTTCAGCATATAATAGATGTTGTTCGCGACGAGTTATATCAAGGCATTTCTACACGTGAGATTTACAATAGAGCATTTGCACTTTTGAAAAAGAAGAAGTCCATTTTTGCTTCTAAATACAAGCTCAAAAAAGCAATCTACGAATTGGGTCCCACTGGATTTCCATTTGAACGCTTTGTAGGACAAGTATTATATTACTCGGGCTATAAAACTGAAGTTGGTCTGATTATTTCTGGAAAGTGTGTGCAACATGAGGTGGATGTAGTGGCGCAAAAGGAAGGCATCACCTTATATATAGAATGTAAATTTCACGGAGAGGAAGGGCGTAACTGCAACGTAAAAATACCTCTGTATATTCATTCTAGATACCACGATATAATAGATAAACAAACCAATGGGGATACTACGTATACAGAAGGATGGGTGGTTACTAATACCCGTTTTACCTCTGATGCGGTTGAATACGGCAGCTGCGTAGGGCTTAAACTCTTGAGTTGGGATTATCCCAAAGACAACGGGATCAAAGACAGAATTGACCGATTGGGCTTATACCCAATTACCGTTTCGACTTTGCTTACAAAACGCGAAAAGAACTTTTTACTTGGTCGTGATATCGTATTGTGTAAGCAGTTGCTCAACGATCGATTTTATCTTGATCACTTAGGAATTTCAGATACGCGAAAATCAAAAATACTTAACGAAATAGCTCTCCTTTGTCATGACAACAACGCAACAACTGAATGAGGTAAAAGTTCACTTTTTGGGCGCCTCAAAAACCGTAACAGGTTCTAAGTTTCTCTTGGAAACTCCAGAACTCAATATACTTATAGACTGCGGTATGTTTCAAGGCCTTAAAGAATTACGGGAACGTAATTGGGAAGATCTTCCAGTAGATGTAGCGAGTATTGATATGGTTTTACTTACCCATGGTCACCTTGATCATACGGGTTATTTACCAAGATTGGTGTGCCAAAAGTTTCGAGGTGACATAATGGGAACGGCACCTACTTTGGGAATCGCTAGGATAATCCTTGAAGATAGTGCGCGCATTCACGAAGAAGATGCCAAACGTGCCAATGAAGAAGGATTTTCAAAACACGATCCAGCGCAGCCATTTTATAGTAGTAAGGAGGCAGCCTTTACTTTAGGCTTTTTTAAACCCATTATAGAAAAACAATGGATCCTCTTAAGCGATAATATTCAATGTAGATTTATACCAGTTGGACATATTATTGGAGCTACATTTATTGAGCTCGATATCTACGGGAAAAGATTTGTTTTTTCTGGTGATGTTGGAAGACCAAAAGACTATTTATTAGATCCTCCAGAAAAGCCAGAATGGGCCGACTATCTTTTTTTAGAGAGCACTTATGGTGACAGACTTCACGATCAATCTGCCCCAGAAGATCTTATCATCACTCTTATAAATCAGTTGGCACACAATCCGGGAACTCTTATTATACCATCCTTTGCTGTTGAGCGCCTACAAACACTTATGTATATACTTTGGAAATTATATCAACAAAATAAGATTCCCAATATTCCTGTATACATAGACAGCCCAATGGGTAATAACGTACTGGCTGTTTTTGAACAATTCACTCAATGGCATAAACTACCAATGTCAGAATACAAGGCGATGTGCAATCACATTAATATTGTTACTTCTTTTAAGGAAACATGGGAGGTTATTGATAATCCTAGATCAAAAATAGTGATTGCAGGAAGTGGTATGGTTACGGGAGGTAGAGTGCTCACTTATTTAAAACAACTCATAGATCATGCAAGTACTCAGATACTTCTAGTAGGCTATCAAGCTGAGGGAACTCGTGGGCGCCAATTGCAGGAAGGCGTACATGAAGTAAAAATTTATGGCAAGTATTATCCAGTGAAAGCTCAAGTACATCAATTACAAAACCTTTCGGCACATGCAGACCAAAGTGAGTTGCTAGACTGGTTGAGTGATATTAAAAACATACCAGAAAAGGTCTTCCTTATTCATGGGGAAGCTGGAGCATCAGATGCTTTACGTGTAAAATTACAAACTGAAAAAAATTGGCAAATTCATATTCCAGAACTCAATGAGGTTGTGACTTTATTAGTACAATCTCCAACTGATTAATGTCATAGTTTTTTCTTAGGCATCTTTATAATTTTATACTTTATAAAATCAAAATGCTGTGTTATGGAGACCAAATCACCACTTACAATAGATGAGTATCACAATGACGTAAAAGTCTGGAAATCGAACATTGCCCTTACGGTAGACGAGATTCGATTTATAGATAACCTCCTAAAATCCTATGTATTTGAGCCCAATACTCCTAATCTTTTTGAACGTATTGAACAATTTAAAATCCAGCTAGAAAAAAATAAAAGCACCTTGGCGCATATCCAAAACTTGCTTTCCAAACATGATCTTGAACTTAGCGGAATGTTAGAGTGTGATACCGTTGCTTGCGATATATTCTTTGAAGAAAAGCATCTTCTCATTAAAGAAAATTATCGACAATTTATACGGTCGTACAACGATATAAAAGCTAAGATATTCAATTATTGTGGATCTATTTTAAAGCAAAATAAAAAGGAATAAGGTATTTAGGCCTCAAAAATTAAACACATCCAAATAGGATGTAAAAAAGAGACCATTCTTGTTTGGGGGAATATTGAATGGTCTTTTTTAAAACTTTATGAAGGAGTTTAATATGGAATTTGAATTTAATATTCGAACCTTCATTATGCTCAAATTTTAACACATTCAACAACAATGAAACATCCATATTTTAATCAATATAAATTTAAGTACCTCGAGTGGAATGACTCTGATATTATTCATGAGGCTACCTTAATGTGGATTTCACAATTGGAATTTATTGAGGTGGAACAATTGTTTTTAGAAGAACTACTTACTGAAAATACCTTAGGGTTACTAGCAGATAAGGGATTTGATATGGCAAAACATCTCGCAACAGATCTCGCAAATCTAAGCAAGCAATTGCCAGAAATACTTGCATTAGTCAAGGAGCATCGCAATAATATTGTGGTTCTCATAGATGACATAGATGAGTTTCATAAAGAAAAAACCTTTCAAGACAAACATCTTCTACTTGAAATGCGTGTTGAATCATACCTAAAAAAATATCACGTCCTTAAAGAAGAGATTTTTAAAACTATGAGCGAAGTGTTTAAAAAGAGTAAGTCAAATCAATTATTAAAACCTTAAAACCTATGAAATCCTTCTTCACATATATTGTTATTATTAGTTTTTTTCTTCTTCAAAGCTGCATTAGTTCAGAACTTATAGAAAATTGGAAAAATCCAGAAATTGATGTTTTTCAGGCTGAAAAAGTTTTGGTTTTGGCGATGTCTAATGATGTGAAAAATAGAAAATTCTTTGAGAAGAAACTCGTTGATGAGCTTAAAGAAAAAGGAGTCAATGCAATTAATAGTGATGACTTTTTTAGTGAAGATTTTACGAGTCGGCCACGTACCGAAAGTGAGCTTGCTGAACTTGAGAATGCCATGCTAGCCGAAGGTTTTGACGCGATACTCGTTTCAAGAGTATTAGGCTCTGAAGACAAAGTAACTCTGGTTCAAAGCTACCAGAACTTTAATAAAACCTTTAATGATTTTGAAGACGACTATTTTTCAAATCAAAATTTATATGTTGAAGATGAACGTATGGAAACTTATGTGGTCTATCATGCAGAAAGTGCCTTATACTGTATCTGTCCTACCAAAGAACGTCAAGTAATATGGCGAGGGTCTATAGATGTTACCCAACCTTCAACAGATAGAAAAGCAATAAAGGATTACATCAAATTGCTTACGTGGTCTTTAGAAGAACAAGACCTTCTAATTATTAATCCTAATAATGACATATGAAAACGCTCATTTATTCTGCTAAAGATTTTGAAATTCCATTTTTAGAAGCGGCCAATAAGGACCAGCACGTTTTTAGATTTGTTCCAGGAAGGCTGCGGTCGCAGACAGCTATGATGGCAATAGGGTTTGAAGCTGTTTCTATATTTTCTGCAGATGATGCCAGTGAGATTGTTTTAGAAAAACTAAAAGATTTTGGTGTTCAATACATCAGTTTGCGATCAGCTGGCTACGACAATGTTAATATTCGGGTTGCAAAAAGGCTGGGTATGAAAGTGGCAAATGCACCAGATTACTCACCCAATTCAGTCGCCGAGCATGCCATCGCTTTATTACTTGCCTTGAATAGAAAAATTACGCTTTCGCGAAAGCAAACCCAACAATACGATTTTAGGCTTACAAATCTCGTTGGTTTTGATCTAGTAGGCAAAACTGTAGGAATAGTTGGTACAGGAAGAATAGGCAGTGTTATTGTCAAGATTCTTCACGGGTTTGGTTGTGACATTTTAGCGTCAGATCCTATAGAGGATGCCTATCTTAAAACAAAGTACGGAGTTTCATATGTCGACATAGATTCGCTCTGTTCACAAAGTGATGTTGTGCTATTAAGTGTACCATTAAATAAAGACACCTACCAACTTATCGATAGCTCAAAACTTGAACTGATGCACGAAAATGCGCTCTTAATTAACGTAGCAAGAGGTGCTGTAGTGAACACTTCGGATGTTATAGACTATGTAGATAGAAAACGAATAGGAGGCTATGCGACAGATGTATATGATAAAGAAGGAGGTGTATTTTCTTTTGATCGATCAAAGGATATTCCTAAAGATGAGCTGCTCGAAAAAATGATTTATCACAAACGAATTCTTCTCACTCCACACCAAGCATTTCTAACCGAGGAAGCTCTTGAGAATATAGCGAAAACTACTGTCAATAATTTAAATAGTTGGCAAGAAGGTATCAATCCTAAAACGGAGCTTACGATATCGAAAAATATAATAATTAACACCTAATGTATCATGAAAAAAAATATGGGAACCGGCGACAGAGTATTTAGAATATTAGTGGCCATCGCTATTGCTATTTTATACCTTACAGATGTAATAAGTGGCACTACAGCCTTGATTTTAATGGCCGTGGGATTAGTATTTCTTTTAACGAGTTTGGTGAGTTTTTGCCCTTTGTATGCTCCTTTTGGATTTAGAACTTGTAAAGTAAAAGAGTAAGTTGCTTTTTTGAGAGAGCAGTTTTTAGATGCCTTAAATGGTAAGCATCGAAATCATTGATTTTTTTGCACTGGCCTATCTTCATAAAAATCGGCAAAGGTCTTGTCTGTGCTATAATCGTCACGGAGGATTTTGTATACCGTAAAAAGGAACAAAACTTGACCCAAAACGGTCAATAAGAAAATCCACCCAAAAGCTAAATTCAGGCTCGCAAAAATAGTTGTAGTAACAAGGAGCAATGTTGTCACAGCCAGTAAGAACATACCAGAGATTTTCATATCGTAACATTTTACTTAAAGTTACTCAATTCTCTTTTCTTAAAATGATAACTAATTGTTAAACATTAACTCTGAACACTGATAAATATCATCTTTTAAACGTCTGTATTAGGCCAAATTTGTCTCAGGTATAATGAGCAAATTTAATAATGTATGGACGTATGTTTCCATTGCGGAGATGATTGTAGTGCAACAAACATCGAGCATCTAGATAAGCACTTTTGTTGTCACGGATGTAAAACCGTTTTTGATATTCTTAATGAAAATGACCTCTCGTATTATTACGAGCTGGAGCATACCCCTGGAACGACACCTTCTCGATTTGATGGAAAGTTTGATTTTTTTGAAAATGAAACTATTGCCCAGAAACTGCTGGAGTTTGATGAGCAGGGTACCCAAGTGGTTTCTTTTGTCATCCCATCCATACATTGTAGTTCCTGTATTTGGGTACTCGAAAATCTCTACAAAATAAACCCCCACATAAAGACGGCTCAGGTCGATTTTCCAAAGAAGAGCGTGCGCATCACTTTTTCATCTGATAATTATAGCTTGCATCAATTGGTTCTTTTGCTTAGCAAAATAGGGTATGAACCATACATTTCTCTTGAGGATGCGACCAAAAAGTCATCTAATATAGATCGCAGTCTTATTTATAAATTGGGCGTTGCAGGCTTTGCTTTTGGCAATATTATGTTCTTGTCATTTCCAGAGTACTTCGAGGTATCAGAGTTTTGGTTAGAACGTTATAAGTATGTTTTTAGAGGCTTAATGCTACTATTTGCTCTGCCAGTGGTGTTCTATTCTGGGCGCGACTATTTAATATCTGCATTTAAGAGTGTTCGATCAAAGATGCTCAACATTGATGTTCCTATTGCCATTGGGATATTAGTACTATTTATTCGATCAGTGGTAGAAATCCTAATGGACTGGGGTACTGGATTTTTAGATAGTATGTCAGGGCTTGTTTTCTTTTTGTTGTTGGGTAAATTCTTTCAACAAAAGACCTATGCTTACTTATCCTTTGAACGCGATTATAAATCTTATTTCCCAATTGCCGTAACACGATTGTTGAAGGAAAAGGGGAGTAGAAATAGTCATGCTGATGCATTATACCCAACAGCGGAAGAACAAGCGCAGGTGTATGATCTAGTGGCGGGTGATCGGATTATCATTAGAAATGGTGAATTGCTACCCGTTGATGGTATTTTAATAAAGGGAAGTGCGCTCATAGACTACAGTTTTGTTACAGGGGAGGCAGAACCAGTTTCCAAAAATTCTGGTGATAAGCTTTATGCCGGTGGGAGACAGCAGGCAGGTGTAATAGAAATAGAAGTAATAAAATCGGTTGAACAAAGCTATCTCACTCAGTTGTGGTCCAATGATATTTTTGAAGGAAATAAGGAAACGGCTTTTCAAAGTATCACCGATAGTATAAGCAAACGATTTACTATAAGCATACTCAGTATTGCCATTTTAGCAACGACTTTCTGGCTCTTTTATGAGCCTTCAATGGCACTTAATGTATTTACCGCGGTACTCATCGTTGCTTGTCCATGTGCTATAGCCCTTGCAGCTCCCTTTACACTTGGAAATCTGCTTCGGATTTTTGGGAAGCATAAGTGCTATTTAAAGAATAGCAGCGTGATAGAACGTATGGCAACCATAGATACCGTTGTTTTTGACAAAACGGGAACCCTTACTACAAATCACAAGAATGTCATTGTGTATAAGGGAATAGCCTTGACCAAAGAAGAAGAATCTTTGCTAACCTCTACCGTCCGGGCATCTAATCACCCACTGAGTCGATCATTATATGCCCTCTTACAAAAACATAATATTAGTACGCTTGATGAATTTCAAGAGGAGTTAGGGCAAGGGATTATTGGTGTAGTTAATCAAAACCAAATCAAAGTTGGTTCATTTGATTTTGTAGCCAATGAACAGTCTGTTTATACTAATGCGTATCAAAATCAAACTACAGTGCATATAAGTGCAAATGATACCTATAAAGGTTGTTATGTCTTCTTTAATGAGTATAGAGATGGGGTGCAAGAAATCTTTCAATCTTTAACAAAGGATTGTAAACTGGCCGTTCTTTCTGGAGATAATGAAGGAGAAAAAGCCCATTTAAAAAATCTACTCCCAAAGGGCACAGAACTCATCTTTAATCAGCAGCCAGCAGATAAGCTTCAATACATAAAGGCACTTCAGAATAAAGGGCAAAAAGTCATGATGGTGGGTGATGGGTTGAATGATGCAGGAGCACTCTCACAGAGTGACGTCGGTCTGGTGATCTCAGAAAATATAAATGTCTTCTCTCCAGCCTGTGATGGGATTTTAGACGCAACACGGTTTCAGGATATTACAAGCTTTATTGCGCTTTCGCGAAAGGGAAAACAAGTGATTCAGTATGCCTTTATCTTCTCCCTTTTATACAATCTTATAGGACTGGGATTTGCGATTACAGGACATTTGGCACCCGTAGTTGCTGCCATATTAATGCCCTTAAGTTCCATAAGTATCGTCGTGTTTACGACCGTTTACACCTACTTCTTGGGGAAACAACTCAATGATAATTAAAAATTTTCGTCCAATGCATACACACCTAATTACATCAATGCAAGCTTCCTCAAATATTCTGCCCTTTTCAGGTGAGAAATACGAAATACGAGATATGGTAGGACTCTTTTATAAATTCTCTCATAACCATAGGATACCCCAGGATGATAGTTGGTTAAGGAGTATGGAAATACAACTAGAACGACTAAAACGACAACTGAGTTTGTACGGCTCACTGTGTAGCACTATACAGTCTAAATGGAGTGCCATTTTAAACAAGATAATTCAAGCAGTGACACAATTTGAGGTGAGTTATAGAGCTAACTGCCCTTGTGCTAGCACTCTGCCGAGTTCTTTTATAAAAAGATTGCAGGTGATACAGCAAAATGCTCTATTGACACTACTATATATAAAAGTCTAATGCCAAAAAATATATTTAAGAAGCTGACAAATGTCATTCTTTTCAGAAAAGTTCAGAACTAGTTTTACACCATTAATAATCAAGGTATGAGTATTATTTACATGCTACTTGCAATAAGTGTTATTGTTGCATTAGTCTTCTTTGTTGCCTTTATTCTCTCTGTCAAGAGTGGGCAATATGATGACACCTATACACCTTCTGTGCGGATGCTATTTGAAGACGAACTTGTCAAAGAAAAGCCAACAACCAAAAGCACAACCAAAAAATCAACCCTCCTGAAAGATCAAGCCAACTAACTATGGAATTACAAAAGTTTTACTACGATAATAAGATCGTAAGCAAGTTTATTATCGCAACACTATTTTGGGGCGTTATAGGCATGAGTGTTGGGCTGTTATTAGCCTTTATGTTTCTATTTCCTAACCTAACAGATGGTATCTCTTGGTTGAGTTTTGGGCGGTTACGCCCTTTACATACCAATGCAGTAATTTTTGCATTTGTAGGGAATGCGATTTTTGCAGGGGTGTACTACTCTTCCCAAAGGCTACTAAAGGCAAGAATGTGGAAAGACTGGCTCAGTAATTTAAATTTCTGGGGCTGGCAAGCCATTATCGTGGGAGCAGCAATTACGCTGCCACTTGGTTATACAACCTCAAAGGAATATGCAGAACTAGAATGGCCCTTTGATATTGCAATTGCACTAATATGGGTGGTTTTTGGAGCAAACCTTATTGGAGCAATCCTCAAAAGAAGACAACGTCACTTATATGTTGCGATCTGGTTTTACTTGGGCACCTTTGTCACAGTTGCCGTTTTGCACATTGTAAACAGTATGGAGGTTCCTGTGAGTGCTCTGAAAAGTTACTCGATGTACGCCGGGGTACAAGATGCTTTAGTGCAATGGTGGTATGGACATAATGCGGTGGCTTTCTTCCTTACAACACCTTTCCTTGGATTGATGTATTATTATGTTCCGAAAGCGGCCAATAGACCCGTCTATTCATACAGACTTTCAATTGTCCACTTCTGGTCCTTAATATTTATATATATCTGGGCAGGACCTCACCACTTGCTGTACTCATCACTACCAGACTGGGCGCAAAATTTAGGGGTTGCCTTTTCTATAATGTTACTCGCTCCATCATGGGGGGGAATGATTAACGGGCTCCTCACACTTCGTGGTGCCTGGGATAAAGTGCGTACAGATCCCGTTTTAAAATTTATGGTGGTTGCAATTACCGGATACGGGATGGCAACTTTTGAAGGGCCTATGCTTTCTCTTAAAAATGTAAATGCTATTGCCCACTTTAGTGATTGGGTAATCGCCCATGTACACGTAGGAGCACTTGCGTGGAATGGCTTTTTAACCTTTGGAATGATTTACTGGATGGTTCCACGATTATTTAAAACAACACTATGGTCTACCAAACTGGCAAATATGCACTTCTGGATAGGAACCTTAGGGATCATATTATATGCATTACCAATGTATGTTGCTGGATTTCAACAAGCACTAATGTGGAAAGAATTTAATCCAGATGGAAGCTTGAAATATGGTAATTTCTTAGAAACTCTCATTGAAATTATGCCGATGTACTGGATGCGTGCTATTGGAGGAACCATGTTTATCATTGGGGCTTTGATAGGAGTCTACAATATGATAATGACAGCAAGAGCTGGTTCAAAAGTAACCGATGAACTCGCAGAAGCTGCTCCACTCCAAAAAGTAACTAAAAACCGTACAAATAAAGAGGCATACCACACTTGGTTAGAAAGAAGACCAGTGAAGTTGACCATTTTTGCAACTATCGCAATCCTTATTGGCGGTATGGTTCAGATAATTCCTTCTTTGATTGTAGATGATTATATACCTATAATTTCTAGTGTAAAACCATATACACCTCTTGAACTTAATGGTAGAGATTTATATATACGTGAAGGTTGTGTGGGATGTCACT
Source organism: uncultured bacterium (assembly GCA_963974305.1). GTDB lineage: Bacteria > Bacteroidota > Bacteroidia > Flavobacteriales > Flavobacteriaceae > Dokdonia. The sequence continues at coordinate 61,444 of CAXBCS010000008.1, forward strand.
CCCAAATGGTGCGTCCCTTCCGAAGTGAGGTAGAGCGCTATGGCGAATATGCCAAGGCAGGAGAATTTGTATATGACCACCCTTTTCTTTGGGGAAGTAAGCGCACAGGGCCTGATCTTTTAAGAATAGGGGGTAAATACAGTGATAATTGGCACTTAAACCACTTCTATGATCCGCAAAGTACCTCTTCAGGTTCAATTATGCCGTCTTATAAATGGCTTATAAATAACGAACTAGATAAGAGTGATACAGAAAAGAAAATGGAAGTTATGGTATCACTTGGGGTACCGTATACCCAAGAAGAAATAGATAGCGCACAAGAGTGGATGCTTACACAAGCAACGCAGATAGAAAAAAACCTATATGCCGATCCAGATTTTGCTAAAACCTATGAGGCAGATAAGAAATACGCTCAAGAAAACGGGGAAGCATTTGTAGAAATGCGCAATAGAGAAGTAGTAGCTATGATCGCTTATTTACAGCGTCTAGGAACTGATATTAAAGTGAAGAATGCAGATGATTCTGCAGTAATAATAAACGACTAAGATATGTTGAAATTTATAAAAGGTAATCTAGAAAACATCGATGGGGTAGCGATCTATCCAATGATCTCACTGCTCATTTTCTTCTTCTTTTTTGTAGGCCTCTTTTGGTGGGTATTTACCGCCAAAAAAGCACACATTGCTGAGGTGAGTAATATTCCTTTAATCGACGATACCATTAACGAAAAGAACAACATACTATGAGAAGTACAGCATCATTTTTAAGAATCCTCGGTTTTTCGTTACTGGGATACCTGCTTTTAGATTGGGCAGGAACCACAGGAGAGACTTCAATATTTGTAGAGCAGCCATGGCTTTGGGCGATTTTTGGAGTAATTATATTATTCTATATCGCAGGTGAAATTAGTGTGGCGGCCTTGCAAGGTGTTTTGTATAAAACTCTAAAGCCAGAGGCAAAAGAAAAGTTTGATAAAGAGAGCGCTTTCGCGAAAGCGAACCAATTCAAATGGATTAAAGAAAAATACAAAGCTTCTTTAGGGACCAAGAAAATCGAAGAAGAGCACGAGATTATTTTAGATCACAATTATGATGGAATCAAAGAGCTAGACAATGATTTACCGCCCTGGTGGAAATATATGTTTTACGCAACCATTGTATTTGCTATCATATATCTCATTCGTTTTGAAATTTATAATGATTATAGCCAAGACGAAGAATATGAAATGGCAGTCGCTGAGGCTCAATTAGAAATTGATGAGTGGAAGAAGACAGCTAAGGATTTGGTAGATGTAAATACCGTAATTCTCCTTACAGAGCCTAGTGATCTAAGCGCTGGTAAAATTGTCTTTAATGAAAACTGTATCGCCTGTCATAAGGCAGATGGTGGTGGTGGAATTGGACCCAACTTAACCGATAAAAACTGGATTCTGGGTGGAGGTATAAAAAATGTCTTCAATACAATATCAGAAGGTGGACGTGATGGAAAAGGAATGATCGCTTGGAAAAATGACTTGAAACCCGCCGAAATTGCTCAAGTGTCTAGTTATGTATTAGGTATGCAAGGGACAAGCCCTGCAGAACCTAAAGAAGCAGAAGGAGATATTTGGATAGATCCAGAAGCTTCGGAAGTTCCACAAGAGGTTCAAGAAAAAGTCACTGACTCAATGCCAACTGCAACAACAAAGATTGTTGATAATAATTGATGCATGGAAGTTCTCACCGAAATATCAGAAGCAATCTCAGAGAGTGATAAGCCTGTAATCAAACAGATTTATAGTAAGAATGGTCAAAAAATGCTTGCTATTGGTCTTAGGAAAGGAGTCATTTTTCCGGAACATATAGCACCTTCTAAGGCGAAGCTAATAGTGGTGCAAGGCCAAATAGAATTTATTATAGCTTCAGATCGCAAGAAGTTGGAGTGTTTTGATTCTTATGATATTCCTCAAGAGGTAAAGCACTCTGTGGAAGGTGTAGAAGATGCAATTTTTTTGCTTCTACTAGGGAAATCCCAAGAAAATAACTAATGGCGGAACAAGGACAGGATAACTTTAGAGATACCATTGGGACGCTCAACAAAGAGGGCAAACGTGCTTGGGTATTTCCAAAAAAGCCAGATGGCAAATGGTATGAGTATCGCAAATATGTGAGCTACGTTTTATTGGTTTTTTTAGTATCAGCTCCTTTTATAAAAATTGGCGGGAACCAGTTTTTAATGTTTAATGTATTAGAACGCAGGTTTAATATTTTTGGATTCCCATTTTGGCCGCAAGATTTTCACCTCTTTGTAATCATGATGATTATAGGTGTGGTCTTTATCATTTTGTTTACGGTCGCCTTTGGCCGTTTATTCTGTGGCTGGATTTGTCCGCAGACGATCTTTATGGAAATGGTTTTTAGACGTATTGAATATTGGATAGACGGAGATAGAGGAAAACAAATACGCCTGAGTAAAATGCCATGGAATGCCGAGAAGATTAAAAAACGCACCCTCAAGTGGGTTATTTTTTTCATCATCTCTTTTCTAATCGCAAATGTGTTTCTCGCATACCTAATAGGTAGTGATGAACTCATACGATATATAACAGAAGGCCCATTAATTCACAAGAGTACATTGGTGTCACTCTTGATTTTTACAGGAGTATTCTATTTTGTATTTGCCTGGTTTAGAGAGCAAGTTTGCATCATTGCTTGTCCGTATGGACGCTTACAGGGTGTATTATTAGATAATAAGTCCATTATTGTGGCTTATGATCATAAACGTGGTGAAAAGGAAGAGGGTAGAGCAAAATTCAAAAAGAACGAAGATAGACCTGCCACAGGAAAAGGAGATTGTATCGATTGTTTTGCCTGTGTTCATGTATGTCCTACGGGAATAGATATACGCAACGGTACCCAATTAGAATGTGTAAACTGTACAGCCTGTATAGATGCTTGTGATCATATGATGGAAGCTGTAGATCTTCCTAAAGGATTGATTCGCTATACGAGTGAGGATAATATTGAGAAGAAGGAGCCTTTTGTGTTTACGGCACGTATAAAAGGCTATATAGCGGTTTTAGTAATATTAACAGCTATTCTTATCGGGATGCTGTTCTTACGAAATGATGTTGAAGCACGGATTCTAAGGTTGCCAGGACAGTTGTTTGAACATAAGGCAGACAACATCATAAGCAATGTGTACACCTTTAAATTAGTAAACAAAACCGTGGCAGATATAGAGGATGTGAGTTTTAGATTGAAATCTCATAAAGGAACGATAAAACTTGTATCTGGGGAATTATTAAATATTCCAGAACAAGGCCTAGCCGAAGGTACCCTGTTTATAGAAATTAACGCTAGTGCATTAAGTGGTGATAAAGATAGGCTCGAAATTGAAGTGCTGAGTGGAGATAAAGTAATAGAAACAACTACTACGGCCTTTTTAGGTCCACGAAGTTATAAGTAAGAGTAGGTGAAAATGAAGACTGAGATTTAAAGAATTTCTCTCTACCGCAAGCTAGAGAGGCATGTAATTAATATAATTAATAGTCGCCGACTTTTCGGTTAAGAGCTATGAAATGGAATTGGGGAACAGGGATTGTGATTGTGATGGCGTGCTTTATTAGCTTCATTCTATATTTTGTAATTAGAATGAGCACAGAAGAGGCATACAGTCACGATCTAGTAACTGAAGAATATTATGCAAAGGAAATGGTCTATCAACAAGAGATTGATGCAGAAACCAATACAAATAACCTCAATACTAAAATTGGGAGCAAAAAGCAGAAAGAAGGCTGGATGCTAACATTTCCAGACGAGCTTGTTCCTTCTAAAATTAACGGCAAAGTGTTCCTATATAGACCGTCTAATCAAATATTGGACTTTGAGATTCCTTTGGAATTATCGAGTCCTGATTTGCTCATACCTGACAAAAATTTGATAGACGGTCGCTGGAACATTACGATTGATTGGACCTACGAAGGAAAGTCATATATGTATAAAGAAGAAATTGTTTACTAATGCTTTGGTCTGCATTCATATTTGGTCTATTAGGTAGTTTTCACTGTGTTGGAATGTGCGGGCCTATTGCATTTTTATTACCGCTGGATCGTAAAAGTAGACCTAAACGAGTTTTGCAAATTATAAGCTACCACGCGGGAAGATTATTTACCTATGGTTCCATAGGTCTATTATTTGGATTTGTAGGGCAACGATTTCATCTGTTTGGGATCCAACAACAATTGTCAATCGCTATTGGAGCTGGTATGATCGCCCTGATATTGATTCCTTCAAAGGTTTTAAATCGTTATAATTTTTCTAGACCCTTGTATACCGCTGTCGCGAAAGTAAAAAGTGCCATGGGTTCGGCTATTAAAAAGAAAGACCCTGGCACCTTTTTTTCTATTGGTTTGCTCAACGGTTTATTGCCTTGCGGACTTGTATATATGGCTGTTTTTGGAGCACTAGCGAGCTGTGGTGTAGGTGAAGGTGCCTTGTATATGGTGCTATTTGGAGCAGGGACGATACCCTTAATGACTTCGGCAATATATCTAGGTAACTTTCTTAAGGGTCAAGCCAAACAACGTATTCTTAAAGCGATCCCTGTGTTTGTAATCGTCATTGGCCTTCTTTTCATTTTGAGGGGCTTAGGCTTAGGAATTAAGTATATATCACCATCAGAAATGGTAACGGTAGAGCAAGTAGATGCTGCACAAAGTTGCCACTAAAGAAATTTGAATGGAAATAATAGCTAAAGAAACTAGATGTAAGTCAAATAAATGAGGGCAACATCTATTGGATCTAATAACATTTAAAGCGATCGATCTTTTCGTGTTTTTTCAAGGCTTAAGGAGATCAAAACATTGTAATTAATCTAAAACTTAAAAGTTATGAATATACTTTTTCTACCACTAGTAAATTGGAGCATGGGGGCTGTACTTATCGGTGTATTTGCACTGGTATGTATTGTGATGGTGGCTGTTGTAATGAGCCTTGCTAAAGGTGACAAAAAACAAAGTGACTCCAACGAATAAATCAATAGGCTATGGAAACTTTTGTGCTCATTCTAGTAATGACGGCCGTGATTATTCTGTTTGTTGCGATGATCGTAATAGCAGGGAGTATGACTGCCTTAGAGGGCACGAGCAAAATAACATCTAGTTTTTCTAAACAGGTCGATGAAACGAGTCGTCAAAGTTCAGCTAGCGTCGATCGTTGAGGTGATAATAAAATTGTCTAATCACAATTTTAGAAATGCGCCTCCATTATCTAATCTTTGAGACAAATCCTTTAAGGTAGTTTCTTCTAACATTTTTTTTAACTCAGATCTCACTACTGTAAAACGGTCATGAAGAGGACAGGGCCGAAGTGCATTACATTCGTCAAGACCAATGCCGCAAGATTTATAGACACTATCCCCGTCAATAATTTCTACTATATGAGACAGTCTGACCCTTTCTATGGCTTCTTTAGAAATTTCAAACCCTCCATTAGGTCCTTTTATAGAGGTTACAATATTCCCCTTCACCAGTTTTTGTAAAATCTTGGCTGTAAAAGCAGGAGGAGAGTCAATGGATTGTGAAATCTCTGTTAGGTTCATACGCTCTCCTTTGATGGATTTCATTGTAATATAAATCAAGGAACGTATTCCGTATTCGCAGGCCCTAGAAAACATAGGTCATTTTTAAAATTATAGATACAAAGGTATAAAAGATAATATTGTCCGATTTATGAGTAATGTCATATTTTCAGACAAATTTGTCCTTTAATATTGTACTGTCAATAGGATTACTCCTTGTTCATCATAAGGATTTAATAACCAATTTAATAACTAATTAATACGCTACACAATGTCCAGATTAATCAAACTATCCTTCCTCTTAATTTTAGGAATTCTAATAAGCTGTGGAAGTAAAGAGGAAAAACCAAGTGGAAAAATACAAATTGGTCAAAAGACGAAAGTCGAGACTAAAAAAGAGGCTCCAGTCTCTAATGAAGTTCCAGCATCCAAAAGAATAACTCTTGATAATAAAGGTGTTGGAAAAATTAAATCTTTAACTCTTGATGCTACTATTGATAATGCGATGGTTGAAAGAGGTGCTGCACTTTTTAAAACCAACTGTACCGCTTGTCACAAAACAGATAAGAGGTTTATTGGTCCCAATCCAACAGGAATTTTAGAACGTAGAAGCCCTGAATGGATTATGAATATGATTCTAGATCCAAAATTAATGACAGAGGAAGATCAATGCGCAAAAGATTTACTTATCGAATTTAACGGAGCTGCAATGGCAAATCAAAACCTGACTGAACAGCAATCAAGAGACATTCTAGAATATTTCCGAACCTTAAAATAATAGAATTATGAAAACCAATCAAATATATAAAGTCATTCCATTATTGGTGTTACTTATGGCATTCTCTAGTTGTAAAAATGAAGCTACAGTAGATAATACAGCAGCCCAAATTACACAAAATGAAAAGCCTGAGAGTCAGAAAGGGCAGGCCTTTATCGAGGATGATAGCTCTACACCAAATGTATTGCAAATTGCGATTAAATCTCCAGACCATACCACCTTAGTAGCAGCTGTGCAAGCGGCTGGTTTAGAAAATGCCCTTGTAAACGCGGGTCCTTTGATGGTATTTGCTCCTACAAACGAGGCTTTTGCTGCCTTACCTCCTGGAACAGTAGAAGATTTACTGAAACCAGAGAATAAAGAAAAGCTAGCAGCCATATTAAAACATCATGTCACCGCAGGTAATTATGACAAAGACTTTCTGAAGAATTTTAAAAAGATAGGACAGGCAGATGATACAAATGCTTCCGTAGTAGTCAAAGGAGACGATGTTTATGTAGGTGGCGCCAAAATACTGGGCAGTGTAAAAGCTGGTAACGGTATTGTTCATGTCGTAGACAAGGTAATCCTACCAGAATCAAATTAATTCCAAAAACAAAACAACTAAATATTTGAACCAATGAAAAAATATAAATTTCAATTCTTATCATTATTAGGTGCTGTACTACTTCTTTCAAGTTGTGGGAATAATAATGGGCAGAAATCTTCGAGCGGGGCTTTAAATAGTAGTGCTGCAGAAAAAGTGTATGTAGCACCCGGGGAACATGACGAATTTTACGCCTTTATGTCGGGTGGTTATAGCGGTAACTTAACCGTGTATGGTTTACCTTCTGGAAGAATGTTTAAAGAGATTCCTGTATTCTCACAGTTTCCAACCTCCGGCTATGGCTATTCTGAAGAGACTAAGCCTATGTTAGAAACTTCTCATGGTTTTGTGCCTTGGGATGATTCTCACCATCCAGATATTTCTCAAACCAAAGGAGAATTAGATGGACGATGGATCTTTATTAATGGGAATAACACTCCTAGAATCGCTAGGATAAGCCTGAGTACTTTTGAAACTGAAGAGATTATTGAGGTTCCGAATAGTGCAGGTAATCACAGTTCTTCTTTTGTTACCGAAAATACAGAATATGTAGTAGCAGGTACGCGATTTTCAGTACCTATTCCACAAAGGGATATGCCTATTAATGAGTATAAAGGTAACTTTAAAGGATCACTTTCTTTTATTAGTGTAGATCCAGAACACGGGCATATGGATATTAAATTCCAAATTATTATGCCAGGTTTTAATTACGACCTTTCGCATCCTGGACGCGGAAAATCACACGGCTGGTTCTTCTTTACAACCTACAATACCGAAGAAGCGAGTACCTTACAAGAAGTAAATTCTTCCCAAAATGATAAGGATTTTATAGCAGCAATAAACTGGAAAAAAGTTGAAGAGTATGTCAATAATGGTGGAGGTACAAAAGTACCTGCAAATTATGCACATAATATCTATGACGAGTCTACACACATGGCGACTAGTACAATGAAAAAAGAAGTGCTAACAGTAAATCCACTTGATGTGCCTGGGGCAGTTTTCTTTCTTCCTACTCCAAAGTCACCTCACGGTTGTGATGTAGATCCATCTGGGGAATATATTATTGGTAACGGTAAACTATCAGCAGATTTAACAGTGCACTCATTTGATAGAATGCTTGCAGCCATTGAAGGTAAAAAATTTGATGGAGAAGCCTATGGCATACCTATCTTAAAATTTGAAGATGTTCTTGCAGGAACAGTAAAAAGTGGTGGTTTAGGACCTTTACATACCGAGTTTGATGGAAAAGGAAATGCATTTACTACTTTCTTTATCTCTTCAGAAGTGGTAAAATGGAAATTGGGTACTTGGGAAGTGATAGACAGAAAGCCTACCTATTACTCTGTTGGACATATTATGATCCCAGGAGGGAATTCAAGAAAACCTTTTGGAAAATATGCTATTGCCTTAAATAAAATTACAAAAGACAGATATCTACCAGTAGGCCCAGAAATGGAGCACTCTGCGCAGATATATGATATTTCGGGTGAAAAAATGGAGCTCTTATATGATTTTCCAACCCACGGTGAGCCTCATTATGCAGCTGGAATTCCAGCTAGTATTTTAGCACCTAAGTCAAAAAAGCTCTACCGATTAGATGAAAATAAACATCCTTATGCGGTAACAAGTCCAGACCAAGCACGTGTGGAACGCAAAGGAGATGAAGTTCATATTTATATGTCGACTATAAGAAGTCACTTTACACCAGACAATATTGAAGGTGTAAAAGTAGGAGATAAGGTATATTTCCATATTACCAATCACGAGCAGGATTTTGATGTACCACATGGCTTTGCTATGATTGGTCAAAATACATCCGAGTTGCTCATAATGCCAGGGCAGACAAAGTCTTCGCTTTGGGAGCCTAAAAAAGTAGGTGTTTGGCCTTTCTACTGTACTGATTTCTGTAGTGCACTTCACCAAGAAATGCAAGGATATGTAAGAGTATCTCCAGCAAAGTCTAATGTAGAATTAAGTTGGTCATTAGGAGACTAAAGTTGGAAGGATATAAGCAGCTAGCTATCTTAATTCCTAGCTGCTTATTTTACATCGAATTATTCTAAGTTGGCTTTCCTGCATACCCGACTAGCATTCGCGGTAGTGTAATCACATTAAATTTTTAAGCAATGAAAAAGGCAAGTATTCTTATGATTCTGGGTGCCCTACTTTTAACGGGCCTCTTTATATTCCCACTGTGGAATATTATGCTAGGAGCACCACAATATCCTGAGCCTTTGGGGATGGATATTTATATAAATGGAATTCAAGGAATGAGTGAGTTTGATATTCAAAATATAGATGGGCTTAATCATTACATAGGGATGAAAGTAATTCCTAAGTCTCATGAAATGTGGGAATTTACAGTCTTTCCCATTGTAATAGGAAGCATGGCAGCTATAGGAGTACTCATAGGATTCTTAGGTTTTATAGGTAAAGTAAGTTACCATTGGTTTCTTGCTTGGCTCGTCCTAATGACCGTATTGGGTATTCTAGGAATGTATGATTTTAATGCCTGGATGATAGACTATGGAACCAATTTAGATCCCAACGCTATTATGAAACTTCAAAATCCAGATGGAACACCTATGAGCTATAAGCCACCACTTTTAGGACATCAAAAGTTACTCAATTTTGATGCATACTCATATCCAAGAATGGGCGGATACCTTATGGGCTTAGGAATGATAATAACCCTCTTTGCATACTTTGTAGGCAAACGAACTAATGGAGTTGTCCTATGAGAAGTTCAAGAAATTATAGTCTAGCTTTCTTATTGCTTTTAGTTTTGAGTGCTTGCAATTCGGGCTCTCGACCTATTGATTACGGTAACGATGGCTGTCGGTATTGTAAAATGACGATCGTAGATAAAATTCACGGTGCCCAATTAGTAACGGCAAAAGGAAAAGTATTCAATTTTGACGCTACTGAGTGTATGGTTAACTATATCAAAGATGACAAAGAGCTACAAATTGGCAATGTACTCACAAATTTTTATGAGACCCCCACAGCCTTTATAACAACAGAAGAAGCTACCTTTTTAATAAGTGAAAATTTACCAAGTCCCATGGGAGCCAATCTTACTGCCTTCCAAAATAAAAGCACTGCAGAAGAAATGAAAACAAACAAAGGCGGAGAACTCTACGATTGGGAAGCCTTAAAAATGTACCTGAGAAATTAAATTTAGGCCCTTCAACCATCAGAAATAAGCTATGTGCAGATTTAAACGACTTTTCGGATTGTTATTCCTCTTTTGGAGTGTGCAGCTATCAGCACAATCTATTGAGGTTTGTTCAGATTGTAAGATTAATTCGCTGCAAAAAGCAATAGACAGCGCAACAGCTGGGGATACTATTTTGGTGAAAAAAGGAACCTATAAGGAGTACAATATCCTCATAGATAAACCACTGACCATTAGAGGCCAGAATTATCCAATAATTGATGGTGAAGATAAAGGCGAAATCATAAGGATAGTATCAGATAATGTAACCATAGATGGATTGTTTATTATTAATGTAGGTACAAGTTATACCAGCGATCATGCAGCAATACGTGTAGTTAGAAGTGAAAATTTTGTCATAAAAAATGTGGTTTTAGAAAAACTATTTTTTGGAATTTACATCGAAAAATCAAAGCATGGTAAAATTTTTCACAACAAAGTTATCGGGGATGCTCAGGATGAATATAATTCTGGAAATGGTATTCAATTATGGTATTCCAAAAATGTAGTTGTTGAACAAAATATTGTGCAGAAAGTCCGTGATGGAATCTATCTAGAGTTTTCAGATAGTATTACAATCAATAATAATGTGAGCACAAATAATCTGAGGTACGGACTGCATTTTATGTTCTCAAATGATGACCTCTATACAAATAATACCTTTGAAAATAATGGAGCGGGAGTTGCTGTAATGTTTTCAAAACGCATAAAAATGATGCACAATACGTTTAAAAAGAATTGGGGCTCAGCTGCATTTGGATTACTGCTAAAAGAAATAAATGACGCCGAAATTAAGGGCAACGTTTTCGAAGAGAACACGGTTGCTATAAATATTGAAGGCTCTAATAGAATCCTTTATTCGGGTAACGATTTTATTAGTAATGGCTATGCAATCAAAGTTTTAGGTGCTTGTTATGCTAACACCTTTGAAAAGAATAATTTTTTATACAACTCCTTTGACGTTTCCTATCATAGTAGGATAAATGATAATATTTTTCAACATAATTACTGGAGTAGTTATACGGGATATGACCTCGACAAAGATGGGGTAGGAGATGTTCCTTACCGGCCAGTGAAATTGTTTTCTTATATCGTCAATAAAACGCCTGAAACTATCATTCTTATGCGAAGTTTATTTATTGATATGATTGATTTTTCAGAAAAAGTTTCACCTGTGTTTACACCTGATAATTTATTGGATTTGTCACCACAAATAAAGCGTTATAAATGATAAAAATAGAACAACTTCATAAACGCTTTGGTAAAAACCAAGTGCTTAAAGGTGTCGATCTAACCTTTGCACAAAAGGGGATAGTTGCAGTACTAGGTCCTAATGGTTCAGGTAAAACTACATTGATAAAAGCACTGTTGGGTATGGTAATTCCTGATAAAGGGAAACTATATGTAGACAACATCTCCATTAAATCTAATTGGAAATACCGAGATCAGATAGATTATCTGCCTCAAATAGCAAATTTCCCGTCAAATCTAACCGTCAAGGAATTGATCGCTATGATCACCGACATACGTAACAGAAAAGTAGATGATAAAAGGCTGGTTGCTCTATTTAAATTAGAGCCATTTCTATCTAAAAAATTGAGTACACTCTCGGGAGGAACAAAACAGAAGGTAAATATAGTGCTTACACTTATGTTTGATAGCCCTATCATAATTCTTGACGAACCAACAACAGGTTTAGATCCTATCGCCATGATTCATTTAAAAGCATTCATCAAAGAAGAAAAGGCCAAGGGGAAAATCATTTTAATGACTTCTCATATTATGAGTTTTGTTGAAGAAATGGCAGATGAGATCGTGTTTTTGCTTGAAGGCAAAGTTTACTTTAAAGGCGATATCGACCAATTGAAAACACAGACCAATCAATCTAATTTTGAACATGCAATAGCAAACCTTTTAAACCAAGAAAATGCTTAAAATTCTAAAATATAGTTTTTTTGATTTAATAAGAAGTAGATGGAGTTATGTCTACTTATTGTTCTATTTATTGCTAGGATGTGTACTTCTCTTTTTGAACAATGACCTCTCAAAAGCTGTAATCACCATGATGAATGTGATTATTATTCTCGTGCCACTCATTGGAACTGTTTTTGGCGTGATGTATTATTATAATTCCAAAGAATTTACAGAGCTCTTATTGGCTCAGCCTATTAAACGTTCTTCTATTTTTATAGGTCAGTACCTCGGCGTAGCTATTTCACTCTCCATGAGCTTAATTATTGGTCTAGGTATTCCGTTTGTTCTTTATGGTTTGTTTGAATCAAATGAAATATGGGATTTTATCTTATTACTAGTAACGGGTACTTTTCTCACTTTGATATTTACTGCCTTAGCCTTTAATATTGCCTTATACAATGAGAATAAAATTAAAGGTTTTAGTTACTCCATACTGCTTTGGCTTTTTATGGCGGTAATATATGATGGTTTATTTTTAATGTCGCTCGTTGCTTTTCAGTCATATCCTTTAGATTCTTTTTCCATTGGCGCGACGATGTTCAATCCCATTGATTTATCACGGATTTTAATCTTATTAAAGTTAGATATCTCCGCCTTGTTAGGTTATACGGGGGCCGTCTTTCAAAAGTTTTTCGGTACTGGATTTGGACTCTTGATTTCTATAGGTGCTTTATCCTTATGGGTAATTATTCCAGTTCTTAATATCTACAGAAAGTGTAGAAAGAAAGATTTCTAAGAGGCGTTATGGAACTTCATCTAACTTTTCCTTGATCCCACTTTAGGCATAAGAATAAATACGTATATCTTAAACTAAGATTAATAATTTTTTAAGAGTACGCTTTCGCGTCTGCCAGTCAGGTAGGAAGGAAAGCCCACTGATAAAAGGCTAAGAACTGATCATTGTCATCTTTTTTCGTTGGTTTATGAGCTACTTTTAAATGATAATTAAAATAGAGAACCATGAAAAAACGAACACCCATTTCAGCAATTATGACTACAGATTTAGTCACCTTGAATCATAATGATGATTTAGAAACCGCTGAAAGACTTTTTAAAAAGGAAAACATACGACACATTCCAGTTGTAAGCGGTAGCAACATCATTGGTATGCTAAGTTATACAGATTTGTTGAGAATAAGTTTTGCGGATGCTGTAGACGATGATGAAGAAAATGTAGATACGGTTGTATACAATATGTTCACAATAGAACAGGTAATGGCCAAAAATGTAGTTAGTATTCCATCCACTACAACAATTAAAGAGGTAGCTGAAATTCTGGCTAAAAAAGAGTTTCATGCCCTAGCAGTCGTAGACAATAAGGAGTTAGTAGGAATTGTTACTACCACAGATTTAATCAATTATCTCTTAGATCAATTCTAGCGGAGATATCAATAAAAATAAAGGAAGCGACCTTGATTGCTTCCTTTATTTCTGTTTTAGTTTCATTAAACCGTCATAGAGAAGAGTTGTGTTTCTGGCTGTTTGCGTTGTAATCGCAAATCAAAGGGTAAGCAAATATTACGTATGAAAGCACGACCCTTGTCTGTTACTATGAGCTTTTTAGGTTGCACTATTACCAAACCATCTTTTTCTAATTCACTGAGTTTTATCAAGACATCAGGAAGTTCAGGAAACACTTCGGTTTCATGATTCCAGGAGGTCTCAAAAGTACACATCAATTGAAGTATGTGTTTCCGTATTATGAGGTCTTCATCTGTAAGTATATGACCTCTGTATATGGGGAGAATGCCATCACTTACCAGCTTTTGGTATTCTTCCACATTTTTTACATTTTGTGTAAAACTGTACCAGCTATCACTTATTGAAGACACTCCCAAACCTAGCATTAGTTTAGTTTTGCTGTCTGTATACCCCATAAAATTCCTATGTATCGTACCGTTCTCCAGCGCTTTGTTAAGACTATCTGATGGAAGTGCAAAGTGATCCATCCCTATTTCAACATAGCCTGCTTGGGTTAGCATGGTTTTTCCCACTTCATATTGTAAGCGTTTCTGTCTGGGGCTCGGAAGATCATCATCGTTAAAGCCTCGCTGGCCATTGCCCTTCATCCAAGGTACATGAGCATAACTGTAAAATGCAATGCGTTCAGGCTCTAGACTAATTGTTTTCTCAATAGTATTAATAATATCATCTTGTGTTTGAAAGGGTAGACCATAAATAATGTCGTGACCTACAGATGTATAGCCAGCTACACCTGCCATTGATGTTGCCTTGAGAACATTTTCAAAGGGCTGCACGCGATTAATAGCCTTTTGAACTAACTTATTATAATCCTGCACTCCATAACACACTCTGGTAAACCCATGGTCTGCAAGGGCTTCTAAATGCTCTTTAGTCGTATTGTTTGGGTGTCCTTCAAAACTGAGTTCGCAATCTTGGTGTTTTTTTGCTATGCTAAAAATGCCCTGAATCAAATTGTCTAAATGCTCTGCAGAAAAAAAAGTGGGAGTACCACCACCAAGGTGAATCTGTTTTATGATAGGTTTCTCATCAAACAATTCCCGATAGAGATCAAATTCCTTTAAAAGTGATGAGATATATGGGATTTCGACAGCGTGGTTTTTTGTTATCCGTTTATTGCAGCCACAAAAAGTACAAAGGCTTTCACAAAAGGGTAGATGTATGTAGAGACTTATACCTTCGGTACTATTGCTTTCGCGAAAGCTTTTTCCTAGTGATTCCTTCCAGTTAGCTAATGAAAAGCTGTTAGTGTCCCAATATGGAACGGTTGGGTAGCTTGTATATCTGGGGCCGGCTACATTATATTTTGAAACGAGGGTACACATACTTTTTATTTTTTTCAAAAGTAATTGGTGGAGCCCGCTTAAGGCATGATATATATCAGCCTTCTAAAGGTATCGACTTTGATTTGTAGATACCTTAAAACATAAAAAAACCCGTAAAACAAATGTTTACGGGTTTGAAGCATAAAGGTGTCTTTATAGTGACCTGGCTGGGGCTCGAACCCAGGACCCTCTCCTTAAAAGGGAGATGCTCTACCAACTGAGCTACCAGGTCATTTTTCCTTCAATGCGGGTGCAAATATACAGCCATTTAATTTATAACTACAAGCCTTTTTAATTATTTTTTTTAAGTTTATTTTCAAGGAAGGGAATACCTTTGTTTTTCAAAAGATTAGCACATGAATATTTACCTTTTAGGATATATGGGTTCAGGGAAATCCACTGTTGGAAAGCAATTAGCTTCCTACATCGGCTCTGATTTCGTTGATTTTGATGCCTATATCTGTGAAAAAGAGCAAATGACAATCCCAGAAATTTTTGATAAGAAGGGAGAAATCTATTTCAGAAAGGCCGAATCAAAATATCTAAAAATGCTGCTTGACAGTGATCAAGGCAAATTAGTAGTCGCCCTTGGAGGAGGTACTCCGTGCTATGGAAATGCTATGGAGCTTCTAAAAATGAGCGGCTATCAAACTATATATCTCAATCTTCCATTCCAGACATTGGCAAATCGCTTATGGACTGAAAGAGCTGCACGTCCATTAGTAGCGTCTATTGATACATATGAAGCACTTGAAGATTATGTAAGGAAACACCTTTTTGAACGAGGGTTCTATTACAACCAAGCTCAAACAGTTATAAAAATTGAGCCAACAGCTACCATAAATGAAGTTGTGGAGGATATTGTGGCACGACTATTCTAAAACGGCCATATCATTCCCCTTGCGAAACATAACTTTTACTGACTCATTAAGAGATGTACTGAGAGAAATACCTTTAAAATCAGCTTTTACAGGAAATTTTTTATGGTTCCTATTGACAAGTACTGCGGTTTTAAATCGCTTTAATGGAACGTCTAAAAAGTGCTTTACGCCATAAACTAAGGTGGTTCCTGAGTTTAGTACATCGTCTATAAGTACCACAGATTTGTTTTGATAAGCAGATGGGTCTAGGGAAGTTGTTACCGTACCAAGTGGTTTCTTTTTATTCATGCTTACCTTACAAAGAATAATGGACAGAGGAGAAATTTCTTCTAACGCAAGTCCTAGACGTTCTGCAAATTTATATCCATTGTCTGCAATACCAGCAAGGATAATTTCTTTCTCATTGACATTGCTTTCATAAATTTGGTAGGCAATCCTACGTACTTTATGTTGTATCGCTTGATGATCTAGTATTTTCTCTAATTTTACTTTCATAGGTTGGATTTCAACACAAAGTTAATGGAAACTTTCTTTTTTATTCTTCTTCATCCTTTACAAAGAAATCATCGTTGTCATAAACGTCATCAATATCTCTACGGTCTTTTTTGGTAGGTCTACCAGTTCCTCTCTTACGATAATAGTCTTTAGAATATTTAAGGAGTTCTAGTTTTTCTAAATTTTCTTTAGGTGTTACATCTTTGCGGTATATATCAACAAGTTTAGCTCCTAAGCGACTTTCAGGAGTGTCAAGAACAATTATTTCATAATTCACTTGGTTTTTACGTACCGTAATCTTATCTGTGGCAAAGACTTCTCTCGAAGGCTTTACAACCGATCCATTGACACGTACCTGTCCTTTTTTTACAGCTGTAGTTGCAACTGTTCTCGTCTTAAAATAACGAATACACCATAAATATTTATCAACCCTCATATAAAATTGCTTAAAAGCACGTTAATCTATCATAAGAATAGCGCTAAAATACACCAAAATTGTATCTTGCGCCTTCAAATTTCAAAACATGAAGATTAGAAATTACCTAGGTTTAGTTGCAGTACTTCTATTTTGTACGGCATGCCCGAAAGATGATGATGGCCCAACAGCAATCCCTTTGCGTGATCGTGGAGAACAAGCAGCAGAAGACGATGCCTTAATAAGAGACTTTCTACAAACGCACTTTTATAACTATGAAGAGTTTGCTGCTGCGGCACCAGATTTTAATGGAAAGATCGTTTTTGATACGATCGCGGGAGATAATGCTGACAAGACACCTTTGATTGACCAAGTAACAACAAAGACATTTAATCGTGTTGAAACAGATCAAACAATCTATATTCTTGAAGCTCGAGAAGGTGTAGGTGAATTTACACCCACTTTCGCCGATTCTACATTTGTAAATTTCAGAGGTATAAAAATTGAAGAAGTAACAGATGATAGTGATAATTTAATTGGAACCTACCTAGCCGATAGTCCTTTTGATAGTACTGCAAATCCAATTTGGTTGGACTTAGTAGCAACTATCGAAGGTTTTGCAAAAGGTGTAGCAGGTTCTAAACCTGGTTCTGGAATGCCTACAGATCCTGACGGGGACGGAACTTTTACTTTCGCTCAAGATTACGGAGTAGGGGCAGTGTTTATGCCTAGTGGTGTTTCTTATTATGCAGCTCCTCCAGCAAATTCAGGACTTGGGTTATATGCAAATCTCGTGTTTGTTTATGATACATTACTTGCAGAACAAGCAGATCATGATAATGATTATATTCCTTCTATCTTGGAGGATGTAAATAACAATGGTTTTTTGTTTGATGATGAAGAAGATAATACGGACGGTGATGCTGTACCAAACTTTAGAGATCCTAATGACGAAAACGATGGTGTAATCACACGATTAGAAGTAGAGATAGAAACTGATGACGATGGAAACTTTGTCGCCTTTGTTGGGTTTTTAGATACTGATAATGACGGTACTCCTGATCATTTGGATACAGATGATGATGGGGACGGCCGACTCACAATCAATGAAATTGTAATTAATGCAGATGGAAGTGTCACATACACCGATACAGATGGTGATGGTACTCCTGATTATTTGGATGCAGATAGTTAATAGTTTGCTTTAGGTCTACCAATTCAATGAGGTTGGAGACTAGAAATGAATTTCTAAACCAAAAAAGACCATTTCAATTTGAAATGGTCTTTTTTTATATACACAATTTACAAAGGTTTAGTCTCCAAATGCGTAAGACAAACTCAAGATCCATTGTGAAGGTCTTGAATCAATTGTAAAGCCGGCTACAGTGTCATCATTTACCTGAACAACAGATTGGGCATCATTGTCTTGAAAAGAGCCCTCATAGCGAAAATCAAAGCCTAATTGACCTAGACTAATCCCGACACCTAATTGGTATCCTACCGTAAAGGTGTTTTCTGGATCTTGAATGGCCACTCCGCCTCCTTCTAATTCATTGTTTAATACTACCTGAAATGATGGTCCCGCTTTGATGTTTAAAGGGCCTAAGATTTCAAGGCCAACTAACAAAGGAATATCAATCTTTGAAAAAGCATAATCGGCTCTTGCTCCTCCTGAATTACTTCCATCGTACTCTGTAGTAAGTCGAGTATATAGGACTTCAGGCTGGAAGAAAATCCCTGAAAACTCTAAATGCCCTAATACTCCAAAGTGATAACCTATCTTATTATCTCCGCTAATAGGCCGATCATTAATACTCGAAAGATCTCCTGTTGAACCATAATTAAGTCCTCCCTTAATTCCAAAATGCGAACTTTGTCCATAGGCTGTAATTCCTGATAATAAAAGTACAGCGATAACTAATTTTCTCATAATTGTTTGTTTTTTGAATAATTGACAAAAAGAAAGGCAGAATGTTACATCCTGCCTTCACTATGTGGTAATTAAACGTAAAATGTTCGGTCTTATTTTCTGCTAACTGCTTTTTTAGCCGCTTTTACTATAGCGGCTGCATTTAAACCATACTTCTCCATAAGTTGTGCTGGCGTCCCACTTTCTCCAAAAGTATCTTGGGTAGCCACAAATTCTTGTGGTACTGGGTGTGTTTGTGAAAGCTCTCTAGCTACACTTTCTCCTAAACCTCCTAGGAAATTATGCTCTTCTGCAGTTACTACACAACCTGTTGTTTTTACAGATGCAATAATTGCATCGGCATCTAGTGGTTTAATAGTGTGAATATTAATAACCGCTGCTGAAATTCCTGCAGCATCCAATGTTTTGGCCGCTTCTAAAGCTTCCCAAACTAAATGTCCTGTTGCAACAATAGTTACATCTGTTCCTTCTTGTAAATGAACAGCTTTTCCTACCTCAAATTTCTGGTCAGCAGGAGTGAAGTTGGCTACTTTTGGACGCCCAAAACGCAAGTAAACAGGTCCGTCGTAATCTGCGATTGCGATGGTCGCTGCCTTGGTTTGATTATAATCACAGGTATTGATTACCGTCATACCTGGTAGCATTTTCATCAATCCAATATCTTCTAAGATTTGGTGGGTTGCACCATCTTCTCCAAGTGTTAGTCCGGCGTGAGATGCACAGATTTTTACATTTTTACCAGAATAAGCAACACTCTGACGGATCTGATCATAGACACGCCCTGTGGAGAAATTTGCAAAGGTTCCTGTAAATGGAATTTTGCCTCCAATTGTCATGCCAGCTGCGAGTCCTATCATATTGGCTTCAGCGATACCTACTTGGTAAAATCTTTCTGGGTGATTTGCTTTAAAGGCATCCATTTTAAGAGAGCCTGTAAGATCAGCACAAAGAGCAACTACATTGTCGTTCTTTTTACCTAGTTCTTCTAATCCTGCTCCAAAACCTGAGCGTGTATCTTTACTTCCTGTGTTTTCGTATG
Organism: uncultured bacterium; assembly: GCA_963974305.1. GTDB lineage: Bacteria > Bacteroidota > Bacteroidia > Flavobacteriales > Flavobacteriaceae > Dokdonia. The sequence goes on from CAXBCS010000008.1 coordinate 81,125, forward strand.
TTTTCATTACTGATGGAATTATTCCGCTTAAGCTTGCAATAATTGCAGTTTCGCGAAAGCGTGAATTTAATAATCTCCTAAAGTTTCTGGATTCTGATTTAGACCTATAGCGAGCTGCTCGTCATTAGGTGCTTTTCCATGCCAAGCATGAGTGTGCATCATAAAATCTACACCATTCCCCATAATAGTATGTAGTAATACACATACTGGTTTCCCTTTTCCACTATGGGTCTTTGCTTCTTTAAGACCATCAATAACGGCCTTCATATCATTTCCGTCAAAAATATCTAAGACCGTCCAGCCGAAAGCTTCGAACTTGGCGCGAAAACTTCCCATTGGAAGAACGTCGTCTGTGCTACCATCAATTTGTTGTCCGTTTAAATCAACAGTCACTATAAGGTTGTCAATTTTATTGGCAGCTCCATACATAATGGCTTCCCAGTTTTGACCTTCTTGTAATTCTCCGTCGCCTATAAGTGCATACACCGTATGGCCACAGTTATTGAGTTTCTTAGCTTCAGCCGCTCCTAATGCAACACTGATACCTTGTCCTAATGAACCAGAAGCAATACGAATACCCGGTAAGCCTTCATGGGTAGTTGGGTGACCTTGAAGTCTCGAATTGAGCAGTCTAAACGTATTCAATTCTTCTACAGGAAAATATCCTGAACGTGCTAGTACACTGTAGAAAACTGGAGAGATATGACCATTGGAAAGGAAAAATAGATCTTCACCTATTCCATCCATATCAAATCCTTCTTTGCGGTCCATTACCTCTTGGTAAAGGGCAACAAAAAATTCGGCGCAGCCCAAAGATCCTCCAGGATGTCCCGAGTTTACTTTGTGTACTTGACGGAGGATGTCTCGTCGTACCTGCGTTACAAAAGCTTCTAGTTGTTGTATATCTGCCATTATGGTTGTTTTATGTTGACGCAAAAATACTTTTTTAGGAAACTGTCTACTAGCGATGCCGATGCAGTTTATCAACTAAAAAGTAGTTTTAGTAAACAATTTGGTGAAAGGTGTTTGTATTTATAGGTTTGAAATTGCCCTTATTCAATATTGCCCATGTTTTCAGATAGGGTAGCAATAAATTTTTTGATGGGTCCTTTAATCATCATTGACATCATAGGATTGAATTCACCTTCAAAATGAAGTTGAACATCAGCATCACTATCTCCGTTGTCTGTAATATCTACTGTAAGAGTAAATGGTAATTTATCACTTGCCGCTCCCAAAACCACTTTAGAATGTGGAATTCCTTCCTTAAGATCCAAAACTATTTCTGGCATCCCCTTAAGTGCAAATAAGAAACGTTCATCACTAATCTTTTCAAATTTGGTATTTTCTGGCATAAGCGATTCAAAATTCTCAATATCCATTAAGAAATTGTAAACCGTTTCGGCAGATTGATTGGTGCTTTTGATAGGAGTGTTCAGTTGCATGTAGCTAGTTTTTAAAATAATTGATTATCCCCAATTAGCGGGGTCCTTTCGCCAATTTTCTAAGGCGTTCTGTTGGTCTTGTGTAATATAATTGGTGTCTGCAGCCTGTTCTAATAGGTGCGAATAGTCGCTCAAGGTGTGCAGTTCTACGGCAGCATTCTTAAAGTTTTCTGCAGCAGTTTCAAATCCATAGGTAAATATCGCAAGCATTCCTTTTACGGTTGCTCCTTCTGCCTTCAGTGTTTCGACGGCTAGAAGACTACTTTTTCCTGTACTTATGAGGTCTTCAATTACAACAACAGTGCTACCTGGTTCTAAATGTCCTTCAATTTTATTTTGTCTTCCGTGCTTTTTTGCCTCTGGGCGAACATATACAAATGGAAGATTGAGATAATCAGCAACTAGCATTCCTATGCCTATGGCACCAGTAGCTACACCTACAATGGCATCTGGTTTACCATAAATTTGCTCTACCTGCTTTGCCATCTCTTGATGAAGGTAGTTTCTAATTGGCGGATAAGAGAGTGTAATTCGATTATCACAGTAGATGGGAGATTTCCATCCAGAAGCCCAAGTAAAAGGATTTTGTGGTTGTAGTTTTATTGCATTAATTTGCAACAGTAATTCGGCAGTTTTTTTTGCCGTTTCTTTGTCTAAAATCATACTGCAAATGTATAAAGTTTTTGTGAATGATATTCCGATTATTCTTTCGACTACAAAGGTCATCGGTAATAACTATAAATCCATTCCCCTCAAGAAGGCAAAGTTCAAGCGAATTATCAAAAAAATTGATAAAGGCGAACTACTTTATGTCAATTTATATCATGAAGATGAAGCAAAATTACATAAGTTTTTAAAGAAGAAACTCCCTGTAGTTGTTGCGGGAGGAGGATTGGTCTACAATGATAAAAAGCAAATTCTCTTTATTTATCGCAATGGTAAATGGGATCTTCCAAAAGGCAAAATTGAAAAAGGAGAGGACATAAAAACCTGCGCAATTCGTGAAGTAGAAGAGGAAACAGGGGTGAAAGATTTGACAATTAAAAAATTTATTACCAAAACCTATCACGTATTTAGGCGTAATGGAAAGCTTAAACTCAAAGAAACCTATTGGTATGAAATGCATACAACTTATGAAGGAGATTTGATCCCTCAGGAGAATGAAGGTATAAAAAAAGTGAAGTGGAAGAGTTTCCAAAAGACTCAAAAAGCCCTTGAAAAATCCTATGCCAACATAAAATTACTATTTCCCAAAGAATATTTAACGAAGCATCCTAATGATCGGGTAGCGTAAATGCGCTTTCTCGTAATTGGGTGATTTTTTGTGAATCCAATCCAATTGGGCATACCAATTCTGAGCAAAAAGAGGCTCTTTTGCCTTCTTTTCTTCAAATTCCTTAAAAATTAAGGGATTTTCTAATAAGAAGGTTTCGGCTTGGTCTTCCCAAACGTATGGTGAAAACCCTTCTTTTTGCTGTAAAATGGTATCGAAGAAATTCCAATTGAAAAAACTGTCTATTGCCGCCGGTTCCAAGGTTTCTAATAAATATCTGATGCCCTTCTGATCAGTTGGGACCATGTATCCTCCCTTAGGAATAGTAACCGTTTCCTGACTGACCTTCACTTTGGTATTATAATGTGGGTAATGCCCTTCGTAAGCCGAGCGTCGTGTCTCATAACTGTCTATATGATATACTTCGGCGATAAAGGTGGTGTCTCTCTTTAATTGGCGAAATTTTATATCATTGGATCTCAATAATAGCGCTACATCTCGATATCCTCTCGGAATGAAATAGGCTTTTGGGATGGAGATCTCTCCACTCTCCTTAAAGGAGTCGTAATAAGTAACTTCTTTGGTGAAAGGTTTGCTGCGATCGTACTTCAAGCGTTGCTGTCCTGTGACTGCACTGGCTACCATTTCCCCTTCATATCCTAAAAAGTTAAGTGTTGTGGTTTTAGAACTGTCAATTTTGTAGTTTAATGGGTAGGATTCCGCTTTCGCGAAAGCGCTAAACGCATTTGCCCGCAGTGCCTTAATCTTTTCTCCTTCACGTTCTGTCACCGCAATCACCGACTTCATCAATTCATAGGTTCCTTCAACACGGGGTTTGTAGGGCTTTAGCATATGAGTTTCTACCATCAGACCCAAGGTATTCCAAAGGGTGGTGTAGCCAGTAGAGTAGCGGGGATAGTCCATGAACTGACTAAATCCTTGTTCTGGGGTACGATTGAAAACGTTTACGTAAGGGGTGATCTCCCAGTCTTTATCTTTTAAATCTTTTTCAATTTTGGGTTGAAAATCTTGGTTTAAAAATTCCCCGAGGACACCGCCTAATTTGTTGTGCTGCGTAAAGAGGTGGGTAAGTGTATATTGATAATCGGCGCCATTGCTTACGTGATTATCAATAAAGACATCGGGCTTCACTAGGTGGTAGATTTCAGCGAAGGCGGCTGCGTTTTTGGTATCCCTTTTAATAAAATCTCTATTGAGGTCATAGTTTTTTGCGTTTCCGCGAAAACCATAGGCTTCGGGGCCATTTTGGTTGGTTCTACTGTTTGAATTTCGATTGAGTGCTCCTCCAATATTGTAAACAGCTATTGCGCCTACCCAGGTATTTTGTGGGGCTTCAATTTTTCCTTGAGCAAGGTCACGCATAAGCAGCATAGTAGCATCTATTCCATCAGACTCTCCGGGATGAATTCCGTTATTAATCAAAATCCTACGTACATCTTTTCCAGATGAGAATTCGCTGTCAAAACTGCGATTCGGATTAAAAGTTATTAAGGTTAAAGGTTTGCCGCTATCAGTAGTACCTATATCATAGGTTTGAATAGAGGTATAGGCTTTATCAAGATCCTTGTAAAATTGAATGACTTCATCGTAGGTAGGTGTTTGCGTACCATCACTCTTTTCAAAGGTCGTTGTAAAATCAATGTTGTCTGTAGGGTCTACTGATTCTCCACAGCGCACAAAAAGAAGTGTGCAAATACAAAGGAATAGTTTAGTAGAGTAGTTGGATGTCTTCATAATGTGAAGATACAAATTGAACATAAAAAAAATCCCGAAGCAATAAACTGCTTCGGGATTTCTAACAAAATAATTGAAAAAAAAATTATTTTCTTATGATACGCTTCACTGTTGATGCGTTGTCAGTACTAATTCTTGCAAAGTACATACCAGCAGCCAAATTGTCTAAAGAAATTTGACGTTCTCCACTCATATCAGAAACATCAATCGTAGAAACGATACGTCCATTGATATCAGAGATTACTACTGTTGTTAATTGAGCAAGACCTCCATTACGAAGAGTGATTTGCCCATCAGTAGGGTTAGGGTATAAACTAATTGCGCTATCTAAGGCAACATCATTCAATCCTAAAGTCGCATCCACTGTAAGTACAAATTCACACTCAGTTACATTTCCAGCCGCATCCGTAATCGTAATAGTTACGTCGGTAGCACTACCGTCTGCTACAACTGTTCCAGCTGCAGGATCTTGAACAATTACAAGATCTGAATCTGCCGTACAGTTATCAGTAGCACCTGTTGCGTAGTCTTCAATAGTATAGTTTCCAGTATCATCTGGGCTTACTGCATAATCTTCAGGACAAACAAATGATGGAGCAGCAGTATCTGTAATTGTAATGTTGAAAGAGTAAACAGAAGTGTTTCCTCCAGCGTCTGTTGCGGTGTACTCCTCTGTGGTTATTCCTACAGGGAATGATGCGCCACTACCTAGACCAGCAGTTTGCACGATCGTTGCACCTGCACAGTTATCTTCGGCAGTTATAGGATCGTAACTTACAACAGCAGAACAATCTCCACTTCCAGAACCTGTAAAGATATCAATAGGACCAGAAACTAGAGGGCCCATATCATCTACTATTGTCACTGTAGCCATTTCAGTAGCCGTTTGCATCATATCATTAGTAGCAACAATTGTTATAACAATATCACCAATATCATCACATGTAAAATCCATTTGAGTTAATGTAATGTTAGATGTAAATCCTCCATTACCATCAGGGATACTTGTAATAAGGTCTGCTTCTTCAAAAGTGATAAAGAAGTCATTGATAAATCCTGAGTCTCCGCCCACTGTATCTTCAATTTGAAGTAACCAGTCTCCATTAATTTCTTCTCCATCAAAAGATGCAGCAAATGTACCTCCTTCTGCTTGAAAAGTTCCTGTAAAAGGAGCAGATCCTGTTGTAATGCTAGGAGCTCCATCTTGGAAAACAGTGTCTGTGTAGTCGTCAGCGCTACCACCGTTACCTGAAGACAAGTCAAGAGATGCACCACTAGGGGACACTAAGGTAATATTCATATCACTATCCCATGTGTGACTTATATCGATAGTTACATTGTTTATAATAACATCTTGTCCAATGATTCCCGAATCTGAAACGCTATTTACAGTTTCTACGGTTGCATTGTCCTCTAGAGCAACACCTAATCCACTATTTCCAGAGGTTAGCATCGTGCCGTTACCAACAGCGTCTACCTGTGCATCTACAATTACGTCACCCGCAATAATAGAAGCCATTCCGTTTTGATCCAAGGGTACTGTTACGTCCATAGCAACAAAGCCAAATGGTGGAGGAGGAGCTATAGCTGAAAATGAAATGCTATATGTATTAAGAAATCCAGAATCTCCGCCTGAATCGTCACAAATGACTAATTTCCATACACCATTTACGTTATCACCGTCAAAAGATGCTGCAAATGTTCCTGCTTCTGGCTGGAAAGTTCCAGTAAATGGTGCGCTACCCGTCGTAATAGACGGAGCTCCATCTTGGAAAACTGTATTTGTATAATTGGCACCTGAACCACCATTGTCAGATGATAGATCTAATGAGGTTCCTTCAGGAGATATTAATGTAATTTCTAAATCAGAATCCCAAGTATGATCTATATTAACTGTGACATTATCAATAGAATAATCTGTACCAATTGTTCCTGTCAAGTTTGAGATGGCGTCAGACTCTGTTGCGGTGGAGCAATCAGAAGTCCCAGTTCCAGTTGCAGGAACTGGTCCTCCAGCGCCCATAAATGTTGTCTGTGCAGCTACCTCATTTCCGAGTAAACAAACCGCTAAACAAGCGAAAAATAATGTAATTTTTTTCATACTAATTGTTTTAAAATATTAATAATTGACAATATAAAGGAATATGTTAGGATAATCCTTACTTATACCCAACATTAATGTAGGTCATTCTCTTTCTTTAGACTTGGGGTAGTCTTGAAATTTTTGCAGGTAAAGTTTGGGCTTTTTTGCATAAATTAAGCCGTGAATGTATGCATTATAATCACAATATGCAATACAATTATAGAAAAAGACGTAATAGACCCCTCCTTTTTTTAAAAGTAAGGACGGCACTGTAATGGTCTTATGTCTAGTGTGTTGAGTGAATTATGTTGCGTTTTCAATTTTTTACACAATGCTAGGCTTCCTGCCGCTCGGTTTGCGGCACACGAAGGAGCTGTAAGAGAAACTGTTTTGATTGTTCTGCCTTCCCATTGAAATGGGTGGATTCGTGGGGCAACATCAGAAATAACTTGAAGAGAGATTCCTTTCTTTTTAGCCAAGCGCCTAAAGAAATATTCTGGACCATTTTTGCTATTGCCTCGAGTAAAAAGTAAGGTGTCTACTTTAGGTGCTTGGCTAAATAACCAAATAAATCACGTAATTCCATAGCTTCCATTCCAATGTCCGAGGCATCAACTTTTACCCGTTCGGCCGATGCTACAATATCACAAATGCCTATCTGCCGGGATCGTAAGAAATCTTGTCGTTGTTGTATCGCCTTGTCAGTGTCTTCGTAAACAAGGCCTAAATCAAAAATCCGATCGAGTATAGGCCATAATTGCCCGTCAATACTTCCATATGAAAAATGAACATCACCCGGCTTTAAATCACCCGTTGTAAATCGAGGTGGGGGCAGAGTGCCAACAATTAGTTTGGTCGCCCCTTTCAAATTGAAAGGTGCATAAGGATGAATATGTTTAAAAACCTCATCACTCATTAGTTTTTTCTATGCTTTTCTACTAACTCATCTACTCTTGCAAAGGTTTCTCTATAAAGTCGGAGATTAGGTTTGGTCATATTGCCAGCTTCTAACTGCATTTCTTTGAGAATGTCTAAAGCATCAGCCGTTTTGTCTTGGTCGAGGAAGTACTCAGCAAGTATCAGGCGTTCTCTGTAATTGGAGTAACGCTTATCGATTTTGACAAGAATTTTTTCTGCTTCCACATGCTGTTGTGAATTGGCAAGCGATAAACCGTAGGTAAACTGTGCGTCAGATCCTTCAAAGGCAGTAAGTAGCTCTAGTTTCTTTCCAATTTCAATAGCTTCAGTGTATTTTTCTTGGGCGTAATAAGCTGCTATTAATTGACATTGACCATAATAGTCATTTGCGTGACTTCCCTTGAGGGCGCTTAAGTATTCTGTTTCCGCTTTCGCGAAAGCGCGCACCTCAGAATAGCCATCAGCCAATAAAAGTCTGTTTTGAAAGGTATCTGCAAAGGCTACTTGCTGGACTAAGTCTTTAATCTTTTTTGTAGGATTAAAAGTTTGAATTAGTTCTTTCTGAACACTTTCCACCTGCTGGCGTTGAATCATCTGAGTGATAATATATACGATGGATCCAAGGACGGGAACCAATAATATGACAAAATACCAATAGGCTTGATTCTGTGTTTTGTATACGTGATATGCACAGGCAAGTTGTAAGGCGATAATCAAATAGTACAGCATATGCTAAGGTAGGGGTTTGTGGTGTAGTCTAAGTATAAATGCCAAGTATAAGGCACTATTTTAACGTATAAAAACCAATTCGTTTTTGTCAGTATTAGAATGTTCTTCACTAAAACTGTAGCCTTCATAGTTGAATCCTTTTAGGTCATCAAGGGTTTGAGCATTAGTGTCTATAATATAACGCACCATTAAGCCTCTCGCTTTTTTAGCAAAAAAAGAGATTACTTTGAGCTTTCCATTTTTTAAATCTTTAAAAACCGGAGTAATTACGGGCACTTTTAATGCCTTTGGTTTAATAGCCTTAAAATATTCATTACTAGCGAGGTTGATGAAAATCTCTCCTTCTTCAAGCTCTTTGTTAAGGGTGTCCGTGAGTTTTGTACCCCAGTATTGATATAAATTATCAGCTCGTCCTCTTTTAAGTTTTGTGCCCATCTCTAAACGATAAGGCTGTATCAAATCAAAAGGACGCAAAATACCGTACAGGCCTGACAGGATGCGCAGACGATCTTGTACTAGGTCCAATTTATCTTTAGGTATGGTATAAGCATCCAGCCCAGTATAAACCTCGCCATCAAAAGTATAAATTGCTGGGCGTGCATTTTCTGCAGTAAATGGTAGGTGAAATTGCTGGTATCGCTCATGATTTAAAGCTGCTAGATTGGCCGAAATTGACATCAAAGAACCAATTGCTTTTTTTGACTTTTTAGAAAGCGTAGAATTAAGTGCGCTTGCTTCCTCTAAAAATAGCGGTTGCGTATTTCTTTGGGTAGGTAATGGGCTTTCTAGGTTCAAAGATTTGGCGGGAGAAACTACAATTTTCATAGGTGTAAATGCTTTATTTCAAAATTAAGGATTCTTAGGGTATTCTTGAAGAGGTCATAATCGATTTTAATTATGTTGGTATTACTGTTTTTCCTTTTATATTGCAGGCTTATTTTAAAATTACCTTCTAGTGAATATCGAAAAACACCAAATCATTTCTGATATGATAGCGCTCGCCAAAGCAGACAATAACATTCACGAGCGTGAATACCAATTTATTCTCGCAGTCGCCGAACGTCTAGGTGTTCAAAAACAGGAGGTTGCTCGTTTGTTTGATAACCCTCTCACTCCTGTAGTGGCTAAAACAGAGCTTCAACGTATCACTCAGTTCCACCGATTATTACTTCTTATGAACGTAGATCAGGAGACTCATGTCATCGAAGTAGATGCTATTCGAAACTATGGGCTCCAATTAGGTATTCGTCCTGAAGCTATTGAGCAGATATTAAATGAAATGAACCAATATAAAGATAAGATGATTCCTTCATCAAGATTGGTGGAGATCTTTAAGAGGTTTTATAATTAACTTTTATCTAGATTAGGCATTGCTGTCTGCCGGCTGGCATGGAACGAAAGCAAAAAAAGACCAAAACATAATGCTCTGGTCTTAGGTAGTAGAATTCTCGTTATATTTTAGAATATACCTCCTCCTTCTTTTTCGTCTTTATCTCTGTTTTTTCTAGATTTTGCACTGTATTTATTGCCTCCAAAACGCATAGATAGGCCTAGATTAATGGTGTTGCTTTCCCAATTGAATTGAATACGCTGGTTAAAGGGGCGAACTCCCGTGCCTTGAAATTTCATAGTATTAAATATGTCATTATAATTAATACTAGCAGTCGCCTTTCCTTTCCAGAAATTGTAACGAGCCCCAATATTGGTCATGAACATGGCATCAACATCAAACTGAATGTTCTCATTTGGACCTCTATATAAAACGAATGCCGAAAAGGTAAGATCCTTAGTCGCTTTAAAATTATTGAATACCCTAAAGTTCCATACCACATTATCTACTTCGAAATTATTGCTACTGATGTCAGTAACTGATGGAGATTCAATAGTTGTATCTATGGTCTCTGCAAAAGATTTTTGCGTTTGAGAGAAAATATCAAAACTGGCATTCACACTCCACCAGTCAGTAAATTTGTAGTTTGTTGATAGTTCAAAACCGTAGGATGAGGTGTCATCAAAATTATCATGTGTAAAAATCAAACTGTTCAAGTTTGGATCTGTACGATTGTATAATAAAGCTTGATTGATTAAGTCATGTACACTTCTGTAAAAGATACCAGCAGTAATAGATCCTTTGTCTAGACGTCTAGTGTAATTAATTTCTAAGGAATTTGTGAATTGAGGAACCAAAGATGTATTCCCAAAAGCCGAAATTAGTGGGGTGCTAAATTCTCTAATAGGATTTACTTGGCCAATTCCAGGTCTGTCAACACGTCTACTGTAACTAAATTGATATTGATTTTTTTCTGATGGATTGTAGGTCAAAAAGGCCGAAGGATATACCTCTGTATAATCATTGCCAAAATCTCGAACTACACTGTCTCCATCTCTATAGACAGTGATATCTGGATCTGTATTAAAATTTGATAAATCATCAGTCACGACATTAGATTCAAAAGTCTCTCTGGTATTGGCATTAACATTCACAGATTCAAAGCGCAAGCCAACTTGCGCCGACCATTTCTCCCAAGTTTTGTTTACGGAAGCATATAAGGAATATATATCGCGAGTGTAATCAAATGCGGTTGTAGGGGAATTGATAAAGGTATCAGGATCTGTTGATAGATTAAATGGATTAATCACCAATTGGTTTGAGCTACGACCAATTTCAGAATTGAAGAGACGCGCTTGAGCACCCAATTCCAACTTTAGAGTCTCAGAAACTGGATTTACATAATCGAGATTAATCGTTGTTCTTCTGCGAGCTGTGTCAACAAGGTCTTTGTAATCTTGAGCTGTGTTCTGACCCTCAAAAAGGAAGGCTCCTTTTTCTTCGGCATCAAAAATATTGTGATCGATTTCTAATTCGATATTGTGCCCTTCTTTTGCAAAGTCTAACTTGTAATCTAAATTGTACTGGGAGGAGAGATTATCGCTTCGTTGATCAAATATTTGGATTACATCACTGGCGTCCATAGGGAAGTCGACAACTACATCACCATTAACATACCCTTTAAAGGTATTTTGATTGGTAAAAACCGAAAGTGTATTCTTGTCATTGATATAGTAATCGAGGCCAACTTTATACAGATTTGAATTACTATCGTCCAAGATATTAAAGTCTTGAAAAATTTGGGCTTCATCACGATCGAGGAATCCAAAATTATCATTCTTATTGAAATTTCCACCCCAACTACTGTAAAGGTTCACCTTTCCATTTCGATAATTTAAATCAATACCCGTGTTCCATTTGGGGTTGTCCTGATAGGTAAAAGCGGTATTAACATTTACATTAAAACCTATATTGGCATTTTTATGTAAGATTATGTTGATGATGCCACTCATTCCTTCTGGGTTGTATTTGGCCGATGGATTGGTGATTAACTCAATTTGTTTGATTGAAGTAGAGGGGATTTGTTTGAGCAGTTGATCAACTGGAACGTTGGAAAGTTTACCATCTACCATGACACGTACATTTTGATTCCCTCTCAAAGAAAGGGCGCCTGATTGCTGATCAACGCTTACAGATGGTAGGTTATTCATAATGTCGCCTGCGGTAGGACCAGCTGTGGTTAGGTCTTTGCCTACATTAATTATTTTACGATCTACTCGCTGCTCTATGGTTGTTCGCTCTGCTACAAGAGTAATCTCCTCCAGACCTTGAGCTTCTTCTTCTAAAGAGATTGTTCCTAAGTCTATTTTTCTGTTTTTTCGAGAAATTTCAATACGAGCACTATAGAGCTTGTATCCTATATATTGAATATCAACCGTATTACTGCCTTCAGGAATATCCGATATCAAAAAATTCCCATCATCATCGGTTATTCCACCAGTAATAATTTTCCCCTGTTCATCTTTTATGGAGATGGTTACAAATGGGAGCGGCTCTTTTAGTATTTGGTCGATTACTTTACCAGAAATGGATCCAATGTTGTCGACGGGGTCGGAGGTTTTTGCAAAAGTGACTGTGCTCCATAGGAGTATCACGGCTAGAATTAACTGTCTCATAATTGATTGATTTTGATTGATTTTGATTGATGAAGTATGTTATGCAACATACTTGGTATAACATACTATATGATCAAATTTTTTTCGATCCTATATATACAAGACGATAGTTGTTTTTTTTTGTTACACCACTTGGCGATTTTAACATTGGAAAAACGGAAAGGGGATGAGAGAATGTACCTTTCACACGTCTAGTAGATTCATAATATGGAGAAGAAATAAGCAGATTCTCGTTATATACAAAACCTAAGCTAGTGCCTTCAAATCCTCCTGCAAGGCCTTAATCCGATCTCTTAAAGCGGCGGCTTGTAAAAAGTCCAACTCCTTTGCCGAAACCTCCATTGCTTTTCGCGTGTCTCGTATTCTTTTTTCAATTTCAGCCTTGGTAAGGTATTCCTTGGGTCCTTCTGCAGCTAGATTTATTAAGGCATCAGCTTCTAATTTATAAGTGGATTTTCGCGTAAGCGCACTTTCAAGAGACTTCTTAATAGCTGTTGGTGTTAGGTTGTTAGCAGTATTATAATCTATCTGTTTCTGGCGTCTATAATCAGAATCATCAATGGTCGCCTGCATACTTTTTGTCATCTTATCTGCATATAAGATGGCCTTTCCGTTTACATTTCGAGCAGCTCTACCAATAGTTTGTGTTAAGGATCGCTTGCTTCTCAAGAATCCTTCCTTGTCGGCATCCAAGATCGCTACTAAGGAAACTTCTGGTAAATCTAGACCCTCTCTTAATAAGTTTACTCCCACTAAAACATCATAGAGTCCTTTTCTTAAGTCTTGCATAATTTCCACGCGTTCTAAGGTGTCTACATCCGAGTGGATATAACGAGTTCTAATATTAATTCTATCCAAATATTTCGTGAGTTCCTCTGCCATACGTTTGGTCAAAGTGGTCACTAGGATTCGCTCATCACGATCTACTGTCTTATGAATTTCTTCAATAAGATCATCAATTTGATTTAAGGAAGGGCGAACTTCAACAATTGGGTCCAACAAGCCTGTCGGTCTAATTATTTGCTCTACGTATGTACCTTCTGATTTTTGCAATTCATAATCAGCTGGAGTCGCAGAGACATAGATGACTTGATTTTGCATCATTTCCCATTCTTCAAATTTTAAAGGGCGGTTGTCCATGGCTGCTGGTAAACGAAATCCATAATCGACTAGGTTTTCTTTTCGACTACGGTCACCACCATACATCGCTGATACCTGTGAAACAGTAACATGACTTTCATCAACAATCATCAAATAGTCATCTGGGAAGAAATCTAAGAGGCAAAATGGTCTTGTTCCAGGTTTACGGCCATCTAAATACCGAGAATAATTTTCTATTCCTGAGCAGTAACCTAATTCCCTAATCATTTCTAGATCGAAATTTGTTCGTTCCTCAAGACGTTTTGCTTCTAAATGTTTGCCAATTTCCTTAAAGTAATCGACCTGCTTTACAAGATCCTCTCCTATGGAATTTATGGCGCCTTGAAGCACATCTGGAGAGGTGACAAACATGTTGGCAGGGTAAATCCTCAAGCTGTCATAGGTTTCAATAACTTGGCCATTTGTAGGGTCAAAGGCTTCAATTTCTTCTATCTCATCCCCAAAGAAGTGGATGCGATACGCAATATCAGAATAGCCAGGAAACACTTCTACCGTATCACCTTTGATTCGAAAATTGCCACGATTGAATTCAGCCTCCGTTCTCGAATACAAACTTTGCACGAGTTGTTTCAGTAGCATGGTACGGGCAATGACCTGATCTCTTTTTATATCAGTAATATTCTTTTGAAACTCTGCTGGATTTCCAATTCCGTATAAACAAGAAACAGAAGCAACTACAATTACATCTCTACGCCCAGAAAGTAATGAGGTTGTGGTGCTTAAACGCATTTTTTCTATCTCCTCATTGATAGAGAGATCCTTTTCAATATACGTTCCAGAAGAGGGGATGTATGCCTCAGGTTGATAATAGTCATAATAAGAAACAAAATACTCAACAGCATTTTCAGGAAAGAAAGCTTTAAACTCACTGTATAATTGAGCCGCCAAGGTTTTATTATGAGCAAGTACCAAGGTAGGTTTTTGCGTTTGTTCAATAACATTGGCAACCGTAAATGTTTTTCCACTACCTGTAACACCAAGTAGCGTTTGGTAGGTTTCATTTTGATTAATACCTTCTACTAACGACTTTATAGCTGTTGGCTGGTCGCCTGTAGGTTTAAATTCTGAGTGGAGTTTGAATTTCAAGCTTATTTTCTTTGTCTACGAAAATACTCCATTTTCTTTTTTTAGTCCAATTTGTGGCTGGAAATGAGGCTCTTTTACATCTTTTTTATGATTATAAGCCTATTGTATTATAGGTGACACCTTTTTGATAGAATTGGATTATCTAAGGTGGGATATGGTCTACAATTTCACAAAAAGTGCTTCTTCAAAATGTAACTATAAAAACCCATGGGTGCTATGGGAAGGCAGCTAACTTTTTAGTACTTTGCCATATGCTTAAGTTTGTATACGACATCCGTCATTTTTTTGAGAAACATGGGTTTTATGTGTCTTCTCGATTGGCAGATCGATTAGGAATGCGTGCTAAAAATGTGCGACTTTTCTTTATCTATGTCTCCTTTGCGACCTTGGGAGTAGGTTTTGCGCTGTATCTGACCTCCGCATTTTTACTCAGGCTTAAAGATTTATTATATACAAAGCGGACTTCAGTTTTTGACCTATGATGATTCCAAAACTTTTTGGTAATAAATTAGCCACGGCTTTAGCTTTGCTGGTGACCACTTTGGTCATTGGAATATTGGGCTTTCGATATGTAGCCAACTACAATTGGATTGATTCGGCCTATATGACGGTGATTACCATAACTACAGTAGGTTTCGGAGAAGTAGAACCCTTATCGCCAGAGGCAAAAATTTTTACAATACTTCTTATATTGTGTAGTGTTGTGATAGTAGGATATTTTATTTCTGTAATCACAGAATACATAATTAGTCAAAATTCATACGAAACTTTAAAACATAAAAAGGTGCAAAAGCAAATCGATCAATTGGAAGGCCATATTATTATTTGTGGATTTGGTCGTAACGGCCGTCAAGCCGCCGAAAAACTTAAAGCATATAACAAGTCTTATGTCATTATTGATAATGACGTGGCTATTATTGAGAAATACGGAGAAGAGGGAATGCTTCATGTTAATGGAAATGCCAACGAAGATGAAACATTGTTATTGGCTGGAGTAGATCGTGCAGCTACCTTAATCACTTCCTTGCCAGACGATGCCGATAATTTGTTTGTTGTATTAAGTGCGAGACAGCTCAATAGTAATTTAAAGATTATTAGTCGTGCTGAGGTGGAAACCTCTCAAAAAAAGCTTCGTCTTGCGGGAGCTGATAGTGTGATCATGCCTAATCGCATTGGAGGAGACCACATGGCTTCTTTGGTAGTGGTTCCAGATTTAATAGAGTTTTTAGACAACCTTTCTGTTGTAGGAGAAGAAGATAGTTTAAATGTAGAAGAGATTCGATTTGATCAAGTGTGTGTTGACGGAGTAGAAGCTAGTATCAAAGAAATTGATTTGCGGTACAAGACGGGATGTACCATAATAGGATATAAATCAGAATCAGGGAAGTACACCGTAAACCCCAGTGCAGATCATTTAATAAAAAAGGGGTCAAAGCTCATTGTTATTGGTCGTCCAGATCAAATTCGCAACCTTCACGAGACCTTTGGAGTATAAGAACCTTCATGTATTTTACAGTACAATCCTTTGATTAAGGGTCATTTTTTTGCATATTGCTGCCTTTATTCACAATAACCTAAATAAACATATAATGATGAAGAAATATCTTCTGCTACTAATTGGAATGCTAAGTTCTGTGAGTCTTTTTGCGCAGGATGCTGCCGAACAAGGGATTGATCAAAAAATTGATGAAGCTTTTGGGAGTGCTACAGGTTGGTTTGTTGATTTTATTTTCTACCAAATTCCATTTGGTGAAAATGTAAATATATTTTGGGTATTGTTCCCGCTTATCTTAGGGGCTTTGTTTTTTACAATCTATTTTAAATTTATAAACTTCACAGGTTTTTGGACATCCATCAATATTGTGAGAGGGAAGTATGATGATCTAGATCATCATGAATCTATGGTTGGTGCTGGTGATTCTACACCTGGTGGTGATGCTATTGAAACAATAGCCATTGAAGGACATGAGGGTGAAGTTAGTCACTTTCAAGCGCTTACTGCTGCTTTGTCGGCGACTGTAGGTCTTGGTAATATAGCAGGAGTTGCAATTGCAGTGTCTGTGGGTGGTGCTGGAGCAACTTTCTGGATGATTATTGCAGGTTTTCTTGGGATGGCATCAAAGTTTGTTGAATGTACCCTAGGGGTGAAATACAGAGATATAGAAGCAGATGGAACTGTTTATGGTGGCCCCATGTATTACCTTACTAAAGGATTGAAATTAAAAGGAATGGCTGGACTTGGAAAAGTGTTGGCTGTACTTTTTGCGATTTTCGTAATCGGAGGTTCTTTTGGTGGAGGAAATATGTTCCAAGTGAATCAAGCATTTCAATTGGTAGAGAATATTACTGGTGGGGAAGCTTCTTTTCTTCACGGGAAAGGTTGGTTGTTCGGTCTTATTATGGCTGTCCTAGTTGGAATAGTAATTATTGGAGGTATTAAAAAGATCGCAAAGGTGACAGATAAAATTGTACCGTTCATGGTAGTAATTTATGTTTCTGCATCTCTTTTTGTGATTTTTGCCAACTACGATATGATTGGAGACGCTTTTATGCAAATCTTTAATGGTGCATTTAGTCCAGAAGGAGTTGCCGGTGGAGCAATTGGAGTATTGGTTCAAGGATTCCGTAGAGCGGCATTCTCAAATGAAGCTGGAGTTGGTTCTGCGTCTATTGCGCATTCTGCAGTAAAGACTAAGTATGCAGCAAGTGAAGGAATGGTAGCCTTATTAGAGCCATTTATTGATACAGTAGTAGTATGTACGATGACTGCCTTGGTTTTAATTATCACAGGTAATGTGGCTGCAGAGAATTCTGGATTAAATGATGCACAAGCAATTTTATTAACGTCTGGAGCATTTGAATCTGCTATCTCTTGGTTCCCTTATGTATTGACTATCGCTGTAGTATTGTTTGCCTTTTCTACTATGATTTCATGGTCTTACTACGGTTTTCAAGGATGGGCTTACCTTTTTGGAAGATCAAAAAAGATGGAATATTTATATAAATTCATCTTCTGTATTTTTGTTGTAATTGGATCTGCTGCAAGTTTAGGATCAGTGATTGGCTTCTCCGATGCAATGATCTTTGCGATGATGGTGCCTAACATGGTAGGTATTGTGATACTGGCTCCAAAAGTAAAAGAAGAGTACATTAAGTACATGGCCGCTATTAAAGCGCGTAAATAGTACTTATTATGAATACATTCAAATCCCACTTCGTTTATGACAAACAAAAACGAAGTGGGATTTTGTTGTTTATGGCAATTATCATAATGAGTGCCTTGGGGTACTACTTTTATGAGCCTTCCCTTGATGTGGTGATTACTCCCGAAGAAGAACTCGCATTACTTGTTTTAGAGCGGCAGATTGATTCGATTAAGCAAATAGCCCTAGAGGAACGAAAACCAACTATATTTCCGTTTAACCCCAATTTTATAACAGACTATAAAGGCTATACACTTGGAATGTCTGTAGCAGAGATAGATCGCCTGCACCGCTTTCGCGAAAGCGGAAAATGGATCAACTCAAAAAATGATTTTCAAAAGGTGACAAAGGTCTCAGATTCGCTACTTGCACTTGTCTCTCCCTATTTTAAATTCCCCGATTGGATTACAAATCCAAAGCCTAGAGCATCCTCCTTTAAAAACCGAAGTTGGAAAACAGCTGAAGAAAAAGGTAAATTAAATAGTATATCCTTAGAACAATTATTGGCCTTAGAAGGAATGGACGAAGAGGCTGCAGATAAGATTTTAAAACACCTTCACAAGATAGGAGGGTACCAGGTCGATCAGCAATTATACGATGTGTACGGCGTATCAACAAAGATCAAAAGGGCAGTGCTCAACGAGTATACGGTTAAAGAAAAGCCAGCTATTAATTATATTGATGTCAACACCGCTACCGCCTCAGATTTATCTACCATTCCATTATTGTCTTTTGACCTCGCAAAAGAAATCGTCGATTATAGAATATTACATGAGGGTATTAGTTCCCTCGAAGAATTGCAAAAATTGGACGGAATGACTGACTATAAATTTGCTAGAATTCGACTATATTTGAGGGTTGAATAAAAAAGGCAACGAAACTGATATTTTATTGTGAATTTCGTAGCACTATACCAAAGAAAATGACAGATATGTATTTTACGGAAGAACACGGTCTCTTTCGTCAGAGTTTAAGAGATTTCCTTCAAAAAGAAGTTGTTCCTCACCTAGATAAATGGGAAGAAACAGGAACTATTGAACGCTTTATTTGGGAGAAAGTTGGTGAAATGGGATTTTTCGGAATAGCTTATCCGGAAGAATACGGAGGTATGGATTTGGATTTTTTCTATACTGTTATCTTCTTGGAAGAATTACAACGAATCAATTCAGGTGGCTTTGCGGCTGCTATGTGGGCACATGCTTATTTGGCAATGACCCATCTTAATGCAGAAGGTGATGATCGCATTAAAAAAGAGTATTTAGCGCCAAGTATTAGTGGTGAGAAAATAGGTTGCTTGTGTATTACAGAACCTTTTGGAGGGAGTGATGTAGCAGGAATGCGCACGACTGCTGTCAAAAATGGGGATCATTATATAATGAATGGTTCCAAAACATTTATTACAAATGGTGTGTATTCAGACTATCTAATTGTGGCAGCTAAGACGGCTCCAGAACTAGGAGGGAAGGGGATGAGCATCTTTGTTTTGGATCGCAATATGCCTGGAATCACAGCTACCAAATTACATAAACTTGGCTGGAGAGCGTCAGATACCGGAGAAATTGCTTTTGATAATGTAAAGGTGCCAGTTGCAAATTTAATGGGGGAAGAAAACAAAGGTTTTGGATACATCATGCAACACTTTGCCACTGAACGTTTGATTATGGGAATTAATGCCCACGCAAGAGCAGAGTATGCTATAGAATATGCCTTGGGGTATATGAAAGAACGAACCGCATTCGGGCAAACGATAGATCGTTTTCAAGCACTTCGTCATAAGATTGCAGAGCAAATGGCAGAAGTGGAAATGTCTAAGGCATTTAACTACTCAGTTGCTTACCGATTAGATAAAGGTGAGTATGTGGTGAAAGAAGCGACAATGTCTAAGTTGACAGCCACTAAAATTGCCGATGAGGTAATCAATAACTGTCTACAAATGTTAGGTGGTTATGGGTATATCGAAGAATATCCGATGGCACGTATGTTACGTGATAGCCGACTAGGACCTATTGGTGGAGGGACCTCAGAAATCTTGCGTGAAATCATTGCAAAAATGATCATCGATGGGAAGACCTATAAAACGCCAGTAAAATAATTTTAAAAAAAATGATTTGTGGGTTGCTTAAGAGAAGAATAATAGTATCTTTGCGCCCTAATTATTCTTAAAGAAAGGAGGTACATCTATGTTAATCATACCAGTTAAAGACGGAGAAAATATCGATAGAGCGCTGAAACGTTTCAAGCGTAAATTTGATCGTACAGGAACAATGCGTGCATTGAGAGATCGTAAACAATTTACGAAACCTTCTGTAGTAAGAAGACGTGAAATTCAAAAGGCATCTTATATTCAAGGCCTTAGAGATAGCGAGAATATCTAGAGATATCTTAAATCCGTCGTCCGAAATGGACTGGATTTAAAAGGGAGCCTCAAACGCTTCTATATCATATAACCGTTGTATTGCAATCTAATTGCAGTACAACGGTTTTTTTTGTTTCCAGGAGTATGTATCTTTCGGTTACAAACACAAATTTTAATATCTCTTTATGTCTCTCAAAGCCTTTATAGATTATCTTTCTTTGGAGAAGCATTATAGTGTGCATACAATCACAGCTTATGAGAAGGATATTGAGAGTTTTTCCGCTTTCGCGAAAGCGGAATTTGACCAATTGAATTTAGAAGCAATACAGTATACGCAAATACGCAGTTGGATTGTATCATTAGTAGATGAAGGGATTTCAAATACTACCATTAATCGAAAAGTATCCTCTTTAAAATCTTATTATAAATTTCTGCTTAAAATAGAGGCCATTGAGGTGTCTCCCTTGGCAAAGCATCGAGCTTTAAAAACTCCTAAAAAGGTGCAGGTCCCTTTCTCGCAAGAAGAGGTGAGTGAAGTGTTGCTTTTGCTAAATCAAACTAAGGACTTTGAGTCATTACGAGATTTGGCGATTGTAGAATTGTTATATTCAACAGGGATGCGACGCGCCGAGCTTATCGGGTTGAAGGTAGGTAGTGTAGATTTTGAGCAGCAGTCTCTTAAGGTTTTAGGTAAGCGTAATAAGGAGAGAATTATTCCGCTATTACCGGGGTTGTCACAAACTTTAAAAGCGTATTTATCTGTGCGTCAAGACGTTGAGTCAAATACTTTTGACTCCCCTCTATTGATAACCAAAAAGGGAGTTAAATTATATGATACCCTTGTCTATCGCATTATAAATCGTTATTTTAGTAGGACGTCTGATAAGTTAAAGAAGAGTCCGCATATTATTCGGCATTCTTTTGCAACACATTTGCTAAATCAAGGCGCAGACTTAAACATTGTTAAAGAGTTGTTGGGGCATGCGAGTCTTGCTTCGACCCAGGTATATACCCACAATAGTATATCGGCTTTAAAAGATGTTTATGGAGCTGCCCATCCTCGCAATAAAAAGTAGTTATTAGGCGTATTTAGTGAGTGGGCATTAATTTGCTCAGAAGTTTTAACCTATAAAAAGTGGCTTATGAAAGTAAACGTAGAAGCACCCCAGTTTGTTCCAGATGTAAAGTTGATAGATTTCATCCATAAGAAACTGAGTAAATTAGAGCAATTCTATGATAAGATCATCCATGCGGATGTGTTCTTAAAATTAGAGCCAGGAAATAAACCAGCTAATAAAGTTATTGAAGTTTTATTAAGTGTACCTGGGGATAAATGTATCGTGAAGAAGAACGCTAAATCCTTTGAGGAAGGGATTGATGCCTGTGTACAATCCTTAGAACGAGTACTTGTTAAACGCAAAGAAAAAATAAGATCACACGTGTGATGAAAAAAAAATAAAAAAAGTTTTGTCAGACATTAAAATTGTCTACATTTGCAGTCCGTTAGAAATAGCGGACTTTTTTATGCTTCTTTTCTGGAAGTTTAGTCAAGTAAAAAGCCGATGTAGCTCAGCTGGCTAGAGCAGCTGATTTGTAATCAGCAGGTC
>CAXBCS010000009.1:0-96715 GCA_963974305.1 uncultured bacterium
GGCAATGCAAAAAAGAACAAATACTCTTTAAAAGAAAAATTAATTATACCCCATACCAACATAAGCGACCCAATGCGTAGGGGTAGCAACCGCAGTATGCCCCATACCTATATCCTCAACCTCGATATGTGGATTTTGAAGGCTCGAGCGGTAGTCGATTGTTGTGCCTACCAAGGGTTTGTTTTCGATAAGGAGGTTTAGCTTGTTGGCGGTAAGTAATCCCATCGGAGTCGAGTAGCGGCCACACCAGGTCCAGTTGTATTTTCTAAAATTCCGGTCATTGACGGTGTAGGCATTGAATTGGCGAACTTTCTCCACAGACATTGGCCCTTCAAGACATTCGGCAATGATCCTTAAATCCTTCTCATGCGCTTTGGCATTTCCAATACTATCGGTGCCAAAAGGCGCCATTGTTTTACTACTCCATCCTTCAGAGCCGTAATGAATCGCATCGTTTGAAATGACAATCGCGAGGTCCTTACCGTATTCCAAATCATGCTTTTGCATGAGGCTGTGTAAGGCCTTCGACAAATCGTCTGAAAAAAGCTGCATCATTCCAAAAGCCGAGTGGGGCACAAGTAAAGGGATGATTTCGATATCGGGATTTTGTTTTTGTAAGAAAGGGGTAATTGCTTCCAACGAATGTTCTTTCTGCATCATATCATTGTGAACGATCCTATTCTGAGGCCTCAAGGCTTGCACAAGTTCGTCCCGCATAGAAGAAATTGGAATAGGTCCTCCAGGAGCATCCCAAGCGGTAAAACTGCCAAAAATAAGTTGGTTCTCTAACTTAAAATCCCGAGCTGCATGGGCAACGCCAATCAAGACAATGGTTTTTGCTTTCACTCCAGCCAGGGTTTTGGTGTACAATCCTCCGGCATAGGCATAATCATCATGCGGATTAATAACGGCTTTGTATGTAGCATCGGTAGCTAGCTTATCTTCTGGAGCAATCCGAGAAAGGATGCTATCCATTTGCCAAGCATACTGCGCAAAACCAATGGTGTCTTCTTGATGGCGGACTAGGGTGGTGTCAATAGAAGTTGGATTATTGCAAGCAATACAAAGAAAGCCAGCCACTAAGAAACCTAAACATTGTTTAATGAACATACACTGTTTTTAGTGAAGATAATAAAAAGCATTTTCTAATTAGAGGAGCTTTTTCTCAAAGCAGACACTATTTGCCACGCCTATATATTGTCCGTAGTTGGGAATGCGTTTGTAGCCATTCTTTTCATATAAGGCTATCGCCTCCGGTTGCCGAATGCCCGTTTCTAGCACACAACAAGAATACCCCAGTTCTTTCGCCCAAGTCTCCAACCCTATCAGGAGTCTGCTCGCAATCCCTTTACCACGTTCTTGGGGTGGGACATACATTCTTTTTACTTCCATCGAAACCGGATCAAATGCTTTGATAGCGCCACAGCCCACGGCAGTATTTTTATCATAAAGCAGCATACAATGTTTCAAACTATCAATACTATTAAATTGATGGTAAAAATCATGTTCTTCTCCATCGCGTTCTGCAAGATCTGCGTCTAATAGAGCAACCAGTGACTGGAAGTCGGCATGGGAAGCAGCTGTTCGAAGGAGGATATAGGGCTTCATACCATCATGTTTTTATTTAGTTGCTCAAAACAAAACGCAGCACTTTGAACTGCTCCTTCCATATATCCTCCAAAACGCGCTGAGGTTTCTGCGCCTGCTATAAGAAGTCGGTTGTTGAGATATGCCTTTTGATAAAAAGGATGACCGTTATTCTGATGCGGCATTAGAAAATTATCAGGGGGAGAAAAAGTATGCTCCTCCTTGCGCCAAACACATTCGTCAAAGCCGAGATAGTTGGCAGCCTCTGGTCCGAAAACGCTTGTGAGTTGGCTCATTACTTTTGCCTTACGATCAGCTGCTGTATCCCGAGCCAGTGAAGGCGCTAGAAATCCTTTTAGCGCAAAACGATCTTCTTCTACATTGGAATGATCATACAGTTCTGTAATAGGGCCTTGGTTACTAAAAAATGCACCAGAGAGGCCCTTTTCTCGCCAAAATGGCTGTGCATATGAAACTCCAAATTTAATAGATTCTCCCATCCAAGTATGAGTCTGTTTTGATAAGCCAATAAATTCTTCCGGTAATGATGGTGAGCATTGAATATTATTTACAAATAGATTAGGTGGTAGGGTAGAAACCACATACTGCGCCTCCCAAAATTCATCTTTCGAAGTGATGCGAACACCTTCAGAAGTTTCTTCAATGTGGCTTACCACAGTGTTCAATTGAATAGCAGAATCATCGAGTTCACTAGCGAGTTTTTGAATGAGCGATGTACTTCCGCCCTGAATCCGATAGGATGGGGATTCGTTAGCTGGGATATCAATTTCTTGTGCCGGTTGGTTAGGCATTGGAACATACAAGGCCTTTCCCTTCATGTTTTGTTCAAAAAGAGGGAGCTCTAACTCCTGTAGTAAGCGAGCC
The DNA here is from genome assembly GCA_963974305.1 of uncultured bacterium. GTDB lineage: Bacteria > Bacteroidota > Bacteroidia > Flavobacteriales > Flavobacteriaceae > Dokdonia. The sequence goes on from CAXBCS010000009.1 coordinate 2,473, forward strand.
AATGCCTGGTGTTGGCCTCCCAACCAAGTAGCGCCCATTTCGATTGGCGTATTGCCATTTGATTGTAGGGTATGGATTCGACCGCCAAGTCGGTCACGAGCCTCAAGAATTTGAACGCTATAACCCGCTGTTGTGAGTTGGTAGCCAACTAATAAACCTGTAAGGCCAGCGCCAATAATGAGTACGTCTTTCTTCATGAAAATAAGTAAGGACTTAAGCTCAAAGATAGGCACCTTATAGGCAATACCTCAAAGCCATGACCTAATCAATTAGAAAATCTCTTTGATCGTATCTTCGTCTTCCTCATCTTCTTTGGTATCGATTTGCTCAATGACATGTGAAGGGAGTTTATCCTTTTTAAATGTAGGGATGAACATAGGAAGCATGCTGGCGAGTATGATCAATAGGAGCAAGGATATGAACCGTATATATTTTTTAATACGCATCGATTATTAGTTGAAATGAAACATGAGTTTTTGGACCCTTAGGCCTTTGGATATGGTATATCCAAATAACTATGCTTCTATTTTTGGAAGATCTAAACGAGCTTGGATAAGCGAGATGAAGTGCTCTTTCTGCAACCTAAAATGCATTAACTTTTGCTTTTGGCTGCTGGCAGCAGTAAGGCATATTCGATTAGAAACGGATAAGAAAGTTCTGAAATTATAGGTTGAAAATCCTATAAGAAAACGATCATAGGTGTCTAGGTATAAATAATCAGTTAGAGATTGTTGTTTTTCGACGCCAGTGGTATGTACCCATGAAGCAACTTCAGGGGTGGGCAATGTATTCATTGATACACCGCCTGTATAGCAAAGCAGACCTGCTAAAAGTATTAGCTGGAACCCCCATTTTTGTATGGATCTAAAAGAGCACATGTCTCAAAGTTAGCATATTCTTTTGAAATGCTAGTAGTTAGATATCGCTGATTTTTATGAACAATTACAGTTCAGGCACAAAAAATAACAGTTGGGTGGGTTGCGCTTTCGCGAAAGCGCATACATCCCCATCTTTACACTATCAAAAAACAACTCTTATGAAACATCTAATTATTGCCTTAGCGATTCTCATCTCATCAACTGCAATGGCCCAATCAAAATATGAAGGAGGTATGACCAAGGCCTTGGAGCTTATGAGCCAAGATAAAATGGAGGAGGCGTCTAATCTTTTTCAGCGCATAGCAACTGCCGAAAAAGATAATTGGTTGCCTTATTTCTACGTAGCCCAATCCGAAATTGTCAAAGTATGGATGCAATGGGAAGACAGAGATGAAAGCATGTTGAAAGCGCAAACTGCCAAAGCTCAAGAGTATATTAATACCGCCAATAGTTTCACAGAGAATAACGAGTATATGATGTATTTACAAGCGCAATTACATACCATCTGGGTGGCTCATGATGGTATGAAATACGGAATGACCTTGTCTCCTAAGGTGATACAACTGTATGAAAAGGCTTTACAAATTGCACCTAATAATCCGATGATAATCCTCGCTAAAGCCGAGTGGGATATTGGAGGGGCTGCCTTTTTTGGAACTTCAACAGCACCCTATTGTAAAGAAATAGAACGTGCCATAAGTCTTTTTCCTACCTTTAAGCCAGCTACAAAATTTCATCCCAACTACGGCGCCAACCGTGCGGCAGAAGTCCTTGAAAAATGTAAATCTTAATTTGTAAAGATCCATGAAGAATTTTTTAAAAGAACTACTCAGAGCTTCCCTTTTGGGCCTCATTATCTTTATCGCTACTGGAATTTTTCAGTATTTGACAGGGCAAAGTTGGTCTAAAGGCAACCTTTGGGAGCAATTCTGGATTAATGAGTTTGTATCTATTGCGCTTTACCTTGTTAACATGTTGATATTTAGAGCCTTCTTAAAACGATTCAAACATTCTTTTTGGACGCTTAGAAATGCTGGCTTGGCCTTTATTACTGGTGTAGTGGCTTCTATGTTTACATTTTTTCTCATCCGTGTAATTATAATCGTAATTTACCATGGGGTTGCTCTAAATACCTTTTTGGCTAATGAAGGTTTAGAATTCTATTATCTATCTCTATTCATAAGTGCTGCAGCTATCCTTTTGTATTATGCTTTTTATTACTGGAAAAGCAAGCAGGAAACCCAAGTAAAACAATCAAAAATCATTGCTGGTACAGCTTCAGCCAAGTTTGATGCGCTTAAAAATCAATTAGACCCTCATTTTCTATTTAATAGCCTGAATGTACTTACCAGCCTTATCGATGAAAATCCCCAACAAGCTCAAAAATTTACAACCTCCTTATCAAAAGTCTATCGATACGTTCTAGAGCAAAAGAATAAAGAATTGGTATCTGTAGATGAAGAACTCGCTTTTGCGCGCACCTATATGAACCTTATTAAAATGCGCTTTGAAGATAGTATAGTAGTGGATATTCCGGAGAAATCTAAGAATCCTGATGCCAAGGTAGTACCACTTTCCTTACAATTACTGCTTGAGAATGCCGTAAAGCACAATATGGTCACCCCTAAAAAGAAACTCCATATTCGGATTTTTGAGGATGGAGGAACGCTAGTAGTTCAAAATAATATTCAGACCAAACAGGTAATTAAGAAGAGTAGTGGTGTAGGACTACAAAATATTAGACAGCGCTATTACTTGCTCACAGACAGACAAGTGCATATTGAAGAAGATGACCGCTATTTTAAAGTTGGCATCCCTATGCTCACCGAGCAAAGACCTATGCGAGAGGTGCAAGAAACCTTTATTGCCGATAAGAAATATAAAATGGCCAAGGAGAGAGTCGAAAAGATCAAAGGCTTCTATATCCACTTTGCTATCTACTGCATCATGGTTCCCGTTTTTATCTGGTTAAACCTAAGCTCAACTGGTTTTCCCTGGGCGATTTTTCCCATTCTAGGATGGGGATTTGGAATTTTAGGTCACGCTTCAGATGCCTTTAATTGGAGAGGGCCCATTTTGAACAAGTCATGGGAGGAGAAAAAAATCAGCGAACTCATGGAGGATGACAATTTTTAAAAGACTGGAATTATGAATGAAAATAACTTTAAACGTATACGCGCTGCGGCCCGAGTTAAACAACTTAAAGGCTTTTATACACACTTGATCATTTTTGTTTTAATAATGACAGTGGTAGTTGTCTTAGGTTTGAATGGCAAACGAGTTTGCTTTATCTGTTTTGATAGTTCAGACGCATTCACCAATTTATTAGGATTTACTCCTTGGGCAGTAGCCGTACTACTTCATGGCCTTGTAGTCTTAGGGAAAATTCCGTTTATTAGTCAATGGGAAGAACGTAAGTTGCGGCAGTTTATGGAGGAGTAGGAAGACCTTAGCTTTATTAGTCCAAGCTTACCAATTTATCTACGCTCCAAGCTTCTGCTTTCTCAGAAAACATCGGTTTTGTTTCTGCCCATACGCCTTTGAATAAATCAGAATGGCGATAGTTTTCCAAGTCTTGAGGCGTTTTCCAATAACTATAGGTAAAGAAAATACGAGCATCGTCTTGTCCTCGATAGAGTTCGAGAAATTCACAGCCTGGAAAAGCACGAATCTTATTTTTTACCCCTTCAAAGTTTGCGAGAAAGGTAGGGATCTCGCTTTCGCGAAATTGCATTTTGACTATTCGTACAAGCATCAATCTTCAAAGTTAATGGTAATCGTATCGCGAAAGTCCAAGCCAAATAAGGTGGCGGCACTTCCAACGGTACTTGGATTACTTTTATAAATGGCTAGCTCCACATAATCTCCAGAATTAAAGACGGCGAGTTTCTTGCCCTCTTCTTCTCGGCGAGAACGGTCTACATTAAAGTTGATCGCCTCACTGTAGGTATTGTGTATTTTGGAGAGGAAAGTACCGCGGGCTTCGATCTTATAAGATCTTCCTTTGCCAATTTCCTCAAAGAGTTTGCGAGTGATATTACTCACAACATTACCGTAGTTATCTACATAGATAACATTGCCAATAATTTGCTTTTGAGACTTATTAACCACGGGTTGAATCCCTGTTAGAGGTTTAATTTCGGCAATAGGCTTCCCTATGACACCCAAGGTTCCACCACGAGCAATATGACAAGCAGCTTGCACAAATACGTCAAGTACGGTAAAATTTGTGGTGACTCTATTGTGGATATTGATTTCTACCATTTCGGTAGGGACAATGTCTTTGGTGATTAATGAGATAATACCATTGTTGGCACAGATAAAGAAATGCCCATCCAACTTAACCGCGATATGATTATTTTCAGGTGTGAGTTCGCTATCAATCCCTATAATATGAATGGTACCATCGGGAAAATTCTTGTAAGCGTTTTGAATGATGTAGGCAGCTTCAGTAATATGAAAAGGAGAAACTGAGTGTGATATATCAACAATGCGTACCGTATCTATTTCGCTATAGATCGCGCCTTTGACGGCACCTGCAAAGGGGTCCTTTTCGCCAAAATCTGTTGTAAGCGTGATAATTGCCATAGGTAGGAGAGGTGTTTGCTTTCTCAGAAGACTGTATAACCAAAGCTATACGGTGATCGTTGAAGGGGCGAATGTATAAACCTCCAAAATTGTTGATTAAATTTAATAACCCGATCCTCGGACCGTGTCGGACACCTGTTTTATTTGCGTAATTTGTTTCTATCAATCTACGGAATCAAAAATAAACCGTGGCATAGATACAAACACAAATCTAAAATAATTTACTGAAGTTCCTCACATAAAACGACCGCCTTTTGAACGAATTAATTCTTGAACTAGCCGAAATAAATCCTCGTGAGTTTTTCGGACAACGAAATGCCAACATCGAACTGCTAAAGCGGTATTTTCCAAAACTTAAAATTGTCGCTCGTGGCAATAAAATAAAGGCCTATGGGGATGAAGATCTTCTGGAAGAATTTGATAGGCGATTTACAATGCTTACAGATCATTTTGGAAAGTATAATAAGCTCGATGAGAATGTAATTGAGCGTGTACTTACCAGTGATACCAAAGCAGATTATGAAACTTCTGCCAAAAGTGGAGATGTCCTTGTTCACGGTGTTAGTGGAAAATTGATCAAGCCACAAACTCCTAATCAGCGGAAATTAGTAGAGCTTTCAGAAAAGAATGATTTGGTCTTTGCTATTGGTCCTGCGGGAACAGGAAAAACCTATTTAGGGGTAGCTCTTGCCATTCGTGCCTTAAAAGAAAAGCAAGTCAAACGTATTATTTTAACTCGTCCTGCTGTAGAAGCTGGAGAGAACCTTGGGTTCTTACCGGGAGATATGAAGGAAAAGCTCGATCCTTATATGCAACCTTTATACGATGCATTAAGAGATATGATTCCTTCAGAGAAGTTAGATGTCTTTATCGAAAAAGGCGTTATTCAAATCGCCCCAATGGCATTTATGAGAGGTCGTACTCTGGACAATGCCTTTGTAATTCTGGATGAAGCTCAAAATACCACCCATGCACAAATGAAAATGTTTCTTACCCGAATGGGAAAGAGCGCCAAGTTTATGATTACAGGCGATCCAGGGCAAATTGATTTACCACGCCGAGTGACATCTGGACTTAAAGAAGCCTTATTGATTCTAAAAGACGTCAAAGGGGTGGGGATGATGTATCTCGATGATAAAGATGTGGTACGTCACAGATTGGTGAAGAAAGTTATTGAAGCCTATAAGGATATTGAGAACAGGAATTAGATTATTGTAAGACAACCCAATATGAAAAAAATAGCACCGATAGTATGTATGATTTCACTTCTAATTGTTAGTTGTGCAGTAGAAGCTCAAAACACGATTATGCCCAAAAAAGGCTATAGTCCGCAAATAGGTTCCACCGTAATGATGCTGGAAGATTTGAAAGCTCGCGTCACTCAAAGCGTACGCAATTTGAATCAGCAAGAAGTAGATTTTCTCTTAGACGAGGATGCAAATAGAATAGGGGCAATGATTCTACATCTAGCCGCGACCGAGAAATATTACCAACTCTATACTTTTGAAAACCGAGGTTTTAATAAGGAAGAAGCTAAAAAGTGGGAAACTGCCTTAAGTTTAGGTGAAAAAGGACGTGCCGAGATACAAGGGAAGCCTATAAGCTACTACATGGATATTTGGGATGAGGTGCGTAAAGAAACACTCAGACTATTAAAGCAAAAAGATGATAAGTGGTTTGAAGCTAAAGTAAAAGGTAGCAGTATGAATAACCATTGGGCATGGTACCATGTCATGGAACATCAAGCCAACCATATGGGGCAAATTCGTTTGATATCTAGAAGAGCATCTAAATAAACAGACAGTTTAGACTTCGATTTTTAGCTCTGTTCTATTGTTGAAATTTCCCTGTTTACAAACCACAAATTGCTTTCCTTTTCATAGCAGCATTCCCCTTGCATTTTTCTAAATTTGCAGCAAATAACCTAATCATTATTTCAGGCATGAATACCATTATTGACACCAACTTTAATTTCCCAGGACAAAAAGATTTGTATAAAGGGAAAGTTCGCGAAGTATATACCCTTGACAATGACCAATTGCTCATGGTAGCGACCGATCGTTTGAGTGCTTTTGATGTGGTGATGCCTAAAGGAATCCCTTACAAAGGACAGATCTTAAACCAGATTGCAACTAAAATGATGAAGGAGACTGAAGACTTGGTACCTAACTGGCTCCTCGCAACTCCTGATCCTAATGTAGCGATTGGAAAGCGCTGTGAACCTTTTAAGGTTGAAATGGTAATTCGTGGTTATATGAGCGGACATGCAGCTCGTGAGTACAAGGCAGGACGACGTATGTTATGTGGAGTACCCATGCCAGAAGGGATGAAAGAAAATGATCCTTTTCCGACACCGATAATTACTCCAGCTACCAAAGCAGAAATGGGAGACCATGATGAGGATATCTCAAGAGAAGATATTATCGCTCGCGGAATCGTTGCTGAAGAAGATTATATTGTGCTTGAGGATTATACTCGAAAACTCTTTCAAAGAGGTTCTGAGATTGCCAATGAGCGCGGACTGATATTAGTTGACACTAAATATGAATTTGGAAAAACGTCTGATGGAACAATTGTCTTGATTGATGAGATTCACACGCCAGACTCTTCGCGTTATTTCTACAAAGAAGGCTATGCCGAACGTCAGGAAAAAGGAGAGACTCAAAAACAACTCTCTAAAGAATTTGTACGACAGTGGTTGATTCAGAATAACTTTCAAGGCTTGGAAGGACAAACAGTGCCTGAAATGTCTGATGCCTATATTGAAACCGTATCAGAGCGATATATTGAATTGTATGAGAATATTACGGGCGAAGCTTTCGCGAAAGCGGATGTATCAAACATAGAAGAGCGTATAGAAAAGAATGTCCTTGCCTACCTAGGCTAGTTTGTTTTCAAATCAAAACGCCTCACATAGCCTAGACTTAATTCTGTAAAATCTGCCTGCCCCAAATTGGCATTGATATTGGCGCCCAAAAAGAAATTGTGTTTCGGGTTATCATTGGTATTCAAGGCATATAATTTCATTCCCATACGCACAGGAACATGCTTCTTAAGTTCGTAATACCAGTTGAGTTCTTTTTCGTTTAAAAGCCAATCAACTTCATAAAAAGGCTTGTAGAAGTTAATACCCATTTGAAATTCGAGGCCTACATGACTCAATAAAAATTCCCCTCCAACGAAGATTCCAAAATTTGATGCATTGATCACTGGAGCCTCGTTATAAGGTGCTAAGTCATTACGCTGGATGTAATCGTAATAATGTTCATAAAAACGGTAATGAACGCCACCTCCTAGTTTTAAATAGCGATTGATAACAACCCCACCACCTACAGCCATGGCGTATACTTCTTTGGGTTCGTTATAGTCTTCAATATCGACTAATACAAAATCGTCATAAGTTAAAACTTGCTGGCCAATCCCTGTGCGCAGACTAAAGTAATACTGCTTAGAATTTTCTTTTGCTCTAATAGGTGTTTGTTTGCTTTGAACAGTTGCTTTATTAGGAGTTATCTTGGAAGAAACACTAAATATAAAGGAGTTCAACCCCTGATTAGGGAGTTTTGTATGTCCGTTGGATTGGTGAAAATACCCAGCACCTAATCGTAGACTTCCAGGACGATGTTCCCAGAGATCATAGTATAAGATAGAACGAAATGACCAACTATAAGCAGTAGAAACCGCTCGGTTATGACGATTGTTGAGCACGTCAAACTGTTTTGAAAAGCGGGAGACGCCCAGTCCCATCTGTAATTTAAGCCTCGTTTTACTAGGGTAAAAATCAAATTCGGTGAAAGGCATTAACGTAATAGCTGAACCAATCGCTTCTGTATTACCAAAATCTGTATATCCTATTGTGAGTCCGGTCCACGGTCTATTGAGGCGCAAGAGCCACTCAGCATCATTATTCTTATTTTCTGTTCCTACTGAAAGGAATATAGATTTCTGGAGCTCAGTTTTAGGAAAGAACTGATTGGCAGGCATGGTCTTACCAACTTGTACTTCAGGAATTATGAAATAGGGATTGTCATTTTGCGCTTGAGCGACAGTGACAAAAATGAGAAGTATCCAGAATTTTAGAAATGCTGAATTAAGAAGCGTAGATATTTTTTTCAAGGGATGGTTTTACTAGCGATGGCAATATAAGTTAATTTTATTTTTTGTTACTTCGAGATTCAAAAATGCCACTTCAGAAATTACTACGTCAAGGTTTGGCTCTGAGGTAAAAATGGAATAGTGAAAAATATAAAATTATGGATATGAGCCCGTTAGAACTTCTAGACAGTTGGATAAAAGCTTTTGCAGCTGCTGTTTGGGGACTGCCTTTATTGATATTATTAATTGGCGGCGGACTATTCCTACTCATTTTTTCCAAATTTTTGCCTTTTCGTTACCTCGGTCATGCGATTCGAGTATTGAGAGGAAAGTATGATGATCCAGATGATCCGGGAGAGATTAGTCATTTTCAAGCCTTGACAACTGCCCTTAGTGCTACTGTTGGTATGGGAAATATTGCAGGAGTTGCTGTAGCGATTGCTATAGGAGGTCCAGGCGCTGTTTTTTGGATGTGGGTGAGTGCCGTGGTAGGTATGGCAACTAAATTTTTTACGGGTTCTCTAGCGATTATGTATCGAGGGAAAGACAGTGCTGGCGAAGTACAAGGCGGACCTATGTATTTTATTACTGAAGGCTTAGGAAAATCTTGGAGACCATTAGCGTTATTTTTTAGTGTAGCTGGACTCGTAGGAGCCTTGCCTGTATTTAATGTGAATCAGCTTACGCAGGCTATCAATGATATTGTTCTGACACCACAAGGCATCGAAGTGACTATATGGACGAAATTAATCATTGGACTCGTTTTGGTTGGGATTACTTCTATAGTAATACTTGGCGGTATCCAACGTATAGGTAAGACTACGGCCAAGTTGGTGCCATTCATGGTAGCCATTTATTTTATCGCTGTTTTGGTTATTTTGGGGATCAATATTGAGGTACTCCCTAAGTATTTAGGAATGATATTTACAGATGCTTTTTCTGCGACCAATTATTCGGGCGAACCCTTTTATGGAGGTGTTCTTGGTGCCCTAATCTTATTGGGAATTCGTCGTGGAGCATTTTCTAATGAAGCTGGAATTGGTACAGCACCTATGGCACATGGAGCCGCTAAAACTGCACAGCCCATTCGTGAAGGTCTGGTAGCGATGTTAGGTCCTGCTATAGATACCTTGGTTGTTTGTACACTTACGGCCTTAGCGATATTAGTAACAGATGCTTGGCAGGTTTCTGACGCTAATGGCGTGAGTTTGACTGCTTCCGCTTTCGCGAAAGCGCTACCTACCACAGGTAAGTATATCTTACTACTTTGTATTGCTGTATTCAGTATCTCTTCCTTGTTTTCGTATTCTTACTATGGCACGAAATGCTTGAGTTTTATTGCTGGGGCACACAACAAGAAATACTATCTCTACTTTTACATTGCGAGTATCCTTTTAGGGGCAATGACCTCTTTAGACATGATGATCAATCTCATAGATGGATTCTTTGCCCTGATGGCAATTCCAACTATGTTTGCGACCTTATGGCTTGCTCCTAGAGTGATGAAGGAAGCCAAAATATATTTTGCAAAACTAAAAGCAGAGAAGTAGTCGGTTTTGCGCTGATTCATTTGCAAACCCAGAGCAATAGTTTAATATTTGCAGCAAATACATAAAATGTCAAAAGTAGTTTTAATCACAGGTGCATCTTCCGGAATTGGTGCCACCATTGCTGAGTATCTTTTTCTAAAAGATTATATAGTGTATGGCACAAGTCGAAACCCTAAAGATGCTGTTGTTAATGGCGTTCATATGTTGGCATTGGATGTGACTAAATCTGAAACTATTAGTAAGGCAATTACAAGTTTGCTTGAGAAAGAAGGGCGTATTGACGTTTTGATTAATAATGCTGGAATGGGAATTACAGGGCCTTTAGAAGAGACTCCTGATATGGAAACAAAGCGAGTATTTGATACCAATTACTTTGGGCCTTTGGAAGTGATAAAAACGGTCTTACCTCAGATGCGTTCTCAACAGAGTGGCTTGATTATTAATATTACTTCGATTGCTGGCTATATGGGATTGCCCTATCGCGGTATTTACAGTGCGACCAAAGGAGCCTTAGGAATTACTACAGAGGCATACAGAATGGAGTTGAAGGAGTTTAATGTCAAAATGACGACTGTAGCCCCTGGGGATTTTGCGACTAATATTGCTGCTGGACGTTATCACGCTCCCTTATTAGAGGGTTCGCCATATAAAGCCAACTATGGAAATACCTTACGCCTAATGGACGAGCATGTCGATGCTGGAATGGATACGGCAGTGATGGCGAAGGTGGTTTATAAAATAATACAATCTAAAAATCCTAAGGTTCATTATAGAGTGGGATTTTTTATGCAAAAATTTAGCATTGTATTAAAGCGAATGTTACCAGATACTTGGTACGAAAAGCTCCTGTTGAGTCACTACAAATTATAGCATTTACTTTCGGCTATCAACAGCTTGTGTATAAAAGCTGCCAATTTTGAAGCTCCGTATAGTTAGAGAGGCATTTACTTTGCCTATTTTTGCAAAAAACAATCCTAATCCACACTTTATCCTATGAAATTTTTTATCGATACTGCAAATCTTGAACAAATTAAAGAAGCGCAAGACCTTGGTGTTCTTGATGGTGTAACTACCAATCCTTCATTAATGGCTAAAGAAGGAATTACTGGCCGTGAGAATATCTTAAAACACTATGTAGACATTTGCAATATTGTAGATGGAGATGTTAGTGCTGAGGTTATTAGTACTGAGTTTGCTGAAATGGTGAAGGAAGGAGAAGAACTTGCTGCTTTACACGATCAGATTGTAGTTAAGTTACCAATGATCAAAGACGGGATCAAAGCATGTAAATATTTTAGCGATAAAGGGATTCGTACTAACGTAACACTTGTGTTTTCTGCAGGTCAAGCCTTATTGGCAGCTAAAGCAGGAGCGACTTATGTTTCTCCTTTTATTGGACGATTAGACGATATCTCTACAGATGGTTTGAATTTGGTTTCTGAAATTAGACTTATCTATGATAACTACGCATTCCAAACACAAATTCTTGCAGCCTCAGTACGTCACACGATGCATGTTATTGATTGTGCAAAAATAGGAGCAGATGTAATGACAGGACCTTTATCTTCTATAGAAGGTTTAATGCGTCACCCATTAACAGACAGCGGACTAGCAAAGTTCCTAGCTGATTACAAGAAAGGAAACTAAATTTCAATTCTATATCAATAAAAAAACCATGCTCTTGAGCATGGTTTTTTTATTGATAGGATTTGTTGGAAAGCGTATTGTAAGTTGTTACATATTGAGGTATTCTAATAATTCCGATTCAAACTTTACATTGTAAAGATTTGCATGACTATTTAAAATACGACTGTTCTTATCTACGATAATTATTTTATGTGGCACATGGACGCTTAATTCATGTAATGCCTTCTTAGTATCTTTAAATTGAAATTCGCTAGCAATAGGGAATTTGTATTGCTTTACTGCTTTCGCCCAGCGATTGGCGTCTGTGTCTATGTTAATACCTAAGAATTGTATCTCAGGGTATTTACTTTGTAGCTCGGCAATCTTGCGATGTGAGTCTTCCATATGCTGCTTATTGTCGTACGACCAAAAGTAAAGCACTGTTGTTGCTTTTACATTTGCAGATATAGTGTTAATACGCCCTTCACTATCTACCACCAATTGATCGGGAATTTTATTACCGGCAGCCGTGATACGGTAATTATCGTATCGGCGTTTCATATTGGAACGTAAGCGTTCACTCTTTGCATATTTATTAAAACGTTCATAGATGCGCTCAACTTCTTCACTATCATTATTATTGGCTAATACGACGCGTGCAGCACGACTTAAAAGTCTATCTTTTATTAAGGGAGAGGTAATAAGACTATCGATAATGTCCATTTCATAAGCATTATGTATATAAGAGTTATAGTCGTACGGTTTTGAATCCCCGTATTTGAGAAAGGCTAGGTGGTCTATGTATCGTATTAAATAACGCTGCATCGAATAGGATGAGAAAAGGTCTTCATCATTGATGTTTAGGTTTTCACGAAAGCTGTAGAAATCTGATGGTAAGCTCTTGATGAAGCCCAATTTATCCTTTCCATAATGAGAAAACGGATATGCTTCTTTACGTTCAAAATTGTCATACAAAATTGCAGTGCGAACAAGTTTTTCAAAGCCGGGCGAGGGGGTGCCTTTTTCTAAAAAGCGATCATACTTTTTCATTCGGATATTTCTCAAGGAATCCAGAGTAAACTCAAATGCTTCTGGACTTCGCTGATAATAGGCGCCTAGGTTTTCGTTTTCGTTTTCGTTGATGAGGAAAAAATCAATAAGTAAATTGTTTTTGGCAGCTCCAAAGCCAGAGAAACTCATAGACTCATCAAACTCCATGGTATTCACACGGAATAGAAGGCTATCTCCTTTTTCAATAAAAGCTAATTGATTTTCCCAATGCGAAAAGCGATATAAACCAGGTTCAAAATCTTCTCCAAATTTATAGAGAAAACGGTTATTGGAATCCAGTGCGACAGAATCTATAAAAAGAGTATCCTTATAGATGGTCACTTTATGAGATTTTGGATTTACAATTTCTCCGCCAAAATATGTGCTACTTGCTTTATCCTTTTTCTCTTTAGTACAACCTACCGCTGTTAATACGATAACAGCAATAACTGTGATCGTGCGTAGAATATTAAAAGTATGAGTTGGGCGCATGAGTTTCTAAAAATTGTCCAATTTCAAAAGTAAGTTTACGTATTGACTATTTTGTTAATTACTCGTTAAAACAATTATAGACTGAGCTTGATTTCCGAAAGTCGTTTTATATGGGTATTTTTGCACGCTCAAAATAAATGCGATTTTCATATGCTTTCAGTATCTAATTTATCAGTTCAATTTGGCAAAAGAGTGTTATTTGATGAGGTAAACACTTCATTTCTAACAGGTAACTGCTACGGTATCATTGGTGCCAATGGTGCAGGTAAATCAACTTTTCTTAAAATCCTTTCTGGAAAACAAGATCCAACTTCTGGTCACGTTCATTTGGAAGCAGGGAAGCGTATGTCTGTTTTGGAGCAAAATCACTATGCCTATGACGAATTTAATGTCTTAGAAACAGTGATCATGGGTAACAAACCTCTATATAAGATCAAATCAGAGATTGATGCCTTGTATGCAGATTACTCTGATGAGAATGCAGATCGTATTGGCGAATTGCAAGTAAAGTTTGAGGAGATGAATGGATGGAATGCCGATAGTGAAGCTGCGACCATGCTTTCCAACCTAGGAATTAAAGAAGGTTTGCATCATACATCTATGGCCGATCTAGATGGAAAGCAACGTGTACGTGTATTGATTGCTCAAGCGCTTTTTGGTACTCCAGATGTGCTTATTATGGATGAGCCTACCAATGATTTGGATTATGAAACTATTAGTTGGCTAGAAAACTTTTTGGCAAATTATGATCAATGTGTGATTGTAGTATCGCATGACCGTCACTTCTTAGATTCTGTTTGTACACATATCTCAGATATTGACCACGGGAAGATCACTCATTATAGTGGAAACTATACCTTCTGGTATGAATCGTCTCAACTGGCAGCTCGTCAGCGTGCACAACAGAACAAGAAGGCAGAAGAAAAGAAAAAGGAATTACAAGAATTTATAGCACGTTTTAGTGCCAATGTTGCTAAGTCTAAACAGGCAACATCTCGTAAAAAGATGATCGATAAATTGAATATCGAGTCTATTCAGCCATCAAGTCGTCGTTACCCAGGAATTATCTTCGATCGCGATCGTGAGGCAGGAGATCAAATTCTAAATATTCAAGGATTAAGTGCTAGCATGGATGGCGAAACCTTATTTGCCAATGTAGATATCAATTTAAACAAAGGAGATAAGGCAGTTCTTTTCTCAAAAGATAGTAGAGCTACCCAAGCATTTTACGAAATCATTAACGACAAGCAAAAAGCAGATAGTGGAACTGTAGATTGGGGAGTTACGACTACACAATCATATTTACCGTTAGATAATGCCGAATATTTTCAGGATGAAACGATGAACCTTGTAGATTGGTTACGTCAATATGCGCAAACTGAAGAAGAACGTGAAGAAGTTCACCTTCGTGGCTTCCTTGGAAAGATGATTTTCAGTGGAGAAGAGGCTTTAAAACAATCAAATGTTTTATCTGGAGGAGAGAAGGTACGTTGTATGATCAGTAAAATGATGATGAAACGGGCTAATATCTTAATGGTTGATGAACCAACCAATCACTTGGATCTCGAATCTATTACAGCCTTCAATAATGCCTTAAAAAACTTTAAGGGAACGGTTTTACTAACAACACATGATCACGAGTTTGCACAAACGGTAGGAAATCGTGTTATTGAAATTACTCCCAAAGGTGTGATTGACCGTTATATGACTTTTGATGAATATATGAGCGATCCTAAGATCAAGGAGATGCGCGAAGCGATGTATGCTTAATATTAGTTTGTTGAAGTTGCCTTAAAGTGTTTGTAAACGGCCCAACTACAAAACAAAAGTAAACCTCCACTAAGAGCAATACGCCAAGTGGGTAATTCTTCTCCTTGCGTAAGCGGGTACAAGCGATAAAGGGAGTATAATATGATTCCAATATTTAACGCTAGGTTGAGAGGGGAGCGCTTATAAGAGGGTTGCCCCTGACTCGCAGCTGTACTTGAAGTGTTGATGTTTTTGGTACTCAAGGCTCTTTCAGCCAGATATTCCTCATCTACTGCATTGAGATTACCTTCTTCATCTGTAGCGTTATCAAGAATATGTTTTGCCTTCAATAGATCTGCCTTTGCAACTAATAATTTTGCCCCATTCATATAGTCCATTCCAAATCCAGCACGTGCTGCACTTTCGCCATCATCTCTAATCACACTTTTGATGTCGGATTCTAGGAGTAGGGATTGCAAAAATTGGGCGTTGATTTTTGATCCAACGTATATTTTCTGGTGATTTGTTTCAGGTAAAATGCTCATTAACTTTTATCAAATTTACGGTTCCAAATTGCTGTGTTGAAATTTTTCCCAAGGGCAAAGCCATAAAAAATAACCACTGCAGCTATGGATTTAAACATAAAGAAAAATACCATAATATCTTGAGAAATGGTCTGTTCTTTTGCAAAAAGACCATCTGGTACTAAAAGGGTAGCCAAGATACTTATCAAAAACACTGTGAAAGCAAGGTTTTCGAAACTTTTAAACGGCCAAACCTGCCATTTACGGAGCGGATGCAGGTCATTACCCCAGCGATCGATTAGGTAATAATAATTGTTTCCAATAGGAGCAAATAAGACTGGGTCATCTGTTTTTAAAAGCACAAACATTTTTGAAGGCGCTATTATTTTAAACCCATCCAGCGTGGTTTTGTGTTGATTTTCCAAGAATTTAATTTCAGCCAGCGCCGATTGAGGATAGGTACCCTTAAAAAATTTTGTGTCTAGAAATCGGAGGCGATAGGTGATACATATTTTTTTTATCTGACTTAGATGAAAAACACGATCCCGGTCCAGTTCATCAAGGTCGAAAGCATTTTGTCGAGCCGACATATTACCGCCGAGTTTTTGTATGATTGCGCTTTCGCGAAAGCGGTCCTCTTCCAAAATACGCTGCACCTCGTCTAAAATATTTTGCTCAGCATATGCCTTGTCACGAGCTTTCCGTAATTTATTTTGAATATTTGTTCTGGCAGATAGCATTTCTTTTTTACTAAAGATAAGGACATTAGGAAGGAAATACAATCTTGATTTCTCTATTTTAAGTAAAATCTAAGTGGCAATGGTACGGTAATTGCTTTCTGTTCGTTTGTATACCTATAAAGTTATGCTAACGTTTTACTAAATATAAACCACAGGCTGCATATGTGCTTAGAAAGTCGTTAATTTGCAGTCTAAATTTTATTACAATTATGATGAAAGTTAAAAGACAAATATTTACAAGTCTTATGTGTTTATTATTCATTTCTGGTGCTGTATTTGCGCAGACTGCGGATCAATATGAGCGCGAAATGAAAAAGCGAATCGCCGCTGGACAAATCACAATGGCGGAAGTAGAAGCCAAGATTGAATCTGGTGAAATCAAAAGATTCGGTCAGGTTTTTGTTAATCCAAGAGCAACGGTTTTGGGGAACTTAACACGTTCTAAACTTCATGTTACCATTTCAGAAGCTATTGTAACTACCGAGTATAAAGAGGTGTTAGATGGTGAAGGAACAGGTGCTTATACCGTTTTTGCTCCAAGAGATGAGTCTTTTGCTGACTTAGAAGAAGGAGCCTTAGCTGAAATGATGGAAGAAGGTAATGAAGATGAATTAAAGGCATTTGCTGGAAATCATATCGTAAAAGGAAATTACACTCTTGCTAATATCATTAAAGCCATTGAGGAAGGAAAGGGTAGAGGCGAAGTAACAACCTTAAGTGGTATGCGTCTATATTTTTTTAAAAGAGGCCCTAAATACATGGTGGTTGATGAAAAAGGAACAAAGAGTTATATTACAAATCCTGATGCTGTTTCTGTAAACGGGGTGATTCATGACATTGACAAGGTGCTACAATCAAAGTAGTTCTTTAGAAAATTGATATTAAAAAACCCACTCAATACGAGTGGGTTTTTTTATGTGTAAGAATTTCAATTTACTTCGCAAAACTAATGGTGTATGAATCTCCATCGCTATATGTCTCACTAATGACAAAAGTATTTCCAGAAATGGTGATGGGAATATCAAAGAAAAGCTCGCCTTGACCAACCGGAAATGATTCTGTAAAGATATCTCCATTATCATTTTCTGTATAACTGTACTCTATGGTTACCAGTCTGCCTTGGGTTTGATTATATGCCCAATTACCGGAAGAAACATAGCCGTAAGTGGTGTCTGGTGAATCTACTAACATACAACTTGCAACCGTTTGATCATAGTCGTAGTCATTGTCGATGATTTCTTCTTCTAAAAGGTAGGTACCATCTGCATTGATCGTAAAACGCAAAAGTTCGTAGGTTTCACAATATGCGGCTGTAATAAAGTCTCCGTTGTTACATTGTAGCTGTTCATCATAGCAGATTTCATCTCCAATTCCGCCACTAGAAGTTGTCCCATTGTACACGTCAACAATGTTAGTCATATTCCACACTCCTACTAGGTCTGCATTGCCTCCAAATGTCTCGATAGTCAAACAAACTTGTTGTGGTAGGGTAATATTGCCAACTTCATCATATAGGCAAACCGTGTAGCAGAATTGTCCTGGAGGCACGGCTGTGCTAAATCCTATTTCGATGGTTTCAATAAAGTCGGTCATACGCGACTGACCTTTGTCTTTTTTAGGAAGTAATCCATGTGATTGGCTTCTAAAGGACGCATTTGGAATGTCATAATAGGCAGTTGCTGCCGTTCCATCTGTAGAAGATATTTGTAAATAAGCCCCAGCCACGGTTACTGCATCTGAAATACTGAAGGGAATTTGAAATCCTTCATTAATAATGGCACTCCCTGTATCTCCAAGCGAAAAATCAATGGCCCCATTGGGTGTTGGCAGAGCGCTACTAATCTTTGTAGCACCACTAACTACAATCCCATCAGACACCACATTGGCATCTAGAATCGTTGATTCTTGGTCTGCAGAATCACTGTCTCCGTCATCTGTGTCGTCTCCACCGCCGTCGTCTTGTTGGGACATTTCATTTTCTGTGGGATCATCTTCACTACAAAATGTAAGTGTTGAAGCGACGATGAGTAATAAGCATAATTTTAAAAGTCTCATAACTGTATTGGTTTAGTATTTATACAGTGAAAGTAGTTTTCAAAGAGGCACAAAAAAATACCCATCAAAGGGTATTTCGTTGTTGTTATGAGAAAATCGGCAATTTAAAAGTGTTTTCTTACATTTTTTAACCTACATACTCTTTAGTCCATATCTGGGAAAGTGATGCTTTGGTATGCCCCAAGATCAGGGGAAGCAGTACGATTTGTCCCAATAATATCAAATGGGTAGATCAAAGCTGCATTTGTATCGCCTAAATTATTGGCAGAAGATGCTTCGTCTATTTGTAGCTTACTGTTACGCGGATCTAAGAAACTAGGTTCTTCACTAATGATTACATTTTGATAGGTAGATGTATCTGTAAAATCATGAAAAGGCGAAGTGTCAAAATCTCCAAAGTCATTATCAAAACGAATCAATGTGTTTTTAAAATTATAATTAAATTCCACTGCATCATCTCTATTAAATAATAACTCTTCTCGTTGCAAACCGTAAATGATGCTATTGGTAAAGTTAGCTTGTGTTAGCGCGCCTATTTCTAAAACAGTTCCGTTTAGTAAGGTGTTATCAATAAAAACAGCAGGTGTCGTGCGTGTTCCTCTCCAGTAGTTAGCAAAGGTGCAATGTGTAAAATCATAGGATCCCCCTAATTGAATTAGTAAAGAGAATTGCCCCGCATTGTTAATCACCGTATTTGATGCAACCACGGTTGAAAAACGGTTTAGTAGTCCAACAGCGCTACTGTTATAGATTTGGGTATTAGATAGGCGTAGATTTGGATTTCCTGTATTTGTTCTAGATTCATTTAAAATACCAACGGTAGCATTTCGTATGGTTGCATAGTTGATTTCATTATCTACACTGCCGGTCGTTAAAAGAATAGTTCCCCATTGTCCAGGTACATCAGCAAAACCAGGTTCCAAGCGATCGCTTTCAAAAATCACTTCATTTTCCAAAAGCTCTGGATCTAAACTTAACTCTCCATTAATTTTTAGGGATGCGTTTTTATCGACGATAATCCCGCTATCGGCATGCACATGTATACGCGCTCCAGGGGCAATATTTAAAGTTTTTGGATTTTGACTCACAGGATCTCCTACAGCCATATATCCATAAATCACATAGGGTTTATCTGCAGTAAAGTTAAGTTCATCATCCATTAAGTATCTACCAGTAAGTTGAGTCTGTTCTGGCATTTGCGTTTCGCTATTGTAAAGAATGAGTGATTCGGCTATTCCGGTAGCACCATCGCGATCTGGAAATAAAAATACGGCATCCCTTACAAGGGTAACAAGCTCAACTTTTTGAGCATTTGAACCACTATCAAATTGGATGGCATCGGTATATATGAATTCTCCTTCATCACTGGTATACTCGGCGATATCGATAGTTGTTTCTATAAAAATAAAAATACTATCCTTGGCTAGAATTTCTACATCTTCAAAGATTCTCCCTGGCACTCCGTCAACATTGAGGCGATAGTTAGAATTTTCACCTTGCCCTAGTTGTACCGTTGGAATGGTAATGGCATCGTCGCTGCGATTATATACTTTTAGATTGAAGGTACTAGAACCAATATTGGTAAAAACGGTATCTAGATAGACTGTATCCTTAGAAAATCGAAGATCTCCAGTACTACTAGTAGTTTCAAAATCGTTTCGACACGAGCTCCATAGTAAAATAATAGCAAAACAGAGCAGGGTGTAGATATAGCGCATAAAGAATATTTTTTGTAAAAATATAACTTTTTGCGCTTGACATTATTGTAATGACTAGTCTTTCTTTTGAGAAGCCTTCCTTTTTAGAGCATTCTTAAAACGTTTCCATGCATTCACTTTTTCTTGGTGGTCTTTTCTTTCTATAATAGCTTGCTTTTGTTCGGGAGTCGCTGTATTGAATGTAGGAGTATGTAAGGATGTGTCATCAGCTTCGGCGACTATTACAATTCCTGTAGTAATTATTTCACCCAAAATCATTCCATCAAGAGAAATATCAAGGTCAATATTAAGAGGGTCAGACATATCCAAATTGGAAAAGATTGCTACCTCTTGGGTGTCGTAGCCAACATAGGAGAAGACCAAAATGTCTTCGTGTTCCACTTCAATTGCATAGTTGCCATCAAAATCGGTAGCTATGCCACGAGCTTTTCCTTTCACTGTGACATTGGCACCTGGGAGGACACCAGATTGATCAGAGATAGTTCCAGAAACGGTAAATCTTTGTCCGCTCACAATTCCATTTCCCATCTGCACTTTGTACTTGGGAGCGTTTTCGTCAATGGCAATTTCTTGGGTATCGAAACCTTTAAGTTGGATTATGAGTATCTCACCTGGCAGGGCTTCTAGAGAAAAGCTGCCTTTACTATTTGTGACTAAAGAACGATTGGAATCCTTAATGCTCACTTGTGCTCCAGCCACAGGATAACCGTTTGCATATACAATACCAACAGTATCAAAAGCAAAAGGATCGAATCGCTTTTTAAAGCTTTGAGGGTGGGTACCAATACCTAAACTAGTGTATCTTTTTTGAGCTTGAGAAGTTGGAGCCTCGGTTTGTTGCGCCTTCATGTTTTGGGTACTTAGAATGACAGCAGGAATAAGTAGGCTCGCTGCGTAGTGAGAAAGGTAGTTGTTAAGCTTTCGCGCCTTGTCTGCCGGCGGGCAGGAAAGTGCGATATCCCTATCCAAATGCGTATTTTTAAAACGACCGCACATGGACGCTCCGCTTCTCACTAACTTAAAAATCTCTTCATCTGATTTTTCACTAAAGTCAATGACTTCTTTTTTACAAGAATTACAATGTTTCCCTTTCTCTGTTGGCGTCATTTTGGTCCAGTCTTCATGACAAGGGTTGGCGACGGTAATTTTAATGGATTTTTTCATGAGCTACGTTTTGATGATTCAAACATAGATTATGCCAGAACATATAAAAAGTACCCCTGAGGGAAGTGGGCGTTTGAATGAGTAAACGCGACTATTTTTCTACAAGTTCAATTTCAAAAAGTGTATTCCAATGTTTCCCGGTAACAAATAGCCGATTTTCATTTGCTTTAAAAGCAATACCATTGAGCACTTGGTTTTGTTTGTCTAAACCTGATTGTACTTCTCCAGGTAAACTTTTAAGATCGATTATTCCTTCTAGGGCTCCGGTCTCAGGATCTATAATGGCGATACTTGGCAACTGGTAGGTATTTGCGTAGATTTTACCATTGACAAATTCAAGTTCGTTAAACTTCTTATAAACGCGCTTGTTGTCTGTGGGTTCAATAAAGGATTTTTCAGTGAGATTATTGGGGTCTAGCTTCCATATTTTACTAGATCCATCAGATTTGTATATGGTAGTGCCGTCATTACACAGTCCCCAACCTTCTTTACTTTTACCATAGGCAAAAGACCCAGTTTTTGAAAAGGAATTTAGGTCATAAATAAAGCCTGTATTCTCTCTCCATGTAAGTTGGTAGATTTTGTCATTTAATAC
The DNA here is from genome assembly GCA_963974305.1 of uncultured bacterium. Lineage (GTDB taxonomy): Bacteria > Bacteroidota > Bacteroidia > Flavobacteriales > Flavobacteriaceae > Dokdonia. The sequence continues at coordinate 24,297 of CAXBCS010000009.1, forward strand.
AGTGAGACCCTCTGCAAAATACTGATCTCCTAATTTGATTTCTTGAAGGACTTCACCGGTTGAATATTCCAATTTACGAAGTGTAGATTCTCCATATTGACCATTACTTTCATAGAGGGTATCACCTACAAATTCTAGACCTTGGGTATAAGCATCTGTTTTATGAGGATATCGATTGACAATTTTGTAACCGTAAATCTTGGGAGCCTTGTTGCTGAGTAAATTGATTTGCTGACTCGCACTTGTTTTACCTACTTCGGTAAAAATGTTGGCAGTTAATGTTTTAAGCCCTAGAGTTGGGCTTTCTAAATTTGTTTTAAAATTGGTAGCTTCTTTGGTGCTAGCGATCTTTTCTCCATCAAGCATGTAAATGATAGAGTCGATTACATAGTTTTTTTTGGCTTTAATACTAATAGCAATCGCACCGCCATTGACCATACTGTTTTTTAATGCAGTTGTTGCAATGGAATAATTTTTATCAAGATTTTTTTCACCACCACATGAGTAGGCAAGTAGGGCTAAAATGGATAGAGTCAGGCTTTTATAGAAAGTCATTTTTGTCAAAGTTTTAGTATAGCAATTTATAAAAATTTTAGCAGTAAAAACTCTTGTGCCATTATAGAAATCGCGTATCTTTGCAGCGGGCAAGTCCTACACAACTAGCTCCTGTTGAATCCCCCAGGGTGGGAACACAGCAAGGGTAGATGGTCGTAGCAGTGTGATGTAGGTAGCTTGCCTTTTTTTGTGCCCAAAAGTCAAGGTTTTGACAATCGAAATAAAGTAAGAAAGGCGAACCAATTGGTTCGCCTTTTTTTGTTGTAAAAGTTAAAAGTTAAAAGTTAAAAGTTAAAAGTTAAAAGTTAAAAGTTAAAAGAAAATCTAAAACAGTTACTTGAGATTTGGATTTTGGATTTTGGAACTTGAAATTTAGCCTTTTGCCTTTTGCCTATTGCCTTTTGCCTATTTTAGTACGAAACCCGGTCAACAATCTCAAGACCATAACCAATGATTCCCACTCGCTTTGATCCTTCGCTATTAGAAAGCAATCTAATTTTAGAAATATTGATGTCGTGTAAGATTTGAGCTCCAATACCGAAGTCTTTAATATCCATGGCGATATTTGGTGCTTTCATGATCCCTTCTTTTTGGCGACTTTCGAGTTCTTTTAAGCGTCCTAGTAAATTTAAAGAGGCATTATCTTGATTGATAAAAACTATCGCTCCTTTACCTGCATCGTTTACTGCCTGGAACATATCGTCCAGTTTCTTATCTGCATTATTGGTAAGGGTACCTAGGATGTCATTATTGATCTGAGTAGAGTTTACACGTACAAGTACTGGTTCTTCAGGAGACCAGCTTCCTTTGGTTAAGGCAATATGCACTTGGTCATTGGTCGTTTGCTCATAAGCACGTAATCGGAAAGACCCAAAACGTGTCTTTACTTCAAAATCTTCTTTTTTAACGATCAAACTATCGTGATTCATTCGATATGCCACAAGATCTTCTATCGATACAATCTTAAGATCAAACTTCTTAGCCACTTCCAGAAGTTGTGGTAAGCGTGCCATGGTTCCATCTTCATTCATGATTTCCACAATAAAACCTGCGGGTTCAAAACCTGCGAGTCTTGCAAAATCAATGGCAGCTTCTGTGTGTCCTACACGACGTAAAACTCCGCCTTCCTTAGCTTTTAAAGGAAAAATATGTCCCGGCCGACTTAAATCATGGGGTTTGATATTTGGATCACATAAGGCTCTTACTGTTTTAGCACGATCAGATGCCGATATTCCTGTAGTAACTCCGTTTCCTTTTAAATCAATAGAAATTGTAAATGCCGTTTCCAAAGGATCGGTATTACTAGTTACCATCATATTGAGGTGAAGTTCATCACAGCGCTCTTCAGTGATAGGAGCACAAATCAATCCGCGACCATGGGTCGCCATAAAGTTGATCATTTCTGGAGTCGCTACTTCAGCAGCTGCAACGAAATCTCCTTCATTCTCTCTGTCTTCATCATCAACAACTATAATGACTTTTCCTAAGCGGATGTCTTCAATAGCCTCTTCAATTGTATGGAGTTGTGTTTTGTGTTCCGTCATCGTTTGCATAGCACTTTTTTGATGGTGCAAAGATACGGAGGAAAGTTAGAATGACTTAAGGGTGGGGTGAATTAATGGTTTAATGATTTAATGTGGGAATGATTTAATGTGGGAATGAATGAATGATTTAATGTAGGGATGAATGATTTAATGGTTGAATGTTTAATTTGAAAAGGGTAGAATGTATCAATGATTGAACTAATAGAAACCCTGAGATTTTAGGTTTTCAATGGTTATTCCCACTTTACTTAGCTTATCAATTGCTGCCCATTGTACATCTTCAGAATATCCTAAATCACGATAATTCTTGACTACATCTTTTAATTGGTTTATAGAGCGACTCTCCAGGAATACACGCTGCTCTTCTGTTATCGAATAAGTCGGAATTACGTCTTTTGGTTCCTCAATTACTACCTTTTCCTTTTTTCCGAATAACTTCTTAAGCGGCATTAAAAATCCGTCAATATCAAACAATCCTTGGTCTGTAGTAGCTCTGTAGGTAAAGTATATACCAAGAGGAAGCATGATAAACGAACTTAACCATGCAGCTACAAATGGGTGTACAGAATTATCTTCAGCGCCGTTTTTTGCAAAAATCCCAATAAAGTGGAAGGACAAAAATATGAGCATGCCAATCACAATAGGTAATCCTAAACCACCTTTTCTGATAATTGCACCAAGAGGAGCGCCCACAAAAAACAATACAATACAACTAAAGGCTAGTACATATTTCTCATGAACCGCAATCTCGTATTTATTAATGGTCTTGATCTTACGCATGAATGTGAGTCGGCGATTGTCGAGGGTTACAATATTTCCTTTAACGCTAGACTTGGCGATATCTAAAATCTGAATTTTCTCTTTGCGCTCATAGTTATCCAACAGATTGGGTTGAATACTGTCCTTTGGAACTACACCACTTACCACATCCAACTTAGTAAAGCCACTCTTTTTGACAAACTGGTCACCAAACTTTTGCAAGTTCTCTGTAATGTCCTCCGATTGCTTTTTAATATTGTCATTGAGCTCAACTACATTGAGCATTGTATATGCATTATCAATGGTTTTATCTTCAAAGTCGACATCATCTAAAGCACTAAGGTCGATATTGAGGGTATAGGTTTCAAAGTGACTTCTAGCAAAGGGCTCGCGTTTTTTCTTCTTGATATCCGTTTGGTAGACTTCACTATAGTAGTTACCATCCTTCAGTTTCAAGGAAAGTAGGGGTTGGTCGTCACTACTGATTAATTCTCCTTCATTGGCAAGTATAACCGTATAATTTCCTATTCGGTTATTGTCTTTCATGTGAATCACCACATCGGTAAGGAATTGGTCTTTATCACCAAACTTATCTCCAACTTTGATATTAATGTCTTCTCCAATAAAATTAAACTGACCTTTACTAATGGCCATCGCTGGCTTTACCTTGGCAATGTTCCTACGCAGGTTCAGAAACTCAAATTCGGCTCGTGGGATGGCGTAGTTTGCAAATAAGAAGGCAACACCTGCAAGACAAAGAATAAAGACGGTGAGACTCCGCATGGCCCTTTGGAGGGATATGCCTGTTGATTTCATGGCGGCAAACTCATAATTTTCGGCAAAATTTCCAAAAACCATAATACTTGCTAATAGTATAGAAAGGGGTAGGACAATGACGACAAGTCGCGGCATTACAAAGGTGAGTAACTTAACGATGATGCTAGAATCGAGGTCTTTTCCTGCAAATTCTTGGATGTAAAGCCAAATAGATTGCAACAACATTATGAACATCAAGATGGCAAAGATGCTCAAGAAGGTCTTTATAAATGTGAGAAGAATATATCTATCTAGTATTTTCATTCGGCCGATTGGTCTAAAAACCTAAGGTCACAAAACTAAGAAAAGCGACTTAACAATAGCTTGTCAAATCGCTTTTCTTAATCATAATTTGCTGTTAAAGCCTATTGATGTAATAATCACTGTATTTACTCTCATCAAAAACAAACATATTTTTAGCTAGTTGCTGGTTTGTTTTGAAGGAGTTTACGGTAATGGAAATTTTAGTTCCATTCTTTTGAGTGATGATTAATTTATAGATATGCTTCGTCTGTTTGTCAATTCCTAGCAAGGTACTTTGTACTTCGCTATTGGAATCCATAGGTGTCAATTTTACAAACTGTATGGTGCGACCCTTAACATTTTGAGTGATATCCATCTTCTTAGTATACCCTTCATTAAAGAAGCTCAGCATTTTAGATGGTGTGATTGCATTTTCATCTTGATCACTCATCGGACTAATAGTAACTTCTTCGTCTTCAGGGGAGATGTTATAGATGTTTTTGCCATCAAAGAGTTGTGTCGTTCCAATAAGGTTGAGTTTGTATAAATTGCCTTGTAGGACAACGTCACCTCTAGTCTCTTGGTTGACACCTTCACTTTCATTACTTAAACCATATCTGAAGTTAATCTCTATGTTGTCATAGCTTTTGACTTTCGCATCTACTTCCGCAAGAAGGGTTTCTACCGACTGCGCTTTCGCGAAAGCGGACGCCATCAATAGCATTACAATAGGGAGAAAAGTTCTCATCATTGAACGATTATTTTTCTGCGTTGAGCGAACGGGTATTGGCTTCATATTTATCGAAGGGAATAACCAAAGTAACAGTGTACGTATCATAATCTTATTCATTATCTAATAATTGATCGAGTGCGGCGAGATCGGGTACAAGCACTTGTCGTGCTTTACTACCTTCAAAATGCCCTACGATGCCAGCTGCTTCCAACTGGTCGATAAGCCTACCTGCTCGATTGTATCCTAGTTTGAGTTTTCTTTGTAATAAAGAGGCGCTTCCTTGTTGGGCGACTACTAATACTTCAGCGGCTTGTCTAAAGAGTGCATCTCTATCACTCGCATCTATATCAAGACTTGTGCCACTTTCTTCTCCTACATACTCTGGAAGTAAATGTGCATCTGGATATGCTTTTTGTCCGCCAATATAGTCAACTACTCTTTCTACTTCTGGAGTGTCAATAAAGGCACATTGTACCCTTACCAATTCATTTCCTTGAGTGTACAACATATCTCCACGACCTATTAATTGATCTGCTCCAGAGCTGTCTAAGATCGTGCGACTGTCAATTTTTGAAGTCACTCTAAAAGCGATTCTTGCAGGGAAATTGGCTTTAATAATTCCCGTTATCACATTGACAGAAGGACGTTGAGTTGCAATAATCAAGTGAATTCCAATGGCACGTGCAAGCTGTGCTAGTCTTGCTATTGGTGTTTCAACCTCTTTTCCTGAGGTCATAATAAGATCTGCAAATTCATCTACAACAAGAACAATATACGGCAAGAATTTATGACCGTTATTCGGATTGAGCTTTCGTGCCTTGAACTTTGTGTTATATTCTTTAATATTACGCACCATGGCATCCTTCAATAAATCGTACCGATTATCCATTTCAATACAGAGCGAATTTAAGGTGTTAATCACCTTCGAATTATCTGTAATAATGGCTTCTTCAGTATCAGGAAGCTTAGCCAGGTAATGGCGTTCAATTTTATTAAATAGGGTTAGCTCTACTTTCTTAGGATCAACCAGCACGAATTTCACTTCGGCGGGATGTTTTTTGTATAGGAGGGAAGCGAGGATGGCATTTAATCCAACCGACTTACCCTGGCCAGTAGCACCTGCCATAAGGAGGTGAGGCATTTTGGCGAGATCGACCACAAAGGTTTCATTGGAGATTGTTTTTCCAAGGGTAAGAGGAAGTTCCATTTCGGCCTCTTGAAATTTCTTAGAAGCAACTGCAGAACGCATTGAAACGATTTGCGGATTCTTGTTAGGCACTTCAATACCAATAGTACCTCGGCCAGGAATAGGCGCAATGATACGGATGCCTAAAGCGCTCAAGGATAAGGCAATATCATCTTCTAGGTTCTTGATTTTTGAAATTCTCACCCCAGCTTCCGGAACAATTTCATACAAGGTAACTGTTGGACCCACTGTAGCTTTGATATTGGCAATGCCAATTTTATAGTTGTTTAAGGTCTCAACAATTCTGTTTTTGTTTTCCTCAAGTTCTTCTTGGTTGATAGTAATCCCTTGTCCGCCTGTATAGTCTTTTAAAAGACTAATAGGAGGATACTTATAATTTCCTAATTCAAGAGTTGGATCAAATTCTCCAAAATCCTTTACCAATTTATCACTGAGATTTTCTGTGACTTCATCTTCGACAACTGAGGCTTCTACTTCGACTTTCACTTCATCGTGAATAACCACGTCAGAAACAACAGGTGGGGTAACTTCCATCGGAGTTTCTACTTCAGTTTTAGCTGTCTTTTTCCCAATCGTTGGTTGGAGGTTTTCTACATTGAGTTCAAAGGCAGTTTTATCAGTAGAATCTTCTATTGTTGAAGTTGCTAGGTTATTTTTGGTTTCAACGATTTGCGCTTTTGAAGTCGAATCAATATCACTTTGAGAATTTTCTGAAGTTGTGGTTGGAATAACACTGTCTTCTGAAAATTCATTAGAAAGTTCTTTCTTTTTTCGTTTGAAGTAGGCACCTACAGCCTCTGGCGTTGCTTTAAGTCGTAAAACGGCATAAACAATTGCGAGAAAAGCCATTACTATGATAGCGCCGGTAAGGCCTAGGTAATCTTGTAAGAGGTCATTGATTTCATAGCCAACAGTTCCTCCTAGAAGGTCATTTTTTTCATAAAAGAAGCCAAAGAAAACTGCGAGCCAGATCATAAGGAGGATACCCCAAAACCAAAATCGTTGCAATGCCTTTTTAGCATAATTAAAGAAGTAGTATACACCAGAAATAGTAATGAGTCCCGCTAGGATAAAAGCGGCAATCCCAAAACCTTTGTACATAAAAAAGTAACTAATCTTGGCACCTATGATACTTAGCCAGTTGGCTGCCTCTGTATTCCTATCGGCAGTAGAAATGATATTTTGATCTACTTTTCCTGTAAACAAATAGGAAGCAAATGCAAACAGGAGTACGACCCCAAGAAAAAACAGGAAACTACCCAAGATAATTTCTCCTTGACGGGACAAATTCAAGTTGATGGGTTTTCTAGGTGTTTTAGTCTTTGGTTTTTTAGTGGTGGTTTTCTTCTTTGCCATTAAGCCTTGGTTGAATTGCGTTAAAAATACAAATATGAAACGGGATAAAGGCTATATTGGTATGTTGGATTTGCATGGATTTTGCAAATAAAATCAAGAAGTTTAGGTGTTGCGCGGGCAACACTTGTGCAGAACAACTACTGCGGACTTAGAAGATTTTAGGGATATATATAATCCCGGCAATAATAACGGCCATAAGAGCGGCAATGCCTACAGCACCAGCTGCAATATCTTTAATACGACCTATCTTAGAGTGAAAATCTGGATGAACAAAATCGGCGATGCCTTCAATGGCGGTGTTGAGACCTTCAGCAGTCATTACAAGGCCAATGCAAAGAATTTGCACTATCCATTCAGTAGGAGAGATATGATAATAAAAGCCAGCAATCGTAATAATTACTGCAACTATAAATTGCACCTGAATGCTGGCTTCTGTTTTTAACAAAAGGATGCCACCCTTAAAAGAGTATATGCATCCTTTGAGTCTACCTTTAATGAATTGGATCATTAGCCTATAGCATTAAGAGCCGCTTCGTAATTAGGTTCTTGTCCTACTTCAGGAACTTGTTCTGTATAGCATACTTTTCCATTAGCATCAGTAACTATGATAGCTCTAGAGTGTAGTTGGTCAAAAGCTCCTCCTTCAATGGTTACTCCATAATCTTGTCCAAACTTCCCTGTTTTAAAATCGGAGAGGGTATGTACATTTTCGATGCCTTCTGCGCCACAAAAGCGAGCTTGAGCAAAGGGAAGGTCTCTTGAAACACAAAGAATGCTAGTATTATCTAGTTTGCTAGCTTTTTCGTTGAAGGTGCGTATTGACTGTGCGCATACACCTGTATCAACACTTGGAAAAATATTAAAAATGAGTTTTTTTCCTTTGTAATCTGCTAGGGACGTATCAGAAAGATCATTTCGCGAAAGCGTAAAGTCTTGTATTGTAGATCCAACGCTTGGTAAATTGCCTATTGTTTTGGTGGGAGTGCCGCCTAAAGTGATATCTGCCATGTTTTTTTATGTAAAAATAATGAATTGCTATTATAAAAGTATGAAAATGAGACAAAAGAAAAAGCCCCAACTTTTGTTGAGGCTTTTTAATATGTTAGAGCAGAAATTAGTTTAATTGTCCGCTTAAGTAAGAAGCAACACCTTCACGATCTGCATTCATAGCTTCAGCACCTTCTTGCCAGTTGGCTGGACATACTTCGCCATTTTCTTGAACGTGCGTATATGCGTCAATAAGGCGTAAGAATTCAGCAACATTACGACCTAGAGGCATGTGGTTTACACTTTCGTGAAAAACTGTACCCTCTTCATCAATGAGGTAAGTTGCTCTATATGTTACATTGTCACCATCTACCATAACGGTACCCGTCTCTTCGTCAAAACGCTCGTTTGTGATATCAAGGATCTCTAATTGATTGGCAAGGTTACGGTTACTATCTGCAAGGATAGGATAGGTTACGCCTTCGATTCCACCATTGTTTTTAGGAGTACATAACCATGCAAAGTGAACTTCAGGAGTATCACAAGAAGCACCTATAACAAGGGTATTTCTCTTTTCAAATTCTGCAACAGCGGCTTGAAAGGCATGTAATTCTGTTGGGCAAACAAAGGTAAAATCCTTTGGGTACCAGAAAAGGATAACTTTCTTTCCTTCGTTTTTGGCTGTTTCCAGCACGTTTATTTTCTTGTTTTCACCGCGATTATTCATTGAATCAACGGAAAGATTTGGGAATTTTTTTCCTACAAATGCCATATAGAATATTGTTTAAGTATTAGCTCTTTTTTTCAGTCGGCAAAGGTACAATGGCTTAATACATTATAAAAAGAAATGGAGTTTAAACTTTTATAGATTTACAATACTATAAACGTCCTTGATTTTACACTTTGAGAAGTACAAAATCAAGGACGTTTTTTATGAAGGTATGTTTTGTTAATTAAGTTTCTTTTACTGATCCATATCCATGAAATACAAGCTTAAAGAAAACTATAGATTATGCTGTTTTTATGTCCTTGCCTTGTAATTGTCGGATTTTAATATTGAAGGCTGCAAAGATCAGCGTCATAAACGGACTGAGCCAATTAAATATCGCGTAGACAAAATAATCGGCTACGGAAACACCTAGAACTCCACTTTGGTAGGCACCACAGGTATTCCAAGGTACTAGCACAGAAGTAACCGTTCCCGCGTCTTCTAATGTTCTTGAAAGGTTTTCTGGGGCAAGGCCTTTATCGGCAAACGCCTTACTGTACATTTTGCCAGGAACAACAATAGCAAGATATTGATCACTTGCAGTAACATTAAGAGCTAAACAACTTGCAACGGTGCTTGCAAATAACCCAAAGGTCGTATGAAATAATTTCAATAAGGCCTTGCTAATGGTCGCTAAAGCTCCTATTGCATCCATAATACCACCAAATACCATTGCGCAAATAATAAGCCAAATAGTCCCTAACATGCCCGCCATTCCTTTAGATGAAAAGAGATCGCTTAGTATAGCATTGTCGGTAGCTATTTGTGTTTTAACCGTTATAGCAGACATAATCCCTTTATATGCACTCATAAAATTGAGGGTCTCAGCTCCAGAAACTGCTAGTACAACTTCAGGTTGGAATATAAGTGCTGCAACTGCCGCTAATAGCGTTCCAGCTAAGAGCGCAATTAAGGGAGGAGTTTTCTTTACAATAAGCGCAATTACAATAACAGGAACAACAAAAAGCCAAGGTGTAATATTAAAGGAGTCATCAATCGCTGCCAAAATAGTTTCGGTATCTGCAGAGCCTGAAGTATCAATGGTAAATCCTAAGATTATGAATATAATGAGGGTAACAATAATTGTTGGAACTGTTGTAAGAGTCATGTACCTAATATGTGTGAACAAATCTGTACCTGCCATCGCAGGGGCCAAATTAGTGGTATCACTCATCGGCGATAATTTATCTCCAAAATACGCTCCAGAAAGTACAGCACCAGCTGTCATACCCAGTGAAATTCCTAAGGCTTCTGCAATTCCTATGAGTGCTATACCCACGGTTGCCGAAGTGGTCCAAGAACTACCCGTTGCTATTGAAATTACAGCACAAATAATAACACATGCTGCCAAAAATATAGTTGGATTAAGCAGCTGAAGTCCGTAGTAGATCATTGTAGGAATGATCCCACTGATGAGCCACGTACCGGCCAATGCTCCAACCATAAGTAATATAAGTATGGCGCCTGTTGTAGATTTTACATTCTGAGAAACCTCTTCCACCATAGTTTTGTAATCTACTTTGTTAAAGTATCCTACTATAGCAGCAGCTGCACCTCCTAATAAAAGGATGAATTGATTACTTCCTGAAAGTGCATCATCACCAAACACATATACGTTAAACGCAAGCATTCCAACCAAAATAAACACAGGAAGTAAGGCTTCCCAAATGTTAAGTTCTACGTTTTCTACTATTTTCTCGTTGGTTTTATCCTGAGTTTGACTGTCCATAAGTTTTTTTTTGCTTGTGTAATGTTACGATTTTGTATGGGGATGGACAAATGCATAAAAGTGATTTTTTGTACTTCTTTTCAGATCATGAAATTTAGCGCATTAAAAAAGCCAGTCTCTATAGGCTGGCTTTTTTTATTTAGGCGAGTAGGGCCTCTGCTTCTAATATGTTGAGTTCCTCCATACATTGTCGCATCATTTCATAGGTGCGTTTTATATCGTTGTCTAAGCCAATAGAGATGCGTATTAACCCATCTGAAAGTCCCATGGCTGCTTGCTCGTCTTCTGGAATTTCAGAAGAAGTAGATGTTCCCGGAGCACTGAATAATGTTTTGTAGAATCCAAGACTTACAGCCAAATACCCAAGATTGCGATCTTGCATGAGCTCCATCAAGGTGTTAGCCTTTTCTAACGAACCTACATCAATAGTAAGCATTCCTCCAAAACCAAATTCAGCATTCATCATACGTTTAAAAACCTCATGACTTGGATGAGACGTTAGTCCAGGATAAACAGTTCTAATCCCATCTGCTTCAAATTGTTGTGCGAGATACAAAGCGTTATAACTGTGTTGTTTGATACGTAGGTGAAGGGTACGTAGATTTTTTAATACCGATGAAGCTCGAAGGCTATCCATGGTTGCACCTAATAACATACTTGCACCATCATTGACATTGCGCAAGGAATCAATAAATTCTTGAGTAGCACATACAACGCCGCCTACAGTGTCTGAAGAGCCATTGATGAATTTTGTCAAACTGTGAATCACAACATCAGCGCCATGAGTAACTGGAGTGATTGAAAGTGGTGAAAAGGTGTTGTCAACCACGAGCTTTAGGTTATGCTTGCGCGAAATTGCACTCAATCCCTCCAAATCGGCGATTTCAAGCAAGGGATTACTCACAGATTCACAGAAAATAACCTTAGTGTTTTCAGTAATGGCGGCTTCAACAGCTTCAAGATTTGTGATATTCACAAAACTAGTATCGATGCCTAATCTCGGGGTGAAATTTTTGAGAAAGGCGTAAGTACCTCCATAGATCGTCCGACTAGAAACGACATGGTCACCAGCTTGGCACAACTGCAAAAGGGTAGGCGTGATGGCGCCCATTCCACTAGCAGCAACATTGGCGGTTTCTGTGCCTTCCATGGCAGCCAGAGCTTCTCCAAGATGAATATTAGAGGGTGTGGTATGACGGGAGTATAAATAACAGCCATCTGTATTGCCTTCAAAGGTATCCAGCATGGTTTGTGCCTTATGAAAGGTGTAGGTAGAACTGTCTGAGATAGAAGGGTTCACTCCTCCAAATTCTCCAAAATATTGTAAATCTTGTATGGCGTTTGCGGGTTTCAATGACATAATTGCATGATTTTATGGTTAAACAAGTGATATGTGCTTGCTTTGATATTAGTTGATTTGTAATCAAAAGTATGTTTAAGCGGATTGTTAGTCAATAGATGTTGTAATATTTAGATTATTATTCGGTAAATTTGGAAATTGGAAGGGCGCAGTTTCGCGAAAGCGTCATCAAAATCAAATTCAAAGAATATTTTTCTATGTTGAAACTTGACCTAATCGATAAAAAACTACTGGCTCTTTTACAAACTGATTGTAAGAAGACCAATAAAGAACTCTCTCATTTATTAAATCTATCTGTTACTGCGATATATGAGCGCATTAAGAAACTCGAGCGAGAGGGGATTATTGAGCGGTATGTTGGCTTAGTAAATAAAACCAAAGTCGAACGTGATTTTGTGGTTTTCTGTAATATTAAATTATTGCAACATCGCAAAGAATACGTAATTGGCTTTGAGAAGGCGATACAAGAACTAGATGAAGTAGTAGAGTGTTTTCACGTAAGTGGAGATTCTGATTACATTATCAAAGTACTCGTTCGTGATATTGCGGCTTTTAGAGAGTTTATGGTCACCAAACTCACGTCTTTAGATCATATAGGGAGTACTCATAGTTCGTTTATGATCAATGAAGTTAAACATACAACCGCAATCTCTATCTAGTATGAGCGTCAAGACGAAACTGAGTATTGAACTTTTTCTGCTATTTATAGCGGTCCCTTTAAGTCTATTGTTACCCTATAGTTTTAAGATTAAGGGAATGACGGTCTTGTTGGCATTTATCTATCTGCTTTATATTTTATTTACAAAAACGGACATTAAATTTAATCTCAAAAAAGGCATTGATTGGAAGAGCTTTATAAAGACCACAGCGATTAAGTTTGCTGTTGTTGTGATGGTAACTACCACTTATGTGTATTTGGTTGATCCTGCAAAATTATTTTGTGTGCCTCGCACGGACATGAGGATGTTTGTCATCATACTTGCACTGTATACCTTTCTTTCTGTCTGGCCACAAGAACTAATCTATCGGACGTTTTTCTTTGAACGATATGCCCAGTTTTTCACAAATAAGAAACTGCTTATTTTTGTCAATGCTATCATCTTTTCTTTAGCGCATCTGTTTTTTCAAAACACCTTGGTGACTGTGCTTACGTTTATTGGCGGACTCCTATTTGCATATACTTTCTCAAAAACGAAGTCGACGACATTGGTATCTATAGAGCACGCGATCTATGGCAATTGGTTGTTTACTGTGGGAATGGGGGAGATGCTTGCCTTTCCGGGTATGGGAGCATGCTAATTTTGGGTACAAAAAAAAGCCACTGCAAATGCAATGGCCGTTTTTGTTTTTTATAGAAATGCTAGTTTCTAAATATCTTCAAAGCTTACATCAGTAAAGCTTTCAGTGCTTGGAGTTTTTTCTTCTGTACCATCAGCATCTACTGTTTCTGAAGTCTCAGAAGTTTCTGATGTTAGCTCTGGACGTACATAGTCTGCCTGATGGCGATCACTAATTACTTCTAGACCTTTCTCATTCAAAACGTAGGTTGTCATCTCGTTTAGAATTTCAGTAAACCCTTCAAAATCTTCTTTGTATAGGTAAATCTTATGTTTTTTAAAGTGGAATGAACCATCATCGTTGGTAAATTTCTTACTCTCTGTAATGGTTAAGTAGTAGTCACCAGCTTTAGTTGATCGTACATCAAAGAAGTAAGTGCGTCTTCCTGCTCTTAATACTTTTGAAAATATCTCTTCATTATCCCTCGTTCCGTAATCACTCATAGTCAACTTGTAGTTTTAGTTTAATAATTGGTTCCTCAAAAATGGTAAAAAAATAAAGGGTACCCAATTTTTTTTTACATTTCTTTCTCATCCAATTGTTTTAGATACAATTCTTTGTAGTATCCGTCAATTGCTATGAGTTGATTATGAGTGCCTTGTTGCACAATTTTGCCTTCATCTAGAATGATTATTCTATCGGCATTTTTAGCCGATGATATTCTATGACTAACAATAATTGTAGTTGTTTTGGCTGCAATTGTGGCGAGATTGGTTAGAATTTCCTCTTCTGTTTCTGTATCAACAGCGCTTAAACAATCGTCGAGTAAGAGTATTTTAGGTTGTGCAATCAGCGCTCTTGCAATAGAGACACGCTGTTTTTGACCTCCAGAGAGCGTTATTCCACGTTCTCCAAGAACAGTGTCATAGCCGTTTTTGAAGTCGGCGATATTATCATGAACGGCGGCAGCTTTCGCGAAAGCGATCACTTCATCATCAGTAGCATTTACATTCCCAAATTTTATATTTTCCTTAATGGTGTCTGAAAACAAAAAGGCATCCTGAGGTACATAGCCAATACTCTTCCGCAAGTCACTAAGGTTGATTTGTGCTAGTTCGATCCCGTCCAGTTTGATCGAGCCACTCTCAATATCATAGAGGCGACCAATTAATTCTAAGATGGTTGATTTTCCTGAGCCCGTACTTCCGATAATTGCTAAAGTTTCCCCATTCTTGATTGAGAAACTAACATTTTTAAGCGCAGTTATATTAGTATCGTCATAGGTGAAGCTCACATTATCAAAGACGAGATCGCCCTTGATAAGAGTAGATGCTTCGTTCAGGTTTTGTATTTCAGGATCAATATCTAAAAACTCGTTGATTCGAATCTGTGACGCTTCGGCGGCTTTAATTATAGATGTTACCCATCCAACCGTGGCTACTGGCCAGGTAAGCATATTGACAAACATGATAAATTCAACCAAGGTGCCAAAATCTGTAATCGTACCGTCTATATATTGTTTCCCTCCAATAAAGACGACAAGCAAATTACTTGCTCCTATAAGACCTATCATAAGGGGGAAGAAGAAGGCTTGTACTTTAACAAGGTCTAAATTTTTGTTTTTGCTATCGTCACTTAATTGCTTAAAACCTTCGGAGGTTTGACCCTCTAAAATATAGGCTTTGATCACTGCTATCCCACTAAAGGATTCCTGAGAAAAGGTGGTTAATTTAGAAAGGTATTCTTGTACAATGGTACTTCGTTTGTGAATTTCTTTACTCAGCTTATATATAGAAATCGACAATATAGGCAGCGGGATGAGGGTATATAAGGTCAAACTTGGCGCTGTGGCATACATATATGGAATTACCGTTGCAAAAAGCACTAGCGCATTAAGCAAATACATAATTGCAGGTCCGACGTACATTCTAACCTTCCCCACATCTTCTGAGATGCGATTCATCAGGTCGCCTGTTCTATTTTTCTTATAGAAATTTAAAGAGAGGCGTTGGTATTGCGCGTAGATATCATTTTTGAGATCGGCTTCTATGAAGCGGGATACGACAATGATCATTTGACGCATCAGGAAGGTAAAGAGTCCCGATAGGGCAGTAGCTCCTAATAATAATAGCAAGTATTTTATGAGTCCGCTTTTAAAAAGCTCAACTGTTATTTCGTCTTTGAGATAGGCTCTAACTACATCTACGGTTTTTCCAATAAAGTTAACATTGGCAACGGCAAATACCCTGGCTGCGATGACAATAAAGAAGCCTAGAATTAGGCGCCATTTATATCGTAAAAAATAATGATTAAGGGATTTGAGTGCTTTCATTAATGAGGTGCGATCCGGATGTAATTTGGAATAGCGAAGTTCGCTATTTTTCATTTTCTGTACTACCAAATTCTATGTAAAATGTATAAAACATCTATTATCCTTTTGAAAACCTGACTTTTAAGAGGGTTGGGTTATGATAGCAATAAGTTGTGGAAATGGAAATATGTTAAGGTATTCGCAATTTTATTAGTTTAATCTGTTGGTAAATTGAATTATTCGTTATTTTAGCATGGTTAAAATTAGAAAAACAAAATTTAGTTTTTGATAAATATAAAGATATGACAGTAGATGTTCTCTCTCCGGATCAATTGACAAAGGTGGCCCCTGTATTTGGTCAACATTCATTTAATGATCATGAGCAAATCGTTTTTTGTAACGATAAAGATACTGGCCTAAGAGCCATTATTGGTATTCATAACACAGTTTTAGGTCCTGCCTTGGGAGGAACACGAATGTGGAACTATGCTACAGAATGGGATGCTTTGAATGATGTATTGCGTTTATCACGTGGGATGTCGTTAAAAGCTGCCATAACAGGTTTAAATCTAGGAGGTGGAAAAGCTGTGATCATAGGGGATTCAAAGACTCAGAAAACACCGGAATTGATGAAGCGTTTTGGTGAATTTGTACACTCTTTAAGTGGTCGCTATCTCACCGCCGAAGATGTTGGCATGGAAACAGCCGATATGGATCTTGTGCGCACAGTAACACCTTATGTAACTGGAATATCTGAAGAAAAAGGAGGTGCAGGAAATCCTTCCCCAATTACAGCTTACGGTGTGTTTATGGGTATGAAAGCTGCAGCTAAATACGCTTATGGTTCTGACAATTTGGAAGGTAAGAAAGTACTAGTACAAGGAATTGGCCATGTTGGGGAAGTCTTAGTTGAGCATGTAACAAATGAAGGAGGGCAAGTAATAATAAGTGATATCAATCAAGAGCGATTGGAAGAAGTACGAGATAAATACGGAGCGACCATCTTTACAGGTAATGATGTATATGCTGCCGATATGGATATCTATGCACCTTGTGCGCTAGGAGCAACGATCAATAATGAAACTGTAGGAAAATTGAAGGCCAAGGTAATTGCAGGGGCTGCTAATAACCAATTGGCAGATGAAAACCTTCACGGATTGCAGTTAAAGGAGCGTGGAATAGTGTATGCACCGGATTTCTTGATCAATGCTGGAGGAATTATTAATGTGTATGCAGAACTTGAAAAATATGGCAAGGAGGAGATCATTCGTAAGACAGAAAATATTTTCGATACGACGCTTGAAATATTAAACACAGCAGATTCATGTGGTATTACGACCCACCAAGCCGCTATGGAAGTGGCGGTAGAACGTATTGAAACGCGTAAAAAATCAAAAATGTAAAAGACAATAATTTAATATACAGGTTACATTAAAAACTGTATTTTTGCAGGGATTTTGCACTAGGCAAGATCCCTGTTTTATTTTATAAAAGTTCTTTGGTCATATGTTGAACAGACGCCACATCCGTGTCAAGGTTATGCAATCTATTTATGCAATGGGTTGTACAATGCAAAATTCTTTACCTCTTGAGGAGAAGTTTGTAAAAGAAAGTATAAAAGAGAGTTACAGTCTTTATTTGTTGATGCTTGATATGATGGTGGAGGTTCACGCTTTCGCGAAAGCGCACCAAGAGAAGCACTCTAAGAAGATCTTAGCTACAGAGACCGAAAAAAATCCCAATACAAAATTTATCGAAAACCAAGCACTTGTAAAAATGGCATCAAACACCATGTTACAAGACGAATTGGAAAAGCGAAAGTTGAAAAACTGGCGTTTGGATGATGAGTACGTTGGGATTATCTATAACGCCTTAGTTGAAAGCAGCTTTTACGAAGTCTATATGGAGGCTGGGGAAACCACCTTTAAAGAAGACCGCGCCTTTGTGGTTCAATTTTATACAGAAGTTCTCGCTCCTAACGATAAGTTATATGACTATTTAGAAGATAAACGACTTACTTGGTTAGACGATTTACCATTGGTAAACATGACTGTTTTAAAGCGTTTACAGAAAATGAAGCCTTCTTCTCCAGAAAGTTCTTTGCTGCCTGAGCTCTTCAAAAATGAAGATGATAAAGTATTTGGGCCGGAATTGTTGAGTAAAACGGTTGGGAATGACGAATTTTTAACAGAAGAGATTACAAAGAATACTCCCAATTGGGATAAAGAACGTATCGCCGATGTGGATATGGTTCTAATTAAAATGGCTTTGTGTGAGTTTTTGAAATTCCCGTCAATCCCAGTAAAAGCAACGATTAACGAGTATTTAGAAATTGCCAAAGAATATTCTACACCTAAGAGTAGTATCTTTATTAATGGAGTTTTAGACAAGCTTGTGAAAGAATACAGTAAAAACAATACGTTAAAGAAAACGGGTAGGGGCTTGCAAGAATAAAAAATTTACTATTTTTGAACAGATTTTTAATTAAAAATAACAAACAATGAAAAAAGGTATTTTAGTATTAGGAGTACTAACTGCTATGATCTTTACGTCTTGTAAAGAGGACGCAACTAGTAAAGTAAAAGAAGAAAATGTAGAAGTAGCAGCTGTACGTGATGCACAAGCTACAGAATATCCAGTAATGGTTTTTGATGAAGTTGAACATGACTTCGGAACAATCAACAAAGGAAACTCTGTTGAGCACAAGTTTACTTTTACAAACACTGGAAAAGCACCATTAGTAATTGTTGATGCAAAGAGTTCTTGTGGATGTACTGTACCTCAGTACTCTAAAGATCCAGTTGCACCAGGAGAAAAAGGTGAACTTCTTGTAAAATATAACGGTAGTGGTACAAACGCTGTAACTAAAACTGTAACAATCAAAGCAAACACTGCTGCTGGTAAGGAAACTATCCGTATCAAAGCATTTGTTGAAGCTCCTGCTGCAGGCGCATCTAAGTAATTCATATGGGTGACTTAGGACAACTTGCTGGTCCGATATTACTGTTCGCAGTTTTTATCATATTCTTTATTGTATTACCACAACGAAAGAAGATCAAGCAAGAAAAAAATTTTGATAGCGGACTTAAAAAAGGCGATAAAGTCGTTACAAAGAGTGGGCTTCACGGAAAGATTTTAGAATTGAATTCCGATGGAACTTGTATCCTTGAAACGGGCGCTGGTAAAATGAAATTTGAACGTACTGCGATTTCTATTGAGCTTTCTAAAGCACAAAACAAATCTGTTGTAACTAAGTAATTTCAACCGTTACCATATGAAAAAACCTCTCAACTCAGTTGAGAGGTTTTTTTATGGAAAGTCTTTAAAAGTTAAAAGTTAAAAGTTATCGGTTAAGAGTTATTGGTTAAAAGTTATCGGTTAAAAGGTATCGGTTAAGAGTTATTGGTTAAAAGTTAAAAGTTATCGGTTAAAAGTTATTGGTTAAAAGTTATCGGTTAAGAGTTAAAAGTTAAAAGTTAAAAGTTATCAGTTAACGGTTAACGGTTAACAGTTAAGCGTGTGCGGTCTTTTACAATCAACGAAGTCTATTTGACTTGAATCTCGAATCTTATATTTTGAATCATCATTGGGTCATTTTGTTCTAGCGGCTAAATCTGAAGGCTGAAACTACAAAAAATAGTATCTTTGCTCTCCGAACACTGTTTTGGAAAACATCTATGAGTCAAAAAGTATTACTTAATGCTACCGAAGTCAATATTATTCTTAATAGACTGGCTTGTCAACTCATTGAAAATCACACCGACTTTTCAGAAACCGTCTTAATAGGAATACAGCCTAGAGGTGTATTTCTTGCTGAACGTATAGCAAAACTCCTCAGAGAGTCTTATCAGATTGCCAATGTGAAACTAGGTTACCTTGATATTACCTTCTATAGAGATGATTTTAGGCGAACAGAAAAAACTTTGGAAGCTAATACCACCAAGATTGATTTTGTAGTAGAAGACAAAAAAGTTGTATTCATAGATGATGTCCTTTACACAGGAAGAAGTATTAATGCTGCTTTAACGGCTCTACAAAGTTTTGGGAGACCCATAGAAGTAGAGCTGCTTTGTCTTATTGATAGACGTTTTAGTAGACATCTGCCCATCCAACCCGATTACCGAGGAAGACAGGTAGATGCAATCAATGAAGAAAAGGTGAAAGTGAGTTGGGTAGAAAATGAAGGAGAAGATAGTGTTTACGTAATAAAAAGCTAAGAAACAAGACTATGAGCGAGTTGAGCGTCAATCATTTGCTAGGTATCAAGTATATCAATAAAGCAGATATTGATCTTATTTTTAAAACGGCCGATCATTTTAAAGAAGTGATTAACCGCCCCATTAAGAAAGTGCCTTCACTGCGTGATATTACTATTGCCAATCTATTCTTTGAAAATAGTACGCGTACTAAGCTATCCTTTGAACTTGCAGAAAAACGTCTAAGCGCCGATGTTATTAACTTTTCGGCAGCAGCATCTTCTGTAAAGAAAGGCGAAACTCTCATTGATACGGTCAACAATATTTTATCTATGAAAGTAGATATGGTGGTCATGCGTCATCCCAATCCTGGTGCCGGCGTATTTCTCTCCAAACATATTAACGCTAGCATAATTAACGCTGGTGATGGAGCACATGAGCATCCCACCCAAGCCTTATTAGATAGTTTTTCTATTCGTGAACGTCTTGGAGAGGTCGCTGGTAAAAAAGTAGTAATTGTTGGTGATATCCTTCACAGTCGTGTGGCACTCTCCAATATCTACGCCCTCAAACTCCAAGGTGCCGAAGTAAAAGTCTGCGGCCCAAAGACACTCTTACCAAAATATATTGAAGGTCTAGGAGTAGAAGTGGAGTTAGACCTTCGCAAAGCCTTAGAATGGTGTGATGTTGCAAATATGCTTCGCGTTCAAAACGAACGCATGGATATTAGTTACTTTCCGACTACGAGAGAGTATACACAGCAATATGGCGTTACTAAAGGCTTGTTAGATAGTCTAAATAAAGAAATAGTGATTATGCACCCCGGACCAATTAATCGCGGTGTAGAAATTACAAGTGACGTCGCCGATTCAGAGCACGCCATAATTTTAGATCAAGTTCAAAATGGTGTTGCAATACGAATGGCAGTCATCTATTTGCTCGCATCCAAAATCAAACAATAATGCAAGTTACAGTAAAAGATACCTTAACTATTCTAGCTGACGATCACGACGATGTTGTCAAGTTTGCCAGCTATCTCGAACGTATAGTTCCAGAGAAGTATGAAACGCATAATCTAGTGATAGATTTATTGAAGTATGAAAACCTCACGCTAGAACAATTGGTGGCCTTTATTAAATTATCTAACTACCAACGTGCCGGAAAAACTTCTTATGTTATTGTAAATAAGGGAATTGACTATGATTTAATTCCTGATGAAATGATTGTTGTTCCAACTATTCTTGAAGCCGAGGATATTATTGCCATGGAAGAGATCGAAAGAGATCTTGGCTTTTAAGTAAAGCCTATGAGCACTACATTGAATATTTCTATTTTAGGGTGTTATGCTGCCGCTCCTGGCACTTTCAAGAATCCTACCTCCCAAGTGCTCGACATACGTAATCATATGTTTCTAATTGATTGTGGAGAAGGGACCCAAATAGCATTGCGTCAAAATAGGATCAAATTTTCACGCATCAAACACATTTTTATCTCCCATTTACACGGCGATCATTTTTATGGATTAATGGGTGTTATCTCGACCTTTAGTTTATTAAAACGTACAGCACCACTAACTATTTATGGCCCTAAAGGCATCAAAGAGATTTGTTTGCTCCAACTCAAACTCTCCGAAGGATTTACAAGTTATCCTTTACACTTTCGTGAAATTGCTGACAAAACCCCTACCGTTATTTTTGAAGATGAGCTTGTGGTTGTAACAACGATACCACTAAAGCACCGAATCTATACCAATGGATTCTACTTTCAAGAAAAAGTCGGGGAACGGAAATTAGATATCAATGCCTGTTTGCAGTTAGATATTGATAAAGCATATTATAATAGAATCAAACAAGGAGGAGATGTCTTGTTAGAAGACGGTACACTGATACCAAATGGAGATCTCAGTTTTGATCCTGAACCTACTAAGAGTTATGCCTATTGTAGCGATACAGCTTATAAACCTGTCATATGCGAGCAGATTAAAGGGGCTACTGCCTTGTATCATGAATCGACCTTTTTAGAGAGCCATGTGCATTTATGCAAGCCAACAGGTCATAGTACTGCAGCGCAAGCTGCGCAGATTGCTGCAGATGCAGAAGTGGAAAATTTGATTCTTGGACATTATTCTACCCGATATGCCAACTTGAATCTTTTTAAAGATGAAGCAAAACCTATTTTTGAAAACGTACATTTGGCAGATGATGGAAAGGTGTTTACTTTCTAAGCAAAACATAAGAGCAATGGACATTGAAAAACCTAAAGTACCGAGACCTATATTAGCTAAATTACAGCAACATTTTGATTTGTTGATCCCACGTAATTTGTTCTTGGTAAGTCCTGATACCTACCCTAAAAAAGTATATCATACAGCTGGGTCAACCTCTGTAAAGGATAATATTACCATTGCGTTTCGCATTGTATATTTTGAAGAAAAGCATATTTGTGAGTACTTTTTAAATGCTGATGGGTATACCGAGCATAGGCGTTATGTTATTGAGTTTGATGAAGTAGAATTGCTTCCTAACTTCGAAGGGCAATTTGGACATTCAGAATTTGAAGATGAAAGTATCGATTATGAAGAGCATATGCGTATAGTGAAGCACAATTCTGAGATTCGAAAAATCCTAAAGAAGAAAGGTTTTCTCAAAAAATAACTGTGATCCCTTCACAGTTTTTATATTATTATGTACTAAAACAATTCCTGGAAGTATTAGGAGGCATGGGGCTATGTATCTCATTTTCAGCCCCTATTAATTTCTTGTGAAATTGGGTTTCCTGCTTTTAACTTCTTTGCGATTCTTGTACCTTAGCTAATATGAACAGAGACTTGCATAACTACCGTCAATCCTATGAAGCTGGGGTTTTGGATATTGCCCATACCGAGGCTGATCCAATGAGTCAATTTGCGCATTGGTTTAAGGAAGTAGAGTCTGCTGGTGGTGTTAAAGAGCCCAATGCAATGAGCTTGGCAACCATAGGCGCCGATGGTTTTCCGAAGGCGCGGATTGTATTGCTCAAAGAGTATAACCTGGAAGGTTTTGTGTTTTATACAAATTATCAAAGCGAAAAAGGTCAAAGTATTGCTCAACATCCTCAAGTAGGGCTCTCTTTTTTTTGGCCCAATCTTGAACGACAGGTAATTATTAAGGGAAAGATTCAGAAAGTGCCAGAAGAACAATCGGATGCTTATTTTAAATCCAGACCTAAGGAAAGTCAATTGGGAGCCTTGGTTTCAGACCAAAGTTGCGTTATTGATGATCGTTCAGTCTTAGAAGAGAAGATGAATGCTCTTGTTGCCCAATTTGAAAATAAAACTATTCAACGTCCAAATCACTGGGGTGGTTATTTAGTATTACCAACTATGGTTGAGTTTTGGCAAGGAAGGCCTAGTAGGTTACACGACCGAATTAGGTACCGTTTAGAAGATAAGAAATGGATTAAAGAACGATTAGCACCTTGATATGAAAACACTATACTTAGTTCGTCATGCAAAATCAAGTTGGGAATTTGATGTTATAGATCATGAACGCCCTTTAAATGAAAGAGGTGTAAGAGATGCACCACTTGTGGCTGCTGCTGTAGCTTCTAAAATGCCTAGACCCGATCGATTGCTGAGTAGTGATGCAACCAGAGCTAATGCTACGGCCCGCATTTTCGCGCAAGCGTACAACATTCCAGAGGATGAAATAATATTAAATCACAGCCTGTATGACTTTGCTGGGCAACAGC
The DNA here is from genome assembly GCA_963974305.1 of uncultured bacterium. Taxonomy (GTDB): domain Bacteria; phylum Bacteroidota; class Bacteroidia; order Flavobacteriales; family Flavobacteriaceae; genus Dokdonia. Next base: position 47,869 of record CAXBCS010000009.1, read on the forward strand.
TACTCCAAGTAATTCGAACTTGTGATAATAGCGTTGACTGTTTAATGGTTTTCGGTCATAATAATGCCATGACTTCGGTTGTCAATGCCTATGGAGATATGGATATAGATAATGTGCCAACAGCGGGTTTTACTGCGATACAGTTTGATATTAATCGGTGGGAAGATCTCTCTCAAGGAAAAACGATTGCTCACCTAACACCAAAAACACTTTAGTATGACGAATACCCAAGAAGATCGCTATGTAAATCGCGAACTGAGTTGGCTCAACTTTAATGCACGAGTATTACAAGAGGCAGCAGATGAAACAGTACCACTGATTGAACGCCTTCGTTTTCTGGGAATATTTTCCAACAATCTAGATGAGTTTTTTAGAGTTCGTTATGCAACTGTTCGTCGCATTGTAGAAGCAGGACGGAAGGGGCGTAAAGCTTTGGGGGTATATACTGCACAGGAGTTATTAGGGAAAATTACTGAAATAGTAATACAACAACAAACTGAAAGTTTAGAAATCCTAGACGATATCTATAAAAAACTGGAAGATGAAAATATATTTATTCTTGAAGAAACAGAAATTGAGGCTCCAGAGCATCATGAGTTTATAAAAGCATTTTTTACCGAAAAAGTAAGTCCGGCATTAGAGACTATTATTCTTAGAGATGATTTAGAATTACCTCGCATACAAGACTTAGATGCCTATCTCATGGTGAAAATGGATATGGTAGATACAGATGACCCCATGTATGCCTTATTAGAAATCCCAAGTGCCGTAGAGCGTTTTGTAGTATTACCTCGTCTAGACGGGAAGGATTATATTATTATGTTGGATGATGTTATAAGATATAACCTGCATTCCATCTTTAATATTTTTAATTATACTACGATTAGTACACATATGATAAAAATTACTCGAGATGCAGAATTAGATATGGAATCTGATCTTGGTAAAAGTTTTATTGAAAAATTATCAAAGAGTGTTAAGGGGAGGGAAGATGGAGAACCTGTGCGTTTTGTGTTTGATAAAACGATTGAAAAAGAAACTTTGGATTTCTTATTAAAGAAATTGGGAATTGAGCGCTCGGATAGTATCATTCCAGGAGGACGCTATCACAACCGTAAGGACTATATGGGCTTTCCGAGTTTAGGAAGGGCAAACCTCCTATATGAAAAACTAAAGCCATTGCCTATCCAAGGTCTTACTCTTGAAAGGAGCATTTTAGAAAAAATCAATGAACGTGATTATTTGCAATATGCTCCATACCATACTTTTGCATATACTATTAAATTTTTAAGGGAGGCAGCCCTAGACCCAAAAGTTAAAACTATAAAGATTACAATTTATAGATTGGCGAGGGTGTCTCATATTGCCAGTGCACTAATTAATGCTGCACAAAATGGGAAGGAAGTGACGGTTCAAATTGAATTGCGTGCTCGTTTTGATGAAGAGGCAAACATGATGTATGCGAAAAAGATGGAAGATGAGGGGGTCCGACTAATTTTTGGTGTTCCTGGGTTAAAAGTACACTCAAAGGTTTGTGTTATTGAACGAGAAGAAGGGAAGAAGCTAAGAAGATATGGATTTATTAGCACGGGTAATTTTAATCACTCCACTGCAAAAATTTATACAGATTATACACTTTTTACTACAAATCAGGCAATCCTAAAGGATGTGAGTAAGCTGTTTAATTTCTTTGATACAAATTATATAGTTAATAAATATAAGCATTTAGTGGTGTCACCGCATTATGCGAGGAATACCTTTAATAGGTTAATTGATGCAGAAATAACCAAAGCTAAAATCGGAAAACCGGCACTTATTCGTTTAAAACTTAATAGTATTTCAAATTATACGATTATAGATAAATTGTATGCAGCTAGTCAGGCTGGTGTTAGAATAGAAATGATTGTACGAGGAATTTGTTGCCTGATACCTGGGGTTCCTGGCATGAGTGAAAACATTGAAGTGATAAGCGTTATTGATAAATTCTTAGAGCATCCGCGAGTGTATATTTTTGGTGCAGAAGGAGAAGAACAGGTTTATATTTCTTCATCAGATTGGATGAGTCGTAATTTAGATAACCGTGTAGAGGTAAGTTGTCCAATTTTTGACGAAGATATTAAGAGAGAAATAATTGAAACTCACACTATAGGATGGAATGATAATGTAAAGGCTCGTATCATTAATAAAGAACAGGATAACCGCTATAGAGAAACTGTAGGTACCCCTGTTCGTTCTCAGTTTGCTACTTATAAGTACTATCTTAACAAATTGAAAAAATAAATGCTCAATATCCATAAATATGGAGCAATTGATATAGGCTCCAACGCTATACGATTACTTATTGCCAATGTGATTGAGCAACCTGGAAAAAAGGCAATTTTCCGAAAGAGTGCGTTAATTCGTGTTCCAATACGACTAGGGGAAGATGTGTTTAAAGATCATTATATCTCTGAGGCCAATGTGCAGCGTATGTTAGATGCTATGCAGGCATTTCGCTTATTAATGAATGCTCATAAGGTGACACATTACAGAGCTTGTGCGACGAGTGCTATGAGGGAGGCATCAAATGGTGAGTCTGTCGCGAAACTAATCAAAGAAAAAACCGCTATTACTATTGATATTATTGGTGGGGAAGAAGAGGCGGCAATCATTGCAGCTACAGATTTATATACAATCATTGATTCTGAAAAGAATTATCTATATGTAGATGTAGGTGGAGGAAGCACTGAATTCACCATTTATAGTCATGGAAAAGTAGTGACAAGTCGCTCCTTTCAAATAGGAACGGTACGTATATTAAATGGATTGGTCACTGAAGATGATTGGAAGACATTGGAGCAGTGGATAAAAACAAATACTTCGTCCTACGAATTTATTGATATCATTGGTTCAGGAGGGAATATCAATAAAATTTTCAAGCTGAGTGGTAAGAAAGCTGGCAAGCCTTTATCATATCTGTTTTTAAGTTCGTATTACAAACAGTTACAAAAATTGAGCTATGATGAGCGTATCGTTGATTTAGGACTCAATCAAGATCGAGCAGACGTAATTATACCAGCCACGCGGATTTACCTCTCGGCGATGAAATGGGCTCGTTCAAAGTATATTTTTGTTCCTAAGATCGGATTGGCAGATGGTATCATAAAAAGTCAGTATCTTGCAAATAGTATAGATGAAAATTTATAACCCATTAGGAATTAATATTTTACGGAAACAAAAAAATAATTATGAAAAAAATAGTACTCTTTATTTTTATGTGTTCGTTTACCTACGCCACTATACAAGCTCAAGGAATTCGCTATGGATTTAAATTTGGAATCAATGCAAGTTCTATCAACAGCTTAGAATATGATCTTGTTAATGTGGGAGATGGTCCAACAATGGAAGTTCCTGCAGAAGATGAAGAGGGGCGTATCAATGTAACTGTAGGTTTCTTTGCTGAAATGGCTATTAATGAAAAGGTGAGCTTTCAACCAGAACTTTTATTTTCATCTCAAGGAAACAAAGGAGAAGGTTTTAATACAGATTATCTCCAGTTACCACTAGGTTTGCGATTGAACTTTAATAAAGCTTTTATCATGGCAGGTCCACAAGCGGGACTGAAGATTTCTTTCTTTGAACAGTCTGAAGACTATACCTCTATTGATTTTTCTGCCTTTGGTGCAGTTGGGTATCAACTTTCAGAGAGTTTCTTTGTTGAAGCACGATATACACTTGGCTTTGTTGAAATCTTTGAAAGTGATGCAGAAATTCCAATTCAAGCAGAAGAGGGCAATGGCGATATTAATCTAGATACTCGATATAGAAATCTTTCAGGAAAAAATAGCTACCTCAGTGTGGTAGTTGGTTATAGACTTTAATTAAATAGGCTTATAATAGAAAAAGCTCGGAACAATGTTCCGAGCTTTTTTGTGTACTTAGGTTTTGAATGGATTAGCCGTGAATGGTTTCTCCTTTACTTAAATCTTTCATCACTTGAGCTTCAAAATCAAGTAACTCTTGCCACTTTTTATCCACGACTTTACGATCTCCGTATTTTCTTGCAAAATTTAAAAACATTGTATAATGGCCAGCTTCACTAATCATTAATTTGCGGTAAAAACGTTTGAGTTTTGGATCTTCCAACTCTTCCGAAAGCAAGCGAAAACGTTCACAACTTCTTCCTTCTATAAGAGCAGCCACAAGTAATCTATTGACTAAACTCTCTGTTCTTGAGCCTCCTTTAGGGAAATAGAAACGCAGCTTATGTACGTATGGATCTTTGCGCTCCCTTCCTAAATGCAATCCTCTTTCAACTATGAGATCGTGAACCATTTTAAAGTGACTCATTTCTTCAATAACGAGATCACTCATTTCAGATACAAGTTCTGTATGATCGGGAAAACCAATAATAAATGAGATTGCCGTAGATGCTGCTTTTTGCTCGCAATAGGCATGATCTGTGAGTATATCTTCAATATTCTTCTCAACGATATTTACCCACCTAGGATCCGTAGGGAGTTTCAAATGTAACATTTGGATAGGTGCTTTTTCTTCTTCTTCCATAACCTATAATTGTAAATCAAACGTTTGACGTAAAATATCGAGTTCAGGATTCTGTTCTCTTAGTTTTTCGTATTTCTCTTGCGGAGTATAAGCATATTTACGCTGTACCTCCTCATTTACTTTGATGTCTATAACAATATCGTAATTGCTTAGCTTACGCTTTAAAAATTCAAGTAGCGGACCTTGAGCACGTTCTACTTCTACTTTCATGGTTTCATTTGGAAATTCAAGATGAATAGTAGTGCCTTTTAGGGTTGGTGTATCTGCTTCCATATTTGAAGCGAGAATCTTTTCACCAGCTACCGTAATTCTTTCCACATACTCTTGCCAAGCCGCTTGCATTGCAATCTCTGTAAAGGGTTCTTTTGGAAGGTTGGTTACATCCAGTTTTTTTGCCGCACGTTGTTGTTCAAGTTCTCTTTTCTTATGAAGGCCTTTGATTGATAAGCCAGAAACACGTTCGGTAGTAACATTAATTTTCGGAGCTTCAACTTTTGATGTTACAGGGGTTGGAACTTCTGCGGTTGGAACTTCGGTTACTGCAGGATCGGGTGTTGGATTTTCTACGGTTACTGCTTTATGTAAATCTGCAGTAATTGATTTGGCCTCTTCTAATGTCGCTGTATTTAAGGGCGCATTTGTAGAAGGAGCTACATCCGTTGTTGGCACCACCTGAGTAGCAGAAGGAATTTCTGTGATAACTTTAGGTTGTAGCGCTTGTTTTGGAGTAACAGCAGCGCGATTGACCTTATAATGAGAAGGCGGAATTAAATAGCGGCTGTCATTTTTTTTTTCTCCATCAAAAGTGATAGAGGCCAACTGCATTAAACATAACTCAACGAGTAATCGCTGATTCCGACTAGTTTTATATTTAAGATCACAGTCATTTGCCATTTCGATGCCCTTTAGGAGAAAGGCCATATCGGTTTTCTGTGATTGCTCGTAGTATTTCTTTTTGGTCCCGTCGCCCACTTCTAATAGGTGAATAGTGGGTGGGTTTTTACAAACCATTAGGTCTCTAAAATGTGAAGCCAAGCCTGCAATAAAATGATGTCCATCAAAACCTCTTGATAAGATGTCATTGAACTGTAATAATAGTTCAGGAATATTATTGTTGAGAATATGATCTGTGGCTATGAAATAGGTTTCATAGTCTAATACATTTAAATTTTCGGTAACCGCTTTTCGCGTAAGCTGTTTTCCGCTAAAACTCACGACGCGATCAAAAATGGAGAGGGCATCTCGCATGGCACCATCGGCTTTTTGAGCGATGATATGCAAGGCTTCTTCATCTGCTTCTACACCTTGTTCTTTGGCGATATGCACTAGATGTTGTCGCGCATCGGTAACTGTGATACGTTTGAAATCAAAAATCTGACATCTAGATAAGATTGTTGGAATGATCTTGTGCTTTTCAGTTGTTGCCAATATAAAAATGGCGTGTTTAGGTGGTTCCTCCAGCGTTTTCAGAAAGGCATTAAAGGCCGCCTGAGAAAGCATGTGTACTTCATCAATAATATAGACTTTATACATCCCAACCTGTGGCGGTATGCGAACTTGGTCTATAAGATTACGAATATCATCAACTGAGTTGTTAGAAGCCGCATCCAGTTCAAAAATATTAAAGGCAAAATCTTCATCAGGACGAGTGTTTTCGTCTTGATTAATACGCTTTGCCAAAATACGAGCACAACTCGTTTTACCAACCCCTCGAGGACCACAAAATAATAGAGCTTGTGCAAGGTGATTGTGGGCAATGGCGTTTTCCAAAGTATTGGTAATGGCCTGCTGTCCTACAACGTCCTTGAACGTTTGTGGACGATATTTACGAGCCGATACAATGAAATGTTCCATAGAAGACAAATATAAAATTAGCTAGAGGAAGATGCAGACTTTCTACAGAGCTTTTTTATCGTATTTATTAACAAAATCATGTGGGTATTGAGAAGAGGAAGCGAGGTGGTGAGTTGTTAAAGAGTCGATGAGTTTAGGGGGCGATGAGTTTAGGAGATAAAAAGAGTCCCAAGCTCCAAGTTCCAAATTCCAAAAAAAACAAACCCTGAACCACAAACACCAAACACCAAACTCCAAACACCAAACACCAAACACCAAACGCCAAACACCGAACGCCAAACCCCAAACCCCAAACACCGTACACCAAACACCAAACACTAAACCTCGAACCCTTTTGCTTTCGCGAAAGCGATCTAATAAGGCATAAAAAAACCGATCTCTTTTCAAAGACCGGTTAATTAGTATATTATTGAAATTACTACATCTCTTCTCCAAAGAAAATAGCATTCATTAAAAGCTTGTTAGTTCCATACCAAAAAGCTCTAAAGTTAGTGTTGTCTGTAAAGACAATCACTTCTCCACGACCCGAACTCTGATGTACGAATGGACGGGTTTCTGGAATAGCTTTCAAATTGATTTTTGATATGTATCCCGCTTGTAGCGGACTCTTAGTATACTGAATTGGATTCTTGTAACTTGTAGAATCGGCTTTGATAAAGATGGTCGTATTTCTGAACATTGATACTTTGTCACCTGTATATCCAAAATTGATAGGGTGAGATCGATCTTGCTTTGCTTCAAAAATAGCTCCGCCTATTACCTGAGCTCCACCAAAATCTCCACGTTGTTCGAAACTAATTCCTTTAGCAGGGTTTTTAGTTTTTACAAAATCTATTTTGAGCATTTTATTACGCTCAAGCCAGTTGGCTGCATTTCTAAACCCTATGAGAGTACCTCCGTTTTGGACCCATGTTTTAAGTTTTTCTGAGGCATTTTTATCTACTGCCTTCCCAAAAGAGTGAGGAAGGATAATATCTGTATAACGATCTAAATTAGCTCGATTAAGATTTTTTACATCCAACTTGGTAATTTTCATATTGTAACGAGTATCAAAAAGATGCCAGATTTCTCCTGCGTCATAAGAGTTCGTTCCTTCCCCAATAATGATGGCTACCTTAGCAGGTGATAAAGCTCTAAATTGATTACTTCCAAGATCAATACCTTCTGTCAATCCAGTGCTAACGGCTGTAAAGTTTACATGTGCCTCTTGAGATACTTTTTGAAGAAAACTCGCTAATTCTGCCGCATTCATTTTTTGATTTTGAACTGGAATCATGATGGTTCCATAATCGTACTCATTGCCTTCCAGAGAGAATTTATTCATTCCCACCTTAGCACGTAATCCGGCATTCAAAATAGTATTGAGTGCCTTAGGGGTATAATATTCATGCCATTCCATGAGGTAGGCATAGTTACTTTGTCTTACCGCAGCTTGTGGTTGCATTTTCAGATCCTGAATGGAAGGTCCAGCATTGCTCACAGAAGCATTTTCTGTGTAATCAAGGCCAAAAGCCAATGGAAATGACCAAGCCGAAATATCATAAAATAAACTATCGGTAAAACTCGTGCGACGTTCAAACATTGCCTTTATGAGACGAGATTGACGTTGATTTTTAGGAACGATATAGCTGTACCCTTTTTTGAATTCTTTCCCGCTTTCGCGAAAGCTCTTGTCAACAGGGTGAACTTCTATTTTATGTCGTTTGAGCACTTCAGCTAAATGAAAAGCCGTTGCTGCATCTTTTTCGTTACCAAAGGCATAAGCTCCCGGTTTTGTTTCCTTGCGAGCATTTGCAAAGAAGCTGCGTTGATAATCGAGTAATTGCGAGCGCATCCCTTGAGCCGCCTCAAGAGTAGAAAGTATAGCTGTAAACTGGTTGCGAATGGTGAACTTAAATTCCAATAAGCCATTGTCGGTTTCTTGTGCATGGCCACGGCTACTTCCTTGTTCAAACAAGATTCCAATACCTCCATTGATATCTGGAAAAGTTGACCCTTTACCATAATAGAAGTCATCAAAACTCTCTTCGGTATAATAGAAACTACCAATTTTGTCCAGAGCATTAGCGTGATAGTTACCAATTTGCTTGGTCAACTCTTGGTTGAGTTTTGGTGTTAATGGGTGCGTACGTGACTGTATTCCTGGTTGGAAGAAGAAACTTGAATTACTACCCATTTCATGATGATCTGTTAGGATGTTTGGATACCAATCATGGAAGGTTTTAATACGTGCTCTTGATTCTGGTAATTGTACAGGTAGCCAGTCTCTGTTCATATCAAACCAATAGTGATTTGTACGTCCTCTAGGCCATACTTCGCTATATTCTCGATCCTGTGGATCGGCATTGATGTTTATACTTTTATTGGTATTTGCCCAATAAGCAAAACGCTGTAGTCCGTCTGGATTGAAGGAAGGATCAAATAGAATTACAGTGTTGTTGAGCATTTCTGTGATTTGCGAACCTTGAGCAGCAGCTAGGTAATATGCGGCAACTAGACCAGCATTGGCACCACTAGGTTCGTTTCCATGAATAGAAAGTCCTTGGTAGACTACTATAGGCATATTTGAAGTATTGAGACTCGCGCTGCCGTCTTCAACAAGCTTCATATGATTGGCTTTTATAGCATCAATACGACTGTGGTTTGCAGGAGAGGTGATTGTCAAAAGTAGGATAGGTCTTCCTTCAAAGGTGCTACCTCTATTTTCGATAGTTATACGATCACTAGCGGCTGCCAATGTGCGCATATATTCTGATAATTTATCGTGACTCACATGCCATTCTCCCGGAACAAATCCAATCACGCTTTCGGGAGTTGGAATCTCTGAGTTATAAGTGACATTTTGAGGTAAATAATAGTCCATGTTCACTTTTCCGCTTTGCGCGAAAAGGGTGAGCGAACTAACAAATAGTGCTACTAGCACGTGTAAAGTTCTCATAAAGGTTGTTGGTTTTGGTTGAATTGAAATTTAAAAATACTATAATTTTTACTCTTAAAATGTTAATGTTATCAGTACAAAAACTGCTATCAGATTTTATGAATGGTAACACATAAAATACCTTTTACCAAAAGGCTAAAAACCTTTCATGACAAGCTAGTCCTTTGTACCTTTGTATTTAGAAATTTAAAACATCATTATGAGTACATACGACGTGGCCATTATTGGTTCAGGACCTGGAGGATATGTAGCAGCTATTCGTTGCGCACAACTAGGAATGAAAACTGCAATTATTGAAAAGTACGATACCTTAGGTGGGACGTGTTTAAATGTAGGTTGTATTCCTTCAAAAGCCCTTTTGGATTCTTCACATCATTATGAAGATGCTGTAAAACATTTTGCAGATCACGGTATTGAAATTTCTGGAGAAGTAGGCTTCAATCTAGAGAAGATGATTGCTCGTAAACAAGGCGTAGTTGATATGACTACTAAAGGGATTGATTTCCTAATGGATAAAAATAAGATTGACGTATTTCATGGTGTTGGTTCTTTTAAAGATGCCACTCATATTAATATCGCCTTAACTAAAGGAGATACTCAAACTATTGAAGCAAAGCATACCATAATTGCTACGGGTTCAAAGCCAAGTAGTTTGCCGTTTATCACCTTGGATAAAGAGCGTATTATCACTTCAACAGAGGCATTGAAGTTGAAAGAAATGCCAAAACACCTTATTGTGATTGGTGGTGGAGTTATAGGTTTAGAGCTAGGGCAAGTATATAAGCGACTAGGAGCAGATGTTACCGTGGTTGAATATATGGACCGAATCATACCAACTATGGATGGAGCACAGTCTAAAGAGATGCTCAAGGTATTTAAGAAACAAAAAATGAAGTTTGCTTTATCTCACGGAGTAACTGCCGTAGAACGTAAAGGTGATGAAGTCATTGTAAAAGCAAACAATAAAAAAGGAGAAGAAGTTGAATTTGTTGGAGATTATGTACTTGTGGCTGTAGGTCGCCATGCATATACCGACGGACTGAATCTAGAAGCTGTTGGAGTGCCAACAGACAATAGAGGTCGTGTAGAAGTCAATGAACATTTACAAACAAAGGTTTCTAACATCTACGCAATTGGAGATGTGATTAAAGGAGCTATGCTTGCTCATAAAGCAGAGGAAGAAGGTGTTTTAGTTGCCGAAATCCTTGCTGGACAAAAACCACATATCGATTACAACTTGATTCCTGGTGTTGTTTACACATGGCCAGAAGTTGCATCTGTAGGACAAACCGAAGAGCAATTAAAAGAAGCTGGAGCTTCTTATAAAGTAGGTCAGTTTCCGATGCGTGCCTTAGGACGTAGTCGTGCGAGTGGAGACATTGATGGCTTTGTAAAAATCTTAGCCGATAAAGATACCGACGAAGTATTAGGAGTTCATATGGTAGGAGCTCGTGTAGCCGATTTAATTGCTGAAGGAGTAACAGCTATGGAATTCCGTGCTAGTGCCGAGGATATAGCTCGTATGAGTCATGCTCACCCAACCTATGCAGAAGCAGTGAAAGAAGCAGCACTAGCAGCGACAGAAGATCGCGCCTTGCACGTATAGTATTCGCTTGGTGAAATAAACTTGAAAGGTTCATTGTAAAATGGGCCTTTTTTTTATGACCAATTTTAAATTACTCCATCTCTAAAAACCAAATTCTCCCTCTGTCCTTCGGACATCTCCCCCAAAGTGTGAGAAGTTCTCCCTAGGTTGAATACAAGCTTAGGAATCTAGGTCTCGGAATTTCTAAACAGAGTCCTTTATACTTTAAATTATTTGAATCTTAAATTCAGCCCAATCATTTAAAACTTTAAATATAATTAGGTTATTATCACAATATTCTGGCAGGATATTTGTTTATTCCTTAGAGTTTTATATTTTGCAAACCTCGAACACACCTTATTATGAAACGCATTCTTTTTGTAGTTTTTCTCTTTACAGCTCTTGCAGCTCAAGGACAAGAGGCCACATGGTTAATCGATTTTGATAAGGCCAAGAAGCAATCAAGAAAGGCTAACAAGCCGATTCTCATGTATTTTACTGGTAGTGATTGGTGTGGACCTTGTAAGATGTTGAAGAAAGACTTTTGGCAACATCCAGAATTTTTGGCTCAAGCAGACAATTTTATTTTACTAGAAGTTGACATTCCTTTTAAGCAGGATGTGATCTCTGAAGATCAGATGAAAAAGAATAAGGCGCTTCAGAATAAGTATAATTTAGAAAAGTCGTTTCCTACCGTTTTGGCATTGGATGCAAACGGGAAAGTAAAAGACCGAATCTCGGCCTATAGTATGCTTAGGGATACTAGCGGTTACTTTGCCTTTATCGAAAAGGCGCGCTCTTTTCGATAATTCCTTTCTAATTTTTAAGTCTTAGACTCTTCTTATTGAGGTGATTTCTCACGCTATTTATTTAATTAAAGTTGTAATTATTTGAGTCTCACTATGCAATGTTTTATGCACAGGACATTTATCGGCGATTTGTAATAGTCGAACGATTTGCTTTTCATCGAGATCGGCAGTGAATTTAATAGCACGAGTAAACGTATCTATTTTCGCGGAAGCGTCCTCCTCACACATTTCACAGTCGGCTTTATGGGTTTTATCATAACTAGTATGAACCTCTACATTGTCTACTTTCCACCCTTTTCGTTTAGCATACATCTGTATGGTCATTGCCGTACATGCCGATAGGCCCGCAGCAACATATTCATAGGGAGTAGGACCGTAATCATTACCACCTACACGGACAGGTTCATCGGCTTTCATATAGTGACTTCCCAGTTTCATATTTGTTGTAAACCCATCTTCGTCATCAAGGCTTGCGGCAACTTGGTGAGTGGAACTTATTTTATCCATTTCTGGGGTCTCAATATATCGAGCAGCCCAACCTGCTATTATGCGTCCTACGTAGGAGGCGTTTTCTTTGTCTATGAGTAAATGCTCGGATCCGTCTAGTGTTACAAAACTCTTAGGATGATGAGCGGCAAGGTAAATTTCTTCTGCATTTTTTATGGAAACGGTAGCATCTTGTGGAGAATGCATAATTAATAATGCCTTATGTAATTTTGCAGCAGCAGTAACACATGAACTTTCTTCTAAATCATCAATAAATTGCTTTTTAAAGGTAAAGTCTCGTCCAGCTAAAGTCACAATAGCCTTTCCTTGCTGTTTAATAACTTCCAATTGTGAACCTAATTGCTTTTGTACATGCACAGGATTACTAGGAGCTCCAATAGTCGCAATTGCTTTTATTGTGTCTATCTGTTTTCCTGCAAAAATGGCCGCAGACCCACCCAAGGAATGCCCTACTAATAGAGTGGGTGCTTTATACTCACGTTTCAGAAAATCAGCCGCAGAAATTAGGTCGGCTACATTACTAGAAAAGTTTGTGTCTGCAAAATCTCCATCACTATCGCCAAGACCAGTGAAGTCAAAACGAAGCACTCCAAACCCTTCAGAAGCCAATGCTTTACTCACGTTACGCACTGCCGAAAAGTCCTTGGTGCAGGTAAAACAATGAGCGAAAATGGCAAAGTTATGCGGGTGTTGTTCAGCAGGTAAATCTAAACGTCCTGATAAGACTTCGCCTTGGGCATTAGTAAAATTTATCTTGCTTGATTTCATAGTGGATGGTTTTGAAAGTAGTAGTCGGCTAAGGTTAGAAAAACCAACAGCCTCGCCTATATTTTGTAGTTTAAGATACGAATATCTCTTAGTAAGATTGTATTTTAGTAGGTATAATTAAGTTCGTGTATGACGAAAAAGACTGAAGGAAAACCAACTGCTCCACCACAACGTATTCTTACATTAGATGTGCTTAGAGGGTTTGCCATTTTTGGAATCTTTATGGTCAACGTAGAGATTATGAACTGCGTCTTCAAAAATGCAGATAGTTTTGGTGCACAATGGACGGGAGCTCTCGATGCTTTCGCTATTCGAATTCAACAATTATTTTTCTATACCAAATTCTTTCCCATATTCTCCCTGCTTTTCGGAATTGGAATTAGCATTCAATTTCTAAGCATGGAACGTAAGGGATTGTCTAGACGCTTTTTTTACAGACGAATGGCTGCCCTTTTTCTTTTTGGAGTTTGTCATATCTTATTTTTATGGTCTGGAGATGTAATTCATTTATACGCCTTGTTGGGCTTGCTCACCATTGGGTTGGTACGCTGGAAAACGAAATATTTGATTGCGATCTGTGTAGGCTTTTTGTTATTTCCCTTTGGGGATCAATTGTTTGAGTGGATCATCCATTTAACCGACTATAACCCAGAGTCGATGCTCGCGGATTATGGTTCGGAGAAAATTGTCGATACTATTCGTAATGGAAGTTATCTCGATGGTATTCGATTAAGAATTCATGAGTATGGGAGTAATGTGGCGGTACTTTTTGTGTTTTTAATGCCTGTAGCTCTATCGATGTTTATTTTGGGTCTGGTAATAGGGAGAAAGGGATACCTTCAGGATATACCGAGGTGGATTCAGAAAATAAAAACCCCAGTTCTTATCATCGCTTTGATATCTAATGCGTATCGCCTTTTCTTTCTCTTTGGGCTCTGGGATTTAGAAATTTGGAAGAACCCAATCTGGAGAGACTTTTTTATTTACGCTATGAAGATCAGTGATACTTTGATGGGGCTCTTTTACGTGTGGTTAATCGCCTATGCAATGCAGTATTCCTTTTGGAAAAAGCTTTTACTCCCATTGCAATATTTAGGAAGAATGGCATTAACCAATTACCTTTTACAAAGTTTTATCGGATTACTATTATTTTCTTCGCTTGGCGCGAAATGGTATGAAACTCTAAGTCCTTATCAAACAATCCTACTTGCTATCATAGTATTTATAGCACAAGTGATTGGGAGTCAGTTATGGCTCAGGTATTTCCGTTTCGGACCGATGGAATGGCTGTGGCGTTGTATTTCTTATTGGAAGATTTTACCTCTTCATAAGCCGTCTTAATCGTTAGTTTTCTTTCTTAGGTCTGTTTTTAAGAAGATTCCTAATTGAAAACGATCATAGGCCGTTGAAGAAAAGTGGTTTTTAAGATATCCCGCTTGAATAGCAAGATTGGAATTGACATTGTATCCCAAAGCTCCGTATAAACGATTCTGTCCAAAGGTTGGAGACTGCAAATTGATAAATACTTCATCATAAGCAGTTAAAAACCAAGTATCATTGATTGGATAGGTCAAACGTAAAAAGTAACGAAATCGAAACTGCGTATCATTTCCCGAAAGGGGACTATTAATAAAACGCTCTTCTAATCGGTATCTGTGACTGAAGGCTAGTTTGCCCACTTTATTCTTAAGCACAAACTGTTGATAGATTCTATGTTCTGTTGTATTTTCTTCACCCGCGGGTTCTTCAAAGGTACCGTCTGTCGAGATGTAACCATAGCCGAAGGTGGCCATAGCATTGTCTGATATATTATAGTTTAATCCTGTGCGCAATAATAATTGATTAAAATTACTGGCAATCTCATAGTTTCGATGTTGAACTTCCGCGTGAATACTTAGTTTTTCACTCACTTTGTTTGTAGTGAAAAGCATATACCAGGCACCAAAATCATCTTCGCCTGAATCCTGTGCGTTTAGAGTGGTATAACAAAATAAAAAGCTAAAGCAGAGTAGGATTGTTTTTTTCATAGAATATATTAATGGGTTATGGTGTAAAAATAAAATAAAGAGCCGCAATTGAAAGCAATTTATGCTTCCAACTGCGGCTCTTTATAGTTTTCTAATTCATTTTAAAAGATTTAATCTCTTTAAAAGGATTGATATTCATTGCTTCTAACTTTGCTTGAAAAGGAGTCCATTGTTCCGTATAGAAGGTATTGGTTGTATCCAAAGCAGATTGTAATTTGTCTTTTGCTTGTTGGATCAATAGAGTCTCTGTACTCGTTAAACCATTAGGACGACTACCAGCATACTGACGTGCTTGTCCGATGCTACGCATAACCGTCAATTCTGGGTTGCGGGTAATACCTTGACGCTTGTCTACTTTTCCTAGATATAAGGCAATGACATTGTCAATTTCTTTAGTCATATCTCCAATACTCTTCAAATCGTCTTTAAAGGATTTTTGTTGCTCCTTGTCCAATTTCTTGATCATTTTCTTATAATCTTCCGCAAGGGTTTTACTTTGTACCAATTGCTTTACAGCATCGGCAGCGGTTTGCATTATAGATTCTATTTGCTTGCCAGCATCATAGGCATCATCAATGGCTTTTTGTGGTATTGTTAAGCGTGGATCGCTCTTGATTGTAATTGAAGATTCACTGCTTTGATCTCCATATGACATAACCAATCTATAGGTGCCAGGTTTAGCACCCACCCCTCCAGATTCTCTAGTACTTTTTCTGATGGTACGCGAAGGGCGGTCTCCACCTTTTTCACGCATATACCAAGTTGTTTTGTGTAATCCAGTACTATCAGGAGTCTTCCATTTTAGGTGGCGAATCTCACGACTACCATCATAAATTTTCAAATGAATTGAATCCCAAGTGACTTTGGCCTCATCTTCTTCTATTGTTTCCTCTCCATTTTCATCTTCATCTTCATCTTTTTTGTCTTTGGCTCCTTTTTTGTCTTCTTTCACTTTCGTGAAATAGTATGCGATGGGAGCACCGCCACCTCTATTTTCGCCATTATAAAGAGCATCACCACCAAAACGGCTTCCCGTTGGCTGTTGGTATGCTGCATCATAAGCCGTAGGAGGTTGGAAGAGAGTCAGCTTTCGCGAAAGCGTGCTCTTATCCTTTGCAATGGCTCTTAAAGGTCTTATATCATCTAATACCCAAGCCGCACGGCCAAAAGTTCCAATTACTAAATCATGTTCTCTAGGGTGAATAACCATATCCTTCACCGAAGTAGTAGGGAATCCTTTGGTCCATTTCTGCCAGTTGGTACCAGCGTCAATAGAAATATATAAGCCATCATCAGTACCTAAGAAAAGTAAATTAGGTTCTTCCAGATCTTCAACAATCGATAAAGTGTAGCTCTCTACATCATTCTCATCGACAATGCGTTCCCAGCTTTTTCCGTAGTTCTTTGTTCTATATGCATAAGGAGTATAGTTGAAGCGGCGGTAATCGTTTGCTATCAATAATGCTTCTCCTTTATTCTTATTGCTCGCTTTGATTTGTACAATCCAACTTCCAGCAGGCAATCCTTTTATGTTTTTTGAAACGTCTGTGTACGAACTTCCACCATTCTGAGTGTAATGCACTCGGCCATCATCTGTTCCCACCCAAAACATATCTTTTTCAAGGGGAGAAGGTTCAATGACTAATATGGTCGTATGATTTTCGGCTCCTGTAGCGTCCATTGATAGTCCGCCAGACTCGCTTTGTTTTTGCTTTTCTGGATCATTAGTGGTGAGATCATCAGAAATTACTTTCCAAGTGAGACCTTTGTCTGTGGATTTATGTACAAACTGACTACCGAAGTAGACTGTGCTATTATCAAAGGGGTCGACATTAATCGCCGAGTTCCAATTAAATCGTAAGAATACCTCTGGGTCTGGATGTGTAGGTTTCACTCCATAATTATTTCCTGTTTGCCAGTCATAACGACTCACAGAACCTTGTTGGCTCATAGTCCAACCATAACGACTATCGTCCTTGTCAGGAATTACGTCAAAACCATCACCAAAAGATATTTCTTGCCAGTAGTGGTTGCGAATTCCTTGAGCTCGCCATACATATGCTGGACCTCTCCAACTACCATTATCTTGCATCCCTCCATACACGTTGTACGGAAATTCATTATCGACATTGATATGATAGAATTGGGCCACAGGTAGATTTCCAATAAAACGCCAAGTCTTTCCACCATCTCTGGTGATATTCATACCTCCATCATTACCATCGATCATAAAGTTCCCATTGTCTGGGTGAATCCACCAAGCGTGGTGATCTGGATGTACGCCGTTATCAACACCATAAGCGCCCATGAGCTGGGTAAAATTCTTTCCGCCATCTTCTGATACATTTACATAGGTAAAAACAGAATAAACGCGATTTTCATTTTGAGGATCAACATGAATATCAGAATAATAGAAAGGTCTATTTCCGATATCGCTTTTGTCATTAATTTTTCGCCAATTGAAACCACCGTCGTCTGAGCGGTAGAGGGCATTTTTCTTAGCTTCTACAAGTGCATAAACAACATTAGGCTTATTAGGCGCAATAGAAAGGCCAATTCGGCCAAGTTCTCCTTTTGGGAGTCCGTCTTTATCGCTGAGTTTCTTCCAAGTTTTCCCACCGTCATGTGTCATATGAATAGCTGAACCTTCACCACCAGACTTAAAAAACCATGGATCGCGCTTGTGTTCCCACATAGCGACTATAAGTTTGTTTGGATTTGTAGGGTCCATAACCATATCGGCGACCCCTGTTTTATTATTGGCAAAGAGAATTTTGTTCCATGTTTCTCCACCATCGGTCGTTTTAAAGACTCCGCGTTCAGGATGGATTCCCCAAGGAGAACCAATCGCACCTACGTATACTATGTCAGGGTTGGTAGGGTCGATAATTACGCGATGGATATGACGAGTTTTTTCAAGGCCCATGGATTTCCATGATTTTCCTCCGTCAAGGGATTTATAAACTCCAAATCCGCCATTTAGTGAATTTCGAGGATTTCCTTCTCCTGTTCCAATCCAAACCACAGATGGATTAGATTGCTGAATGGCTACAGCTCCAATTGAAGCGGTAAGGCCATCTTCAAATACAGGTTCCCATTTGATGCCACCAGAAGTTGACTTCCATAAGCCGCCAGAAGCGGTTCCTACGTACATGACGTCGGGATTGTTGTTTACAACATCAATAGCTGTAACGCGACCAGACATACCACCGGGACCTATATTCCGAGGTTTCATGTCTTTTAATAAAGATAGATCTAGCTTTTGAGCACTTACTAAAGTACATGCACAAAGGAAGAGGAGTGTGAAAAGTTGTTTCATGTTTTTGGTTTGTTAACGAAGTAGTAGATAAAGTTACTCCATTTTTTTGGTTGAGCCGACTAAGTTAACAAAATGTGAAAGCGGAAATCTTAAAGAGGTGTTAAGTTCGTTAATGATTTCTAGAATTAACATTTAGATGATTAATCACGAATGTGGCCAAATAGATGGTTTACACCTTTTGAATTTGATATGCTTAAACAGTACTCTTAAAGTGGTGTTAAGTGCGCTTTCGCGAAAGCGCTATTCATAGAAATAGTAGTATTTTTATAGTGCTATGAAAAGAGAACAACAACGGAGCGGATTCGTTTTCAAATCGTTTGAAGCTCCTGAAACATCCCTATTTGATACCTTACTCGACATTTTTCAAGAATTAATCACCCATACATCTGGCGACTTTGACGAGACAATGGATTGGATGAAACAGTTGGATGCCGAGTATAAACTCACCACAGAGGATTATACCTTGGACGATTTTGTTCAGGAATTGAAGGATAAGGGCTATATCCGAGATGAGATGCGTCCCGATGGTAAAGGTGGGCCAACGATAACAGAAAAAACAGAACGTGCTATACGACAGCGCGCATTGGATCAAATATTTGGAAAACTTAAGAAAAGTGCTCAAGGAAATCACCGATCAAAAGTAAGTGGACGAGGCGATGAGCATACGGGAGATTACCGAAACTATCGATTTGGAGATCCTCTAGAGCGAATTTCAATGACTGAGAGTTTGCGTAATGCGCAGATTAATAATGGAGCTGAAGATTTTCGCTTGACCGAGAATGATCTCGTTGTAGAAGAAACCCATTTTAAGGCTCAGATGAGTACGGTTTTAATGATCGATATTTCACATTCCATGATATTGTATGGAGAAGATCGCATTACTCCAGCCAAAAAAGTAGCGATGGCACTTGCACAGTTGATTACCACGCGCTATCCAAAAGATACACTCGATATTATTGTATTTGGCAATGATGCTTGGCCTATTAAAATTAAGGACTTACCCTATTTACAAGTGGGACCTTATCACACAAATACGGTGGCAGGTTTAAATCTCGCTATGGATATGCTAAGGCGACGAAGAAATACAAATAAACAGATCTTTATGATCACCGATGGGAAGCCTAGTTGTCTAAAACTAAAAGATGGGCGCTATTATAAAAATCCAAATGGCTTAGATCAACATATTGTAAATAAGTGTTATAGTATGGCGCGTCAAGCGCGAAAGTTGCACATTCCTATTACCACCTTTATGATTGCCAATGATCCTTATCTACAGCAATTTGTAGATCATTTTACAGAGGCTAACCAAGGGAAGGCCTTTTATACAGGGCTGAAAGGGCTAGGAGAGATGATCTTTCAGGATTATGAAACCAATCGAAAAAAACGTGTAAAGTAAAGGAATAACTAGAAAGGATGATGGGCGTTGTAATGCCATAAAAGGATACTATTATAAAAAGAATTGAAAATAGATGATAAATCACAAAGAAATCAAGACTCTAGGCCAACTCAAAAAAAGTGGGTGGCAATCGCGAAGTATTAAGGAAGAGCTGAGAGAGCATTTAATTAATAAACTCCAAGCTGGAGAGCCTACGTTTACAGGAATTCACGGGTATGAGCATACAGTGATTCCAGAATTGGAAAGAGCGATTTTATCTAAGCACAATATCAATTTACTAGGTTTACGCGGTCAAGCAAAAACAAGACTTGCTCGGCAAATGGTCGATTTATTAGATGAGTGGATGCCAATAGTGGAAGGCTCAGAGATCAATGATGATCCCTTGAAGCCCATTTCACGCTATGCTACTGAGCTCATTGCTGAAAAAGGCGATAAGACACCTATAGCTTGGGTACACCGTTCAGAACGCTTTGCTGAGAAATTGGCGACGCCTGATGTTACTGTTGCAGATATAGTAGGGGATGTAGATCCGATTAAGGCAGCCAATTTAAAATTGAGTTATGCTGATGATCGTGTAATTCATTACGGAATGATCCCTCGGGCCAATCGCAGTATTTTTGTGATTAATGAGTTACCAGATTTGCAGGCACGTATACAGGTGGCTTTGTTTAATATCTTACAAGAAGGAGATATTCAAATACGTGGGTTTAAGCTTCGCTTGCCTTTGGACATGCAGTTTGTATTTACTGCCAATCCAGAAGACTATACCAATAGGGGGTCTATTGTTACTCCGCTAAAAGATCGTATTGGGTCTCAGATTCTTACCCATTATCCTGAGACTGTTGAAATAGCGCGAAAAATAACAGAACAGGAAGCAAAACTAGATCAACGTCAAAAGGAGAAGGTGCATGTGCCTGACTTGGTAAAAGACCTTTTAGAAGAAATAAGTTTTGTAGCTAGAGACAGTGAATTTATTGATGCCAAAAGCGGAATTAGTGCTAGAATGAGCATTACGGCCTTTGAAAATCTGATGAGTACCGCAGAACGCAGGATGTTATTGTCTGGCGAAAAACAAACGAGTATTCGTTTTGGAGATTTGATGGGAATTGTTCCAGCGATCACAGGTAAGGTGGAGCTTGTGTATGAGGGAGAACAAGAAGGCGCCGATGAGGTTGCTAAAATATTGATAGGGGATGCGACCAAATCTTTATTTGATGATTACTTTCCAAAAATTGAGAAGTTGACCAAGGAGGAAGATGAAGATCCTTATGAAGATATTTTAGCTTGGTTTTTTGAGCAAAGCGGATTTGAATTGGAAGATAATTTGGGGGAAGTGGAGTACCGAAAATTAGTCGATAGTATTTCACCTTTGGAAGATTTAATAGAAAAATACCAACCTACATTGAAGGAGGAAGATCGCTATTTTGTCAAGGAATTTATCCTTTGGGCTTTGGTTGAACACAAGAAATTGAGCAAGTATAAATTAAGCACTGGGATGCGATTTAACGACTTGTATGGGAGTTATATTTCAGGATTAGGATAAAGTTTAGACTTATAATCTTATTATTTAAATGAATATATTTAAATAATTGGAAAACAATACTTTATATAAAATATTTAGACAAGACTAAATATAAAAAAGCTCCCATTTTGGGAGCTTTTTTATATTCTGAACTCAGATGAGTCAGTTACAAATTAGGAATAATTAATTCCTGATCTGGATGAATTACATCTGGGTTTTTTAGGATGTCAGAGTTGGCTGCAAAGATTGCTTTATACTTCATAGGATCCCCATAATAATGCTTGGCAATTTTACCAAGAGTCTCACCACGTTCTACAGTATGTCGAGCGTATACAGCAGTATCTGCTACCTTAATATCTGCAACGATATCTGAAGGGTTTTCTCCACCTGCGGCTTTGATTGCATCCCACATAATATTTTTTTCATACTGATTGGCTGCTGTTCCACTTACGTGTAAAACACCATTTTCTTCTTTCACGTCTCCGTTTTGGATATTCAATTTTTGTCCAAGATCCAAAAGGCCTTGATATTTTGCTTTTACCATAGTAGTTAGTTTTTTTTAGATTAATCGGTTTAAAGATACAAAGAGTCACTGAGATTGTTAAAGGCTAATAATCAAAAGTGAGGAAAGTAAAAATGCCCGGTAACCACTCCGAGCATTTTTGTAATCAACCAATTCATATTATTCAATCTCATGAAAAACGTAATTAAATACATTTTTGGAATGGGGGCATTCCCATGCATTTCTCTCTAATTACACTACAAAGATGCATCACAACAGGCTATTGAGCTAATGTGAAGTAATAAGTGGACGTATTTTGGAATAAGTGGGAAGAATCTAGTTAAACTACCTAATAATGGCATGTTTTAGACGTAGGGAATGGAATAAGATCTGGTGTATTTGGATTGAAACAGTAAGTCGATATATTAAATAAAGGATTTAAAGCTTAGTCTGGAAGATCAGACATGAAGGCTTTACGAATTAGCTTGTAGTACCACTTCTTTCTTGAAAGTCGGTCTCCAGAAATTCTTCGATCTTGAATCTTCTTTATCGTCACGATGAGTATTGCACCGACTGTAATAAAACAGAGGATTCCAATGATTAGTAAGGTTTGCATTAAACTTTATTCTTAATTATTATTGTAAGGGATGAATAACTAAGGGGGAAGTTTCACTACAATGATAGTAAACTCTTGGCTGTTTTTAGGGTTTGAGTATCATAAAATCCACTAAATGTTTTTGGCTGCGCAATCTTAAAAATTATATCTTATTGACATATAGGTACTTATGTTAGTTTTGAGTTTTTCAACAGCTACAAAAAAAAGGCTATTCACAACTGCGAATAGCCCTCACCATCAATATAATCTCACTTATAGCAGAGTCAAATAACAAATCATTCTCTTTATTATATTGATATTAGGGCTCTAAGGTGGATGTCAAATACTCCCCCAAGTATCGTTCATGAACTGTATCACCTATAGAGCCCATATTTTTTTTAGTGTGATTGGGACTCACTGTTTCTTTTATTAAAAATCACATATTAAGTTGAATAAATAGAAACTCTATTTCTTTTGAGGGTCATTCATAATCTTATCATAAAAAAGAATGAACGTTCATTTTTATATTTATCTTTGCGTAATAATTAAGAATATGGCTGAAGTATCAAAGAGTGAAATAAAGAGAAGGGCATTAGTTGAAGCAACAATAACACTTGTCAATAACAATGGTTTTCATGCGACTCCTATTTCTAAAATAGCGAAGATGGCAAATGTATCTCCGGCTACTATTTATTTATATTTCGAAAACAAGCAAGACCTTGTTAATAAAGTTTACATAGAAGTGAAAGAGGCTTTTACAGCCTATGCATTCGATACCTTTTCAGAAAACATGTCGGTTGCCGAAGGTTTTGAAGTTATATGGAAGCGAATTGCCGAATTCAAAATCACACAACTCGATAAGGCTATTTTTTTAGCACAGTGTGACAACACACCGATTATCGATGAAATAAGCAGGCAAAAAGGAATTAGGTATTTACAACCATTACTTGATTTATGGCAGCGTGGGAAGGATGAAAATGTCATTAAGCCCATATCTGATTTCTTATTGTATGCCTACACTATCAATCCTTTGTCTTTTTTAATAGTCATGCAACAACAAGGCACATTTAAACTAGAAGAGTATCATATTGAAGAGGCATATCAAGCAGCCTGGAATAGTATTAAATCATAAAACAAAACTTAAACATGGAATTATTAGATAAATTAAAATGGAGATACGCTGCAAAAGCGATGAACGGTGAAAAAGTGCCTCAAGATAAAATTGATAGAATCATCGAAGCTGCCCGTTTAGCGCCAACATCCAGTGGGTTACAACCTTTTGAAATTTTTGTTATTACGAATCAAGAAATAAAAGAACAGATCAGGCCCATTGCTTGGAATCAATCGGTGATCACAGATTGTTCGCACCTTCTTGTATTTGCCGCTTGGGATACGTACACAGCAGAGAGAATCAACTTTATGTTTGACCTTACCAATGACATTAGAGGTTTTAAAAATGAAGGATGGGAGAATTATAGACAAATGCTATTAGCTTCGTATCCTCAAAAAGACGCCGAAGAGAATTTTAATCACGCAGCCAAACAAGCTTATATCGCATTTGCCTTAGCAATTGCTGCTGCTGCCTATGAAGGGGTGGATGCAACACCCTTAGAAGGTTTTGACCCAGCTGCAGTAGACAATATTTTAGGCCTTAGAGAAAAAGGATTGCGATCTGCTGTTTTATTACCCATTGGAATGAGAGCTGAAGAAAAAGATTGGTTGGTAGATTTAGTAAAAGTTAGAAAGAGTACCACAGATTTGGTTACGGTAATAGATTAATTATGAATCACTCTGATATAGATCAGAAGTAAAAAAATGAATTATGAAAAAGGTTTTATTCGTGCTTACAAGCCACGACAAATTAGGTGAAACAGGAGAGAAAACAGGATTTTGGATAGAAGAATTTGCTAGTCCATACTATTTATTAAAAGACAAAGGTGTTGACATAACCATAGCGTTTCCTAAAGGTGGGCAACCACCTATTGATCCAAATAGCGCTACAGAAGATGCAAGTACACCTGCCACAGAGCGTTTCAATAAAGATCAAGAAACTCAAGAAATTCTAAGTAGAACACTTAAGCTTGATACTATAAAAGAAGCCGATTTTGACGCGGTATTCTATCCTGGAGGACACGGGCCATTGTGGGATCTTGCTGAAGATAAAAACTCTATTGCCTTGATCGAAAGTTTTTATAACAACAAGAAACCTGTTGGAGCAGTTTGTCATGCCCCCGCTATTTTTAAACACACCAAGGACGCTAGCGGAAATCCATTAGTCAAAGGGAAAAAAGTAACTGGTTTTACTAATACTGAAGAAGCTGCAGTACAACTTACAGAGGTGGTACCATTTTTAGTGGAAGATATGTTAAAAGCAAATGGTGGAATTTATTCTAAAGGAGATGATTGGAGTCCGTATTCTGTGCAAGCGGGGCATTTAATCACTGGGCAAAATCCAGCGTCATCGGAACTGGTGGCTGAAAAATTATTAGAAAAATTGTGATAATATTATCTTGATTTTCAAAAAAGCGAACAGAGTTTAAACTTTGTTCGCTTTTTTCGTTTGACACCTACTGACTATTAACGTTTACAGACAAAAACGATCTGTTTCATTTCCATAATAAAAATCAACTTAATTACTTAAAGCTGTGTAACTAATGTTACCGAGGATATTTTCCAATTCTATTAATTTTACTTTAAAGAATAAAAATTGAAAAGGACTTATTTGTACAGTTTGTTGTTTCTTAAATGTCCGAGGTGTAGACAAGGTGCATTTCTTGAAGCACATCCTTATCGTATTTCAAATATGAATAAGGTGAAGGCACGTTGCCCAAAATGTCAATTAAAATATTCCATTGAGCCTAGTTTTTATTCAGGTGCAATGTATGTATCTTATGGGGTGGGGACTGGAGTTGCTATTTCGGTTTATGTCTTAACCCTACTATTTGGACTTGATTTGGGACCATCGGGCATTTTGCTAAGTATAATAATAGCGTTGATTCTTTTGATGCCTTACATTGGGGCTGTTTCTAAATCAATTTGGGCCCATTTGTTTTTTAAGTATGATGCGACAATTGCTCAAAATATTAAATTAGATAAAAATGATACAAGAACTTAAAGATAGCTATGGTCATCTTTTTGAGGATGCTTTAATAAATGAAATCGTACAAGTGGGTACCTATAAAGAGGTTCCTGCCGGATTTAAGATGATGGAAATTGGCTCCTATATAAAGGGCATGCCCTTGCTTATTTCTGGAGCGATTAAAATTCTAAGAGAAGACAAAAATGGTGATGAGTTACTTCTGTATTATTTAGAAAAAGGTGAAACCTGCTCCATGACAATGACCTGCTGTATGGGGCAAACCAAGAGTGTGATTCGAGCAATTGCTGAAACTGATGCAAAGCTAATCATGGTTCCAGTTCAAAAAATGGAGGAATGGACAGCTAAATATAAATCTTGGAGAAATTTTGTCTTTGAAAGCTATCATAGTCGGCTGAATGAATTACTGCATACAATGGATAGTATTGCCTTTGACAAAATGGACGAAAGATTATTGAATTACCTTAAAGAAAAAGCACGTGTTAACAACAATCAGACGATACATAATACACACCAAGAAATTGCTTATGAATTGCACAGCTCTAGAGTTGTTATTTCTAGACTTCTGAAAAAGTTAGAGAACATTGGAAAAATAAAACTTCACAGAAATTATATTGAAATAATAAACTTAGAATAACTATGTAACCTAGGTTACTTTTAATGATAGCGCGTAAGCTTATTTTTGACCCAAACAACATTACATTGCAATGGATTTATTAGAAGTTTTTGGATATATAAGTGCCTTAGTGATTGGTATCTCTTTAGGCCTAATTGGGGGAGGAGGATCCATACTCGCTGTGCCTGTATTAGCCTATCTGTTTTCAGTAAATGAAAAGGTAGCAACAGCATATTCCTTATTTATTGTTGGAGCGAGTGCTTTAGTTGGAGGTGTCAAGCAACACCTTAAAGGCTATGTAGACTGGAAAACAGCAGTTGTATTTGGATTGCCTGCTATTATAGGGGTAACTGCAGTTAGACATTATGTTGTTCCTGCCTTACCTGACATCTTATTTAATATAGGTGATTTTCAATTTTCTCGTAGAATGGCAATGTTTGGTTTGTTTGCTGTTTTGATGATACCAGCGGCATTCTCAATGCTAAAAGGGCGAAAGGAAAAGGAGCAAAAAGGAGAAGTAAAATATAACTATCCATTGATACTGGCGGAAGGACTTATTGTGGGAGCAATAACAGGAATGATAGGTGCTGGAGGAGGTTTTCTCATTATACCTGCTTTGGTAATACTCGCCAATGTAGAGATGAAGGTAGCTGTTGGGACATCATTGATAATTATTGCTTTCAAATCGCTTCTCGGCTTTTTCTTGGGAGATGCATTAACAATGGAGATTGATTGGTTATTCCTATCGATTTTTACGGGAATCTCTTTTGTAGGAATTTTTATAGGAAGTTACCTAAGTAATTTTATAGATGGCAATAAATTGAAGAAAGGATTTGGGTATTTTATTTTCGTAATGGCAATTTTTATATTCTATATGGAATTTTTCGTAAAGCAATAACTCTTTCTTAAATACTGCTTAATAATGACCCTCTTATAAAGGGTTGTTTATTCAAATAAATAAACATTATCCTGTGGATACACTTGATTAATCTCGTGCCAATCTTCTATCCTTGTGTAACATAGGTTACTGTGCAATTTATAAAAACTGCTTAATTTTACATTATAATATTTAATACATAATAAGATGAAAGTTGAACAAATATATACAGGCTGTCTAGCTCAAGGCGCCTATTACATTGAGAGTAAGGGTGAGGTAGCGATTATTGATCCGTTGAGAGAAGTAAAGCCGTATTTAAATAGAGCTGAAGTTGACGGTGCCAAAATTAAATACATTTTTGAAACTCATTTCCATGCAGACTTTGTAAGTGGACACGTAACCCTTTCCAAGGAAACAGGAGCGCCTATAGTTTTTGGTCCTAATGCCAACCCTTCATTTGATGCTGTGATTGCAACCGATAATCAAGAATTTAAATTAGGGGATGTTACGATCGTAGCACTTCACACTCCGGGTCATACAATGGAAAGTACTACCTACCTTTTAAGAGATGAAACGGGTAAAGATCACGCTATTTTTAGTGGGGACACCTTGTTTTTAGGAGATGTCGGAAGACCAGATTTAGCTCAAAAAATGGGAAGTATAACAGAAAAGGATTTAGCTGGATTACTATATGATAGCTTACGTCAAAAAATCATGCCTTTAGCCGGTGATGTAACCGTATATCCTGCACATGGTGCCGGTTCAGCATGTGGTAAGAATATGATGAAAGAGACTGTCGATACCTTAGGGAATCAGAAAAAAATGAATTATGCCTTACGTGCTGATATGACGAAAGATGAGTTTATTGCTGAAGTCATCGACGGACTTCTACCACCTCCACAATATTTTCCTTTAAATGTAAAAATGAATAAGGAAGGATATGAAGATATAGATGAAGTATTAAAAAGAGGAAGGAAAGAATTATCTCCAGAGGCTTTTGAAGCAGTAGCAAATGAAACAGGTGCCATTGTATTGGATGTTCGTCATCAAGACGCTTTTGCTAAAGGGCATGTTCCAAGGTCAATATTTATTGGCTTAGATGGTAGTTTTGCCCCTTGGGTGGGTGCCTTAATTGCAGATGTAAAACAACCCTTGTTATTAGTTACAGAACCAGGTCGTGAAGAAGAAGCGATTACTAGACTCTCTAGGGTTGGTTTTGATAATACCTTAGGATATCTTAAAGGTAGTTTTGAAGCCTGGAAAAATGCAGCTATGGAGTACGATACAGTGAGCAGTATTAGTGCTGAGACATTTGAGAATGAACTGAAGGAAGAAAATCTACCGGTATTTGATGTTCGTAAAGAGAGCGAATACCTATCTGAGCATGTTATAGATGCGAGCAATACACCCTTGGATTTTTTAAATGATCACCTTGCAGAATTCCCTGATAACAAACAGTTTTTTGTGCATTGTGCTGGAGGATATAGGAGTATGATTGCAGCTTCAATACTAAAGAGCAGAGGGATTCATAATTTAATCGATGTGAAAGGCGGCTTTAAGGCTATACAGGAAACAGGTGTTGCCGTTTCAGATTATGTTTGTCCTACAACACTTTAGATTAATTAAAATGAAAAATTTAAGTCAAATAGAATGGCGAAATCTTCTCTCAGAAGATTCAGCTGCTGAAATAATAGATGTAAGGACACCCAATGAGTGTGCTGAAGGTATTATTGAAAATGCAACAATAATTAATTTTTTAGAGGCTTCTGCTTTTTTGGAGGCAATTAATAAATTGGATAAGAATAAGAATTATTACCTCTATTGTAGAAGTGGTAGTCGTAGTGCTCAGGCTTGTCATAGGTTAGATAGTATAGGTTTTAAATCTACTTATAATCTAGTAGGAGGGATGCTTGCTTGGAATGGAAAAATCGTAACTCCAGCCTAACTAAGTTTAGATTTAGAATAAAAATAATGAGGGTGTCTTTTTTGACACCCTCATTTTGCTTTATATCAATGTGCTATGTAACCTGAGTTACGTATAATTCCAAAATTCAAAATTACCTTTGCTCAAAGTTTATTTACCCCCCCCCCCCAACAACAGTGATTATGAAGTTTTTTTCAAACCTTTTCGGTACTAACAAACCACAAAATGAAGCTATTACCATACTCGATAAGCCGTCTTTTAAACTGGCTATCAATGATAATAAAGCTCAATTAGTCGATGTTAGAACATCTATTGAATTTAGTGGAGGTCATATTCCAAATGCTATAAATATTGATTTCTTCAATCATAAAAGTTTTGTAAAAGCCTTTGAATATTTAAATAAAGAGGAGCCCGTTTTTCTTTACTGTAGATCTGGAAAAAGAAGTCAAAATGCAGCTCAAAAATTACTTAGTCTTGGATTTAAACAAATCTTCGACTTGCAAGGTGGGTATATGAACTGGAATCAATAGATTTTTATTCAATTAATCACAGGTCCATAAATTATACTTTAAAATTCAATTGGCTATTGCCTTAGGAGTTGTTTAGTAGTTAGTAATTACCTTTCTTCTGAAGTTTCCTAAAAATACTTCCCCTCAGTATTAAGCCTCTTGGCAAATTGGTCTTAACTTGCTTACAATAATAAAATTACTATGAGAACATCAATAATAGTACAAAATTTAAAATGTGGAGGTTGTGCAAATACCATTACTTCAAAATTATCACAACTTGAGAACGTCAAAGACCTCCTAGTTGATACTGAGACATCCTCTGTCTCCTTTCAGACAGATAACACTAAAGATGTGATAATCGTAAAAGAGAAGCTTAAAACCTTAGGTTATCCTTCTATTGATGATGACAATGGAGTTCTCACTAAAGCAAAATCGTATGTAAGCTGTGCTACAGGAAAAATAAAATAAATAATGGAAAAGCTCAAAAGATCACTAACAGATAAACTAGCAATTGATAGAACCAGGTTGGCAAATGAGCGAACCTTTCTAGCTTATTTTAGATCGTTTATTGTTTTCCTAAGCTCAGGGTTTGCTATTATAAAACTAGACGTCTTAACTGATATAAAGGGTGTTGGCATTATGCTTATGAGTTTAGGGCCCATATTATTCTTTATAGGTTTAGTTAGATTCTTGTATGTGAAAAGAAAAATTAAAAAATACGATTCCGAGTAAGCTTATTAATTCATCTCTTAATGACTTTTTTTTAAATCATCTTCTTACGATGAGACATTCAAAAAACGAATCTTCATTTATTTTTGTCCTTTTTTAAAACCGTAGGTATTCTGATGTATAAAATCCTTAGGAAACTCTTCATCACCCGGAAATCCAAGTTTAATTGTTCCGCTATCTTCAGGAATGTAATTGGTCTTAAAAATATAATCCCATAAGCTTAGACTAATTCCAAAATTAACTCCATAAGTTCCTTCCGGAAGATCATAGGCATGATGATATAGGTGCATAACCGGATTATTAATAAGGTATTTAAGAGGGCCCCAAGTAATCTTAATATTAGAATGGTTAAAATGACCTATTGTTATTGCTGCAAAGTGAACGATATATGCCTGTTCCGGTTCAAACCCAAAGAGTATCATAACTCCAAAAGTCTTTAATGGTTTGTACAAGATGTTCTCCATCCAGTGATATCTCAAGTGTGCGGCAAACCCCATTTCTTTGACACTGTGGTGCACCTTATGAAATTTCCATAAAAAGGGATATTTATGTAAGAGGGTATGAGTAAACCATTGTACAAAATCAAGGATAATAAAAAATACAACCAACTGCAACCACATGGGCCAGCTTGATGGATCAACTAAAGCTAAACTTTTGTCGGTGATTCCTAAATCGGCAAAACCCACTTGCAATAATTTATAAAATCCACTTATTGCAATTGAAAAGACGAAAAAATTAAAGAACATATAAAACCCATCGAGCCAAAAGTCCTTTCTAAAAATTGATTGTTCTTTTCTCCATGGAAAAATCATTTCTAAAATCCATACAAAAAGTGAAATCACAATTAAGCCCCAAAAGTA
This sequence comes from uncultured bacterium, assembly GCA_963974305.1. Taxonomy (GTDB): domain Bacteria; phylum Bacteroidota; class Bacteroidia; order Flavobacteriales; family Flavobacteriaceae; genus Dokdonia. Next base: position 78,848 of record CAXBCS010000009.1, read on the forward strand.
ATTTGTATACCATGGCACCTCAAAGATGATAGATTTCCATGTCCAATCTACCGTCCCATTAAACGCATTAACGAAAGCCTCTATATATCTATTCATATCTAATTTATTATTGTTGTTATACTATCTTGTTCAATAGGGTAGTCGTCAAAATGGCTCCATTCTGTCCAAGATCCATCATAGTTTTTCACATTTTTATACCCCAATAATTCTGAAAGCACAAAGGTTGTATGTGCAGATCGCACACCACTGTGACAGTAGACAATTATGGTATCATTTTGAGAGGCTCCTAATTCCTTATAAATTTTGTTTAATTCATCAATTTCCTTCAATCTCTTATCGCCATGATAATTGACTGCTGATGCCCAATCAATTAATTTGCTATTTGGGATTCTTCCTCCTTTTGCAGCTCCTCGCTTTTGTCTTTTACCCGTAAATTCATCATTAGTTCTAGTATCCAAAATGAATCTATTATTTCTCACAGCTTCTAGCATTTCCTCTTTTGAAAGATAAAATTTCATAGAAGGTGTCTCTGTTAGTTTGAACTCGGCCTTTTTAATTAAAGGGATTTCTTTAGAAATTGGACCTTTTATTGATTTCCAAGCTGTTATTCCTCCATGCAGCAATTTGACATTTGTAAAATCATAATTTTGCAATAGCCACCATAATCTAGAACTGTCACACAGCGCATTATCATCATAAATAATAATGGTGTCAGTGGTATGAATACCTAGCTCACCAAACAGCGTCTCAATTTGATTCTTACCAGCCATCATTCCCTCATAAGGATATGACGCATCTTCTATATCCGACCTCCAGATATTCAATGCTCCTTCAATATGTTCTTCCAGATAAACGTTAGATTTTCTAAAATCTAAAATTTTAATATTAGGTTCTTTCGCAATTTTTAATAACTCATCTACTTCAATTAAATAGCTAGTTTCAAAACTTATTAAACTCTGATTTTGGATATTTTCTGTCGTTAATGTTTTGTCATTTTTACAAGATGAAAAACAAAATATTAAAAGCACTATACTAATTCTATAAATCATACCATTCGATATTCGTTAAATTTTCCCGTCTGCCTTTGTCTTCAACTGGATAATTGGTTACCAAATAGTTTACAATGATTTCTTGATTAGGGCCTAAATCCCATAAATTTTGAGTTTCCTGCATCCACCTTATCGTCGCATTCCATCGCTCCTCACTCATTCTATTTTGAGTAACTAATTTGGCCGAATGACAATTTGTACAATTATTAATAACCGTCATCAAACCATCTGCATCTACAAAACCTGTGCGTACATGGATACCATTTTCGATAAGGTCTTCATCAATTTCCTCAACAACCACATAAGTTGGAGGAGGATCTCTAAAGACAGATAATGAAGGGTCTATCATGTAGTATATCAAGACACCACCAACAATCATGATTATACTAAAGACTAACATCATCAATCGATAAATAGCTTTAACGTATTCTTTAAAGTCTTCTTCTTTCGACATTTATTTTATTTTGACCGCAATTCTGTGACAAGCATTATTTAAGTAGCCTTTTGGATTCCAACCTGGTAATAACATGGGTTGCATTAAACCCTGTGCATCTGTTGCCCTTGCCCAAACTTCATAATATCCTTTTTTCGGGAAATCAACCGAAGCAGAAAAATGTTGCCAAGCCAAACGATTTGCAGGTTTTTCAATCTTACATTCCTTCCAAGAGGCTCCAAAATCGATTGAATATTCCATTTTTACAACCTCTAGTTCTCCAGCCCACGCATGGCCTCTAATTTTTAAGGGGGTTCCTTCTTTTAATGTAGCACCCGTCTTAGGGTAGGTAATTAAAGATTTAACAGGCATAGATTCAATAATGCACATATCTTCATCCTTAACTTTTTCGCCTGGAGCTACGGGTTCACAGGGAACTCTATAGGCTGTACCGGTCATTTTTGTGCCGTCGTGTATTTTGTTTCTAATACTTATACGATTTACCCACTTTCCAGAAACTGATGCTGGCCAACCACCAGCGACCAAGCGCAGTGGATATCCGTGAACTAATGGAATGTCCTTCCCATTCATTTTGAAGGCTAACAAGGTTTCATCTTGTAATGACTTTATCATTGGAGCACCTCTTGAAATTGGTTCCTTTGTAGGGTCTTGACTTAAATGCACATCGGCAGAATGGTATCCAATATAAACAGCATCCTTTTTGATTCCTGCATCTTCTAATACATCTCTCAATCGAACACCTGTCCAAGTTGCACAGTGCACTGCACCAATTGTCCATTGATTCCCCTTTGCTGGAGGATTAAATTCGCTTCTGCCATTTCCTCCACACTCTAAAGTTAATTGATAGGTGTGTTGTTCAAATTTTGATTTTAGTTCAGCAAGGGTATAGGTTGTTTGCTTTTCTACAGACTCCCCATCTATCACGAGTGTCCAATTATTAGCATCTATACCTTCAGGAACCAAACCATTGTTTCTGATGAACATAGAAGAATTTGGTGTGATTTTATCATCCAGCAAATGCGCTTGAGCCTCAATATTCCAAGGTTTATCGTTAAGAACAATCATTTCTTTGTTCTTGTCAAACATTTTGAATGGATCAGGATCTTGCAAAGCCAAAGGATTATATCCTTCTAGCATATTTGAGCCAAAAACAATTTCAGCTCCGATGAGCGTCGCAAACGAACTTAAAGTCGCTTTCTTTATAAAATATCTTCTTTTCAAAACCTTAGAGTTTATTGTGTTTTTCCTTCAAAAGTTAACAATATAGAATTTTCTGTATGCACCTTCAGTAACAAAGGTTACATACCCTATTTTTTTGTTTCAAAAAATATCTACTAGTAAACAATTCATAAAAGATCCAAAGACCATTTGCATCTCAAAAATTCATACTCAAAACATTCTATTTTCAAAAATATTGAAAAGGAAACGTATCTAATGTAACATTGGTTACTTAGAAACTCTACAATTTGTTGTTTTTTTGTAATTAAAATTATCATTTATGAATTGGATTTATGAACCATGGCCGTGGTATGTATCAGGACCCATGATTGCTTTTATAATGTTTCTGCTGATTATGGTTGGTAAAAACTTTGGCATGTCTGCAAATCTTAGAACGATGTGTACGATGTGTGGTGCTGGAAATAAAGCCGACTTTTTTAAATTTGATTGGAAAGCCCAAAAATGGAATCTAATAGTTGTAATAGGAGCTATCATTGGTGGCTTTATAGGATCTCATTTTTTGACATCAGATATGGCGGTTGCCATTAATCCCGATACGATTAGTGATTTGAACGACCTAGGTTTTCAAAGTGCAGGTACCGCGTATTTGCCTACAGAACTATTTGAAATAGAAGCTTTACTTAATGTCAAAACGATATTGATATTAACTATTGGCGGACTATTAGTAGGTTTTGGTGCTCGATATGCTGGTGGTTGTACTTCTGGACACGCCATTTCAGGATTGAGCGATTTACAATTACCATCACTCATTGCCGTAATAGGTTTCTTTATTGGAGGCTTAGTTATGATTCACCTTCTTTTCCCTCTAATCTTTTAAATAATGAGAACACTTATTTATCTCGCTATCGGAATCCTTTTTGGTATCACTATGTTTAAATCTGAAGCCGCTTCATGGTTTCGTATTTATGAAATGTTCAAATTTGAATCCTTTCACATGTATGGTATTATTGGCTCAGCGTTGGCTATAGGCATTATTGTGGTTCAATCCATTAAAAGGCTTAAAATTAAATCCTTCTACGGGGAAAGAATTCATTTTTTTCCAAAAGCTAAAAGCTTCAGTCGCTATATGTTTGGTGGAATTATTTTTGGATTAGGATGGGCACTCGCCGGTGCTTGTCCAGGTCCCATGTTTACGCTCGTTGGAGTAGGCTATGTACCTATTCTTATTGTAATAGCAGCTTCAATTGTAGGCACTTTTTTATATGGAATATTGAAAGATAAATTACCTCATTAGCAACTGCAGGATTTATACAAACCTGCAAAACCATTTAGATTAAAATTTCAATGAACTACTGCTTCCGTTAGCACTTTTCCTTCAAAAGTATACTAGGTATAATTTTCCCAATATACGTTTGTGACATGTTCTATTTGGCAATTAAAATTGTTTCTTAGTTGTCGTTGGGAACCAATACGAGATCCCAACTGACCAATAGAAAATACTTTCTAATTTTTCTTCAATGACAGTGTCATCCAAACGTATTGTCACACTGCTTTGTGGAAAGGATAAATTAGGAGTAAATGAAAAAATAAAGGAAGAAAAATGGTATTGTAATGGTATACTCAATCCAATATTTAAGAGGTTAAACTCTGTTGCTTCCCTAAGTGTTAGGGTACTGGATGACATTTGATTTTGACCTCCAATCCCTTTTCCCTTTCTGTTTCCATATCGACTACTTTGGTAATAAGCTTCATAAAAATTTTGAGTTCCCAGTTGTACTACAAAAGAGGGTTGCATAATCAACCTTCTATCATCTGCATAGAAAACTCTATTGAGCATTATTTCACTAAAAACATCCGTAGAACTACCCGAGTTAAAAAAGCTATTTAAAGCAAGTGAAATTGCTAAAACATCTAAATCATAACTTATCAGTCCGCTCAGATTTGCTGTCATTTCTGATTGCACGTTGTAACTCTCTTTATTAAAAAAGTAGCCGGTGGCCGATAACCCACCACTCCATTTTTTAGCATCGAAAAGGTATCCAGCACTTAATAAAAAAAGATCTACTCGCTGTTCATTAGTGGCCGTCAAATATGAAAGCGATGCATCTGCAAAAAAACCAGAGCTGTCATAATATCCTACTGATGGTAAAATGTATGGTGCAGCAATTGAATCTCGGCGTCCCATAAATACGGCATCATTCATATAACTCATATCCGTTAATATATACGATGCATCCTTAGATAAAAATTCCTTAACAATATTGTCATTGTTCTGAGCAATTCCATGAAGAAATGAGAGCATAGCAATCATTGTTAAACGTACTATTGATTTCATAATCAAAATAATTATCTGAAAAGTATAGGAGCTCTGCACTAATTAGGCAAAGCCCCTATATTTTTATATGGATCCAATCTTTTTCTTCTTTTGGATTTTTGGTTTTGATGGTGTTTTTTTCTTCATCATATTTTTAGACAACATCATTTTTCGATGTTGATAGGTGTTTCTAAACATTTCTCCTTCCATATTCAGACATTCTCCATCTAATAGTCGTAACTGCTTACGATCACGATTTTGATAGGTACCATCAGGACTAACCGAAGCGCCATTTCCTAAGTTGAGCTGGGATTGTATCCTGTTTTGAGATTGATTCATAACCTGAACTACTTCTCCATCAACAAGGGTATAATGTATCCTGTTTTGGTTTCTTTCTTTAATTTGTGCTTGGCTAAGCCCTTTATTTTCTTGCTTCACCTTGTAGCGATATTGGTACTCATTATTATATTTTATACCATCTGAGTCTAAACATTCTCCATCTTTCAATCGTAACCTATTTCTATCCTTGGGCTTATAGGTGCCATCTGCATATAATAGGGTACCATCGTTTAAGGTTATTTTGTCTTTAAGCCTGATTTGATCTCGATCTCGAATTTGCAATACCTCTCCATCAACTAACATAAGTCTTACTTGATCTCGATCCTGGTCGCGATCTTGAGCATTCATAGTTGTTATTCCCACGAAAACAAATGCTATTAGTAAAATTGATTTCTTCATCTTATTTTAATTTTATTAATTAATAAGGCTAAATTATAATCCTCCTAAGTGAAATAAAATGACCTAGGTCACACAGATGAATGAGTTCTATCACCCTCTGTTAATGAGGTTGCATTTATAGAATGAGAATCGATTAAATGGGAGTTATACGCGCTGTTTATCGATATGTGTTTTGTGTAATTATATAATAATCATTTAGTTATAGTGCATTTTTGATTTGAAATACGCTTTCGCGAAAGCGCAATACATACCATTTTGACCAAATATGTCAACGATTTTTACTAAATTTATAGACGTCACCTTAACCAAAATAAAAACAAACAGTTATGGCAGTTTATAATCTCAAAGTAAATGGCAAGAAAAGACAAGTAGACGTGGACGAAAACACCCCCTTACTTTGGGTGCTTCGTGATGAACTTGAATTGGTTGGCACTAAATTTGGTTGCGGAATCGGACAATGTGGAGCTTGTACTGTACATGTAGATGGTGTTGCAAATCGAAGTTGCCTTCTAAAGGTTTCTGCGCTAGAAGAATACGATATTACCACTATCGAAGGGCTCTCTGGTGATGATGATACTTTGCACCCGGTTCAAGAAGCATGGATTGCACACGATGTGCCTCAGTGTGGCTATTGTCAAGCTGGGCAAATAATGAGTGCATCTTCCTTGTTAAAACAAATCCCCACACCTTCAGACGATCAAATCGAATCTGCAATGGACGGAAATATCTGCCGTTGCGGCACCTACAATAGAATAAAGGAAGCCATTAAAACTGCTTCAAATCAAGCAAATTCATAAATCACTTTTATAATCTAAAATGTAGCTAAAATGAGCGAAGGAAAAGCAAATATCGGACGGCGATCTTTTATTAAAAGTGTGTCATTCGTCGGAGGCGGAATGGTCCTTGGATTTAATTACTTATACTCCTGCAAGGAAGCACCACAGGCAAAGGCTTTAGCCATTGAAATGCCTCAGGAATGGTTTGAAATAAATGGTTTCTTAAAAATAGGCGATAATGGTATAGTGACTATCATGTCCCCCAATCCAGAAATTGGACAAAATGTAAAAACATCTATGCCCATGCTTGTGGCAGAAGAATTAGACGTAGATTGGAAGGATGTACTCGTAGAACAAGCTCCTCTAAATACTGATATTTTTCAAAGGCAACTAGCCGGAGGAAGTCAATCCATTAGAGTGGGATGGGAGCCTCTGCGCAAGGCGGGAGCAACCGCTAAGCAAATGCTCAAGCAAGCCGCGGCAGATGCTTGGGAAGTGCCGGTGGAAGAGATAGAAACAAAAAACGGTATCTTATCCCACCAAGCAAGTAATAAGTCCGCTGGTTATGGAGAAATGGCTGCAGCAGCCACGAAAGTCGAAATACCGACAGAGGTAAAGCTTAAGGATCCATCAGAATTCACTATAATAGGTACTTCTAGAAAGAATGTAGACGGACACAAAATAGCAACAGGCCAACCTTTGTTTGGTATTGATACACAACGTAGTGGGATGAAAATCGCAATGGTGGTGCAACCACCATCATTTGGAATGCAATTCAAATCAATGGATGATGCTAAGGTTCGTTCCATGCCCGGTATTTCTGATGTTTTTATCATGGATGCATATGAGCAAGGTCAAAAGCTGAGTGCTTTTGATATGGCTGCGTTTCCAAAAATGGCCGTTATAGTTGGCGATTCCACTTGGCAAGTTATGCAAGCAAAAAGCAAACTCAAAGTGGAGTGGGAGATGTCACCAGCAATTTCCAAAGAGATGAATATTTTTGGAAGAACAATGAATATTAAACATCCGGCCGGATTGGAAAACTCTGAAGATCACCTCAGAGATATGGCGCAACTTGGCGCAAAAAAGGCTACTGAAGCCCGAAAAAATGGGAACCCAGAAAAAGCTTTTAAAAATGCTACTCGTATAATTGAAAGAAGTTACTCGTGTCCATTTCTTGCACACAATACCATGGAGCCTATGAACTTTTTTGCAGATGTCAAAGATGGCAAAGCAGAGTTGGAAGGTCCCGTACAGACTCCTGAAATAATGGAGCAAAGTGTCGCAGAACGACTAGGGATTCCCCTAGAGAATATAGATATCAAAATGACTCGAATGGGTGGTGGTTTTGGAAGAAGATTGTACGGTCATTTCTTAGTAGAAGCTGCTGTAATTTCAGACAAAATCGGTGCTCCTGTAAAATTAGTGTATACTCGGGAGGATGATATGACCAATGGTGTATATCGACCTGCGTATTACGCAACCTATAAGGCCGCTCTAAATGATAAAAATGAACTGACCGGTTTTCATGTTATTGCAGGTGGTATACCTGAGAGTCCTCTGGCTGCAAATCGTTTCCCAGCAGGTGCTATAGATAATTACCTTGCAGAAACATGGTCGCTGGATTCTAATATAACTACAGGTGCTTTCCGTGCTCCGCGTTCTAATTTTATAGCAGGGGCAGAACAGAGCTTTTTAGACGAGTTGGCCGAAGAAATGGGAAAAGACCCTATCGATTTTCGCCTTGAGCTACTGAAAAAAGCTGAGAAAAATCCCGTGGGAGAAAATAATGATTATGATGCCGCTAGATATGCAGGTGTTTTAAAATTAGTCCGTAAAACAGCAAATTGGGATACTGCAAAATCTAGTGTGAGTCGAGGTGTTTCGGCTTATTATTGCCACAATTCATATGTTGCCCAGGTGTTGGATCTCGTAATGGAAAATAATAAACCCAAAATAAAGGATGTCTATTGTGCTGTAGACTGTGGTATTGTTGTAAATCCTGATGCAGCTGAAAATTTAGTCCAAGGCGGAACTATAGATGGAATAGGTCATGCAATGTACAGTGCCATTTCCTTTAAAGATGGAACACCAGAACAGAAGAATTTTGATACCTACCGATTGATTCGTCATAGTGAGGCTCCTACCAACGTAAAAGTAGACTTTGTGCAAAGCGATACCAATCCCACCGGACTTGGGGAGCCCCCATTTCCACCTATAATGGGGGCAGTGGCAAATGCACTTTACAAAGCAACAGGGAAGCGGGTGTATAATCAACCTTTTATTAAAGAATTGGAAATGCAAGACAAAACCTTTAAAGGATAATTCAAATAACAAAATAATACAATCATCTGATTATGAAAATAAGCCAAAAAACTTTTCTGCTTCTAGGGCTACTAGGAGCTATTTTTCTAGTAGGTTTTACAATCAAAGATGATAGTAAGGGTTATGAACTTATAAACGAAATAGAAATTAGCAATCAACAGGCTTTCGACACCATGATGGATGTAATTTCACATCCACGATGCATTAACTGTCATCCTAGCGATAGGATTCCCAAACGAGGAATGAATGCAATTCCACATCCTTTTGGAATGGACGGTGCAGAAAGTAACTTATCATATGAAACGCTTTTATGTGCGGCCTGTCACGGAGAAGAAAATGACTTAAGCTCTGGAAAACCGGGAGCACCTCATTGGGATCTTGCTCCAGCTTCTATGGCGTGGGATAATCTTACAAGAGAAGAGATCGCCAAATCGATGCTAAACCCAAAAAATAATGGGAATCGTAGTTATGAAGATATCTTGAAACATTTAACCGAGGATGAATTGGTTCTATGGGCCTTTAATCCAGGAACGCATCCGGATGGGACAGCTCGTGTAAAACCACCCGTTTCTGAAGAAGATTTTAAGGAAGCAGTTAAGACCTGGTTTAAGAATGGTGCCATCATACCCGGCAAATAAGTTAAAATTGTTATGCCTATGAAATCCTTCGAACTCAAAAAAGGCTTACTTTTTTATGAGAATACAAAGCAAAAAGGTCTTAAAACGGTTTTAGTATCATTAGTTGGACTACAGGGATCATCTTATAGGAAGCCAGGGGTGCGTATGTTCATCGCCGAAGATGGTTCAATGAGCGGCGCAATAAGTGGTGGTTGTGTTGAAAAAGAAGTATATCAACAAGCCCTTTCAGTGTTTCAATCTGGAGTACCTAAAATCATTTCTTATGACGGTAGATTTAGGTTGGGTTGTGAAGGTTTTCTCTACATTTTGATCGAAGCTTTTACACTAGAAACTAAAAAGGTGGCTCAATTAGTTTCATTTCTCAACGACCGACAACCACTTGAAATCATCACCCATTACAAAGAAGCCCTAGAGGCCGAAGGAAACTTTGGTAGTTATTTTAAGATGACACAAACGGGGCAAGAACTTTTCATTAAGAACACTTTAAAAAATGACCCAGAAGATCACTTAGTATTTCGACAAACCGTGTTGCCTAATCATCAACTCATCGTTATTGGAGCTGAGCACGATGCCGAGAGATTATGTGAAGCTGCAGCATTTGTAGGGTGGGAGGTAGTTATTCTCGCTTCTGCGAAAAGTATAAAATCCAATACAGATTTTCCTAAAGCCAAAAGCCTTCACCTTTCAAATCCAGACAGTTTTGATTTTGGGTGTATTGATGTTTATACCTCGGTCGTTATTATGACGCATAGCTATCAATATGATTTGCAGTATCTAATAAAATTATCAGTACATCATCTGTCATATATCGGGATTTTAGGATCTTCAAAGCGAAAATACCAGTTGGAAAATGATCTATTAGAATTCTGCCCAGAACTTGAAGACCATTTTCTTGAAGCTATTCACAGTCCGGCGGGCTTATCAATAGGAGCAGTTACTCCAGAAGAAATCTCCATTTCTATTATTGCCGAAATTATGAAGGTTACCCAAGCCAAGGAACAAATTTTATCCCGTGAAAAAGCCAAATAACAGTAAGTTAAATGTTGCCATAGTTTTACTTGCCGCTGGTGCATCACGCAGGATGGAACGAGCAAAGCAGCTCTTGCCATGGCAAGAACAATCTATGATTGAACATCAAATAAATACCTTACTCCAAACAGATCTACCACTCTGTGTGGTTCTGGGTGCACACGCAGCTAAAATAGCACCTTTGATTCAAGATTTGCCTCTTCAAATATGCATCAATGAAAGTTGGGAAAAGGGGATGGGTAATTCCCTTGCTTATGGAATAAAAGAAGTAATAAGTCAGTCGCCATCAGTGAGCGGAATCCTTATTGCTCTTGTCGATCAACCTTTTTTGCAAGTGGAACATTTCAAAATGATTATACAATCGTTTGTTCCTAATGAGCAACAGATTATCTGTTCAAAATCAGATGAGGGTTGGTCAGGACCTCCAGTCCTTTTTGACAGATGTTACTTCAAGGAAATGATGGAACAGGATGGGGATGAAGGCGCAAAAAAGCTAACTAGAAAATACCAGAAAACGATAACCTATATAAATCTAGGAGATGTTATAGACGATATAGACACTCCAGTCGCTTTCGCGAAAGCGGTTAGCCGCCAATCCTGATCATACTCCTATTTTCACTGTGTTCTTTGGGATCATTAAATTGTTCAGGAGTATTGAGGCCACCTCGCATTGCAAACTTCCCCAGTACTGCTTTTCTAATGATAGGCTTGATGTTCTTGCCTTCACGAAATGGCGTTAGCAAATCACTCTCTGTAGCCGAAAAAAGACAATTTTTAAGTTGTCCATTAGCCGTTAATCGCATCCGATTGCACGAATCACAAAACGGATTGGTCACTGTACTAATAATCCCAAATTCACCTTCATAACCTTCAATCTTATAGTTTTTAGCTGTATCGTTGGGAGCATCAGCTAGTCTTATGATTTTTTCTTTCGCGAAAGCGGAATCTAATCGCTCAAGAATTTCATTTAAAGTAACTGTCTTCTCTCGATTCCAGTTATTTCCGTCAAATGGCATGAATTCTATAAATCTAACATTAACAGGATTTTTTTTTGTAAACTCAATAAAATCGATAATCTCATCATCATTGATACCCTTCATGAGCACCACATTGATTTTGACCTTAATCCCAGCTTCAATCAATTTGAAAATATTTTCAAACACATTTTTAAAATAATTCCTGAAGGTAATTTTTTTAAATTTATGGGCGTCAAGGGTATCCAGGCTTAGGTTTATGCTTTTGACACCATGTGCTTTTAATAGAGGTATATGCCTTTCTATACCAACTCCATTTGATGTTATTGAAATAGAAACTGGCAAGCTTGCTAGGCTTTTTAATATTTCGGGAAAATCTTTACGCACCAAAGGTTCACCTCCGGTAAGCCTTATCTTATTTACACCTTCTTTTACAAAGAGCTGGGCGATTTCAAAAAGTTCCTCGGCATTCATTAAATGTGCCTTAGGAGTCAAGGGTACGCCGTCCACAGGCATGCAATAGGAGCATCTTAGGTTACAACGTTCTGTAAGGGAGATGCGTAAATAATTATGCTTTCTGCCAAAACTATCTGTCAGTATATTTTTTATTTCTTTCATTAGTGGTTTGCGCCTTTTATAATGTCAAAAAGATGTAATACTGCTGGAAAAACGGCCTGAATCGATTCCTTTGCACCGGCTGTTGATCCTGGAACAGCAAGAACTAACGTATTACCTATTAAACCTGCGATACTTCTGGAGAGCATTGCATAATTAGTCCTATCCTGTCCGTAGGCTCGTATAGCCTCTTCTATTCCAGGAATTCTGCGCTCTATTAATGGAGCTATAGCTTCTGGTGTTTGGTCTCTTGGTGACAATCCTGTACCTCCAGTAAAAATAACTAAGGATGTTCCAAGTGCTACTTGTGCTTTAACTGTTTTCTGAATGTCGTCAATTTCATCTGGAATAATGAAATAATCTCTTATTTTAACCTGATGATTCTCTAGTTTTTCAATAATTGCTTTTCCAGCTTTGTCCTCTTTTTTACCTTGCGAGATAGAATCTGAACATACAATTACGCTTGCGTTAAGGTCTTGACTTTTTAATTTGTAATCTGATTTGCCGCCCTTTTTATTTAGCAGTTTGATGTTATTAATCTCAATTCCTTTATCTATTGGTTTGAGCATATCATATAGATTTAGAGCAACAACACTCGCCCCATGCATAGCCTCAACCTCGACTCCTGTTTTATATATGGTCTTGATAGTGCAGGAAATGATAATATTTAATCCCTTTATTTCATAAAAAATGCCAGTATATTCAATGGGTAATGGGTGACAATCTGGAAGAATTTCTGGAGTTTTCTTAACAGCTAGAAGTCCTGCAGCACGGCTCATTTCAAAAACATTACCCTTGGGAACTGTTTGATTTTCTATAGCCTCAATGGTCGCACGATGGCTCACAGTGACTGTGGCCTGGGCCGTGGCAATGCGTAGGGTATTGGTTTTATGCGTGATATCTACCATAACTATTTGTTTAATTTCCATTGATGGGTTTCATCTTCAAAAATCTCTTTTCCAAAAATGGGAACCTTCGCTTTTATTTCGTTAACCAAAAAAGGGAGAGAGTCAAAAACACCCTCTCTATGCGCAGATGATACAAAAACGAAAAAACAGATTTCACCTACATTTACCTTACCTAAACTGTGATAGATGTGCATACAGTGTAGTGGATATTTTGCAAATACTGTTTCTCTTATTTCGTGACAAACTGTATTTGCCATATCTTCTTGGGCGGTAAATTCAATCGCGCTTACATTTTTTCCTTCAATTTCATCTGCCCGTACCTGTCCTAGAAAAATGTCATGAGCGCCAATTCCAGTTTTGGTTTGGTGGTTTGCAATAGACTGAGCAATTTTTTCTGGTGTAATAGCTCCTTTTACAAATATGTTTTTGACCTTATGTTCTTTCATATAATTCATTTTAAATAGGAGTGAAGTGCGTGGGCTCCTTCTTTTAATACATACACTTCACTAATATTATTCTTAATCAATACCTGTGCAGCCTCCCTCGCGCGAACACCCGATTGACAAAAAAGGATTTTCTTTTGAGAGTTAGAGATGGATTGCAATTCTGATAATAGTCGTGAAAAAGGGATTCTTCTCAGACCCTTAATATCAACTTGAGGTTCTTCTTCCAGTTCCCGTACATCAACCCATAAGTTCTTTTCTTCGATATCTATATCTGAAAGAGAAATCTCTTGAGACACATAGCAATCATTAATATCTATTAACTGCAGATCAGTATTTTTAATTTCTCTTATTATCTTTTCATTCTTATTAAAGGCAATAATGCGTTGCGAGTGGTTTAATACATTTATATATAACATTTTACCGCTCAGTATTTCTCCAACACCTAGTATTATTTTAAGCACCTCTGTAGCTTGTAATAGTCCAACCTGCCCTGGGAGCACACCTAAAATCCCGATTTCATTACAATTAGGTACCTCACCCAGTTTTGGTGGATCCGGAAAGAGACAACGATATGACGGTCCGTTCTTATAATTGAATACCGATACTTGCCCCTCAAATTTGTAAAGAGAACCGTATACCATTGGTTTGTTGAGTTTGCAACAGAGGTCGTTAATGAGGTATCGCGTTTGAAAATTATCTGTACCGTCAACTATGAGATCGTATGCTGGTAAGATTTCCAAACAGTTTTTTATATCGAGAAGGACAGGGTAAGCATAAATAGCAATTTGAGAATTAAGGCTTTCTAGATGTTCTTTTGCAATGAGCGCTTTGTTTTTTCCTATGTCATTTTCCTTGTATAAGATTTGCCGCTGTAAATTGGATAGTGAAACCTTGTCAAAATCTACGATTCCTATAGTGCCAACTCCAGCAGCTGCCAGATATTGAAGCACAGGGCACCCTAAGCCACCAGCACCCACAACAAGAACTTTGGCTTGAGAAAGCTTAGTTTGACCAGCTGGGCCTACCTCACTTAAACTAATATGTCGTGCATAACGTTCGTTCATCATCCGCCTGAAAATGGGGGGAAAATATCCACAGCTGCCGTCGTGAGAATATCTGATCCCTCTATAATTTTATTGTTTTGAGCAATTTGAAATACACTTTCGCGAAAGCGCAAATCATACCCTTTAAGTTCTTTCTTCAAGTCTTCGGCAGTTATAGCCACTACAGTAATGGTATCCTGACTTTTGCCAAAAACTTCTGTGAGTCTGCCGTGATATTTCAATTTTATTTCCATTAAAAAAATAATAATTTAACCGAGGCGCTTATAAGAACAATGCCTAAACAATATTCTAAAACACGGTTGTTCCACTTGTTACTTCCCAAATAACTACCTGCGAGTCCGCCCATAACAGCAATCGCAACCATTAAACCCGCAATAGGATATAAGGTCACGCCGCTACTAAATTGACCGAGCAATCCCGAAAAGGAGTTTACCCAAATAAACAAGGCCGATACTGCAGCTGCTTCCTTCATATTACCCCAATGCAAAATCAAGATAATAGGTGTTAATATAATTCCGCCACCTATCCCAATGAGTCCTGAAAAGAATCCTATTGCAATACCAAGTAGTAAGGCCTGAACAAATTTGACATCTTTGGTAGATGCGTTACTCGACTTTTGCTTCCAAAAAATTCGAGCAATAGCAAAAACTAAAAGCAAGCCAAGTATCTTTTTGTATACCAAAGGCTCGACATGCATAGCGCCTCCAATGAATGCAGCGGGAATGGAGCCAACAGCAAAAGGAACAAAAAGGCCTTTTCTAAAATGTCCAGCCTTATAGTAATGATAGAACGCTATTCCTGCAACGAATAAATTAAGCAACAAGGCAGTTTGTTTCATTGTAGTATTAGGAAAACTGAAAAGCGCCATCAGCGCTAAGTACCCACTGGCGCCTCCATGTCCCACACTAGCGTACAAAAAAGAGAGTACGGGAAGGAGTATCAAAAATAAGATCATAAATGGCGTTTCTAGTCCCATAATCCTGGATGCTCCTTTAATTGTGTATCAAGTACTCGTTGACTTTCAAGGAGAACGTTCTCAAAGAAACTGAGTAATTTTTTTCCATAATCGGTGACAGTTGCGCCGCCGCCGCCAGCACCACCTTTTTGTAAATGAACCACCTCGTTTTTAGACAAGCTGTTAATTTGATTGATCAATCGCCAGGTTTTGCGATAAGAAATTCCTGTTTCTTTGGAAGCTTTTGAAAGCGACCCTGTTTTTTCAATGGCTTTTAAAAGCTGTAAATGGCCTTTACCCATAAATTTGGAGCCCTCAGTTTCGAGCCAAACCCTATTTCTAATTTGAACTTCCATACGGTAGGATTATGGTTTCTACAAGATCATCTTTATTGATGTTTTCAACATCTTCAGGAATGTATACTAATGCATTTGCAGAGGCAAAACTGATAACAGTTGAGGAATTCTGCTGGTTTAATACAGACACCTGGTCTTTATTAACACGGGCTTTAAGAAACAAAGCACGCTTAAATGAATTTGTAAAAGAATGGGCAATTGGTAACTGTAAGCGCAGTAAACCTAGGTGATTTGAATTTTTTAATATGTCAATTAATAGCGTCACATATACAAAGTAACAAGTTAGGGTAGAAGCAGGGTTCCCCGGTAGAGCAAAAACATAAGAAGTATTCTTTTTTCCAAAAAACAATGGCTTTCCAGGCTTCTGAAGAACTTTGTAAAATATTTCCTGCACTCCTAAATTGAGAAGCGCTTGCCCAACAAAATCGTAATCTCCAACAGATATACCTCCACTTATCAAGACGAGATCAGACCGACTTAACGCTTTCTCCAAAACTAATTGCGTTTCTTCTAAAGTGTCTTTTGAATATAATATGTTCACTTCCTTAACTCCTTGATATGACAATGCAGCTTTTAACACAGCACTATTACTTTCATAGATCTCACCAATGGCTAGTGGCTTCCCTGGGCTCACTAATTCGTTACCTGTAACGACCACAGTAACTTTGAGGCTTTCACAAACTTCAACTTTCTCAATTCCCAAACTTCGAAGTAAACCTATAGACGCGGGATTTATGTAATGTCCTTTTTCAAGTGCTAGATTTCCCTTTTGAATTTGGCTTCCTATTTTTCTAATATTTTCATCAGTCTTGGGCAATTTGCCGATAAGTAGGTGATCATTTTTTATGATAGATTTTTCTTGAATAACCACAGCATCTCCATTTTCGGGGACTCTAGCGCCTGTAAAAATGCGAACAGCCTCTCCAGGATTTAATATTACATCCATAGCATCTCCTGCTTTTATTTCGCCTACAACCATAAAACTGAGCTGGTCACTATCCTTTTTAATAGAATTCTGGGCATGAAAACGTATAGCATACCCATCCATTACTGATTGTCTGAAAGAAGGTAAGGATATAGGCGCATTTATTTCCTCTGAAAGGATAGAGCCATAAGAGGAAACGACATCAATAGACCTACTACCTTTTGCAGTTGAGGAATGTTTTCTTACTAGATTTAATGCTTCTTTTACTGTTATCATCACAAAGCGTTATGCACAAGTGAATATAACGAAAATTTTGAAGTTTAGCCGCATATCAGGATGAGACTTTAAGGAGAAAGAAGTGAAACATTGAGAAGAAAGCTAACTTTAGAATTAAAGCAGAAATGACTGAATTTGCTCCGCACATCCCGAATAAACCTTTCAAGAAAACAGTTTAGTCAAACCGAGAGATAACTTTTGAAATAAAGCAGAAATGACTGGATTTCCTACGCACATCCAGAAAAAGCTCCCATCTGAAAATTGAAAGATGCTACAGAAATAGCTGTTATTCGGTCTAAGAAGCTCGACTGGATTTGCTCTGCACATCCAGAATAATTCTTTCAAGAAAACAGTTTAGTCAAATCGAGAGATAACTTTTGAAGTAAAGCAGAAATGATTGGATTTGCTCCGCACATCCAGAAAGAGCTCCCATCTGAAAATGAAAAGTATACATCGCTGGAAAAGCGATGTACTTTTTTTGTTTACAATCTCTTTCAAAAGCCTATGGCTTTCGACATCGCGTAAAAAAGAAAACCACATTCTTAAAAAGACTGTGACTTCTTTAGTGTCTTAACTCGACAGGATTTGCTACGCACATCCAGAGTTATACTTTCAAGAAACAAATTAGACTAGTTGAATTTGAACTTTTGAATTAAAGAAGCCTTGACAGGATTTGCTACGCACATCCAGAGTGAGCTCCTATTTGAAAATGAAAAGTATACATCGCTGGAAAAGCGATGTACTTTTTTAGTTTACAATCTCTTTCAAAAGCCTATGGCTCTTGACGCGCTTGTAAACAAAAAAAGTCTGCATTTTCATGCAGACTTTTCGCTTTAAGTGACCTCGA